>JAEORN010000035.1 GCA_016840825.1 Candidatus Thorarchaeota archaeon | reverse complement strand
TATGGACAACACAACCATGACGCACCTCTATTTGATCAAGAGGTAGGATTTCTTCTTCACTTGAAACAGTGACGACTTCCTCACTACTTGGGGTTTGTGTTGTTGTGTCGATTTCTGATTGCTTCTTGGGAACCTCTATAACTGAAGGAGGCGGAGGTAATTCTACACTTTCCATTAATTCAAGAACGTTCTGAGTTTTTTGAAGAGCACTACCTAAGGACTCATCACTTAGAAAAAGTACTCCTAATACCCAATTCTTATCAACACGAGCAAGAATTACGATACCTTCTCCAGTCATTACATTCATGAGTTTCAATGATTCTGAATGAATCTTCATAGTTCCACGAATAACTGGGAGTGTTTCATCTGGCAGAGAGAATGAAAGGAAAGGAGCTCCGTCATTCGTGAAAAGAGCGTATCCTCTGACGGACTCGTCATATCTGAGCTTTGTCAGCACTCTCTCTAATTCCATATTTCGTAGACTTCCCATTGCTGCGAATACAGTGCAGACTAATCTCATTGAAGCTTAAGTAATTTTGTGCCATTTATGGAGCAAGTTGGCTTTTTCTCTAGAAAGGAAATAACCTGATTCACTGTTGGATGCTCTGCAGTCCCAAATGAAACATAGAGTCCTGCTATAGCATTAGATAGAACAAGTCGTTCGCTCTGAGTCAAATCCGAAAGGATGCCATATATAGCACCGGCATTCCAAGCATCCCCTGCACCACAAAGAATCTTTGATTCCATTTCAAATGATGGCTGAGCAATAAACTCATCACCTTTCAGTGTAGCTGAGTAAAATGGAGTATGAAGATCAACTCGTACGCCTATTTCTTTCGAAACATACTTAGCGGCATCTATCCACTTTGCTGGATCCTTCATATCTTGTCGCCAAGAATCAACCCTCCCGCTTAGAGACCATGCAATCCAAGAAACTTCATTCTCATTCATTCCAAGAACATCAACCAAGCCTTCAGAAATAACGTGCTTCAAGATAGCATCCAATTTTTCAGGATTTCCCGACGGATCGCCAACATCCATGAATGTTACTGCATTGCTTTTCTCTTTAGCAAAACTAAACAGGTCTCTCGATAACTCGAGAGCTTTTGTATTATGGTTCAAATTGAGTAGACATACCAATCCGCTCTCAACGATCGCAGTCAAATCGTTCTGCGTTAAATCACAAAAGGTGAATTTGGAAGCTGAACCACTGTCACTGACCATCAAATTGACTCTTCTATTATCATATTCCAATTCAATTGATACCGTTGCGGATAGTTGACCATCCGTATGCACATGGTCCAAGTTCATATCAGGAGGGAGAAAAGATTCGAGGAGCTTCTTACCTTGTGGGTCAGTCGTCACAATCAATGTTGGATTTGCTCCTAAAGCATGTAATGCAGCTGCAGTGTTGGCTGAGTTCCCTCCCCTTCGAACCATCTGTTGAGAACCAAGGAGATTACCACCTCCTTGTTTTGCTAGAGCTTCAATACCTTCAACAAATCTCTGAAATGTGTCAGTGATCACGAAATGATCTAGAAAGAAGTCTGGTAAAATAACTGGTTGCTTGAATGAGGTAGGCTTCTTTAGCTTCTCAATGAGGGGCTTATAGCTGGTCATTGCACCTTCATTGAGGTGTTCCTTCTACTTATCCTTTCTTCAAAGCTGCTTTGACCATAGCTGTTAACCGTTCTTCATCGATTCCGGATTTCTTAGCGACCTTGTCAATCTCACAATAGGCAAGATCCTCTAGAGTGGTTATTCCTGCTGCAGCTAAGGCTTCAGCATCGGCTTTCTTAACCACTTTTAGAGAGGACAGCTCAGCGATGGCATCAGAAATGGTGGGCTTAGCTTCTTCTTCAGCTAGTATTGCTTCAACAAGCTGCTCCATTTCTTTTACATAGTTCTTCAGAATCTCTACATTCTCAGGATGATTGGTCTTCCTTCGAACATCTACTAGCAGTCCCATATCTCGGGCTTCCTTTATTGATAGCCCAGCATCCTTTAGTTCTCCGCTAGTAAACCCTCTACCTCGTCGGGGTTTTGCATCATTAGGCGATTTCACAAATGGTTCTGCAGTTACGTCGAAGCTCATAGAATGACCACCTGACTCGCGTCAACCATTGGTGTTTGCTTATTAGGCTTTCGAGATGGCAATGATTTTCATATTAAAGATGAGTACTGAGTACTCTTGTAGTCACAATGACAAGATGCGAATATTCGGGTCGGTATATGATTCATCGATGCAGGTAGGAAGACAACTAGAGAGCTAAGTCGAACCAAGAAAGAGGACGGTGGTAAAACCTGCAGCTATAATTATCACTACCAACCAGACTAGCAAAGCCAAACCATAGTTAGATAGCGAACCGAGGAGTCCTGAGGATTCCTGCAATTGGAGATCAAAGTACATTAGTGCGGCAGGAGGACCAAGGAAGATAAAGAACAAAACCGGATTACTAAGGATGACCAGCATGTAAGGTATATTTCCCTGTAGTATCCCAATAATGTAGATCAAAGCATCAATTACCAGAAATGCAATGTAAAGAAAAAGCATAACCTTTCCGACTTTTAATACGCCTAAATCCGAGTTATTTCGTTTCCAAGTAGCTCCGAGAAAAACAAAGATGAGAATGACATGAAACAATAGGTTAACTATCAAAACGAGAGGAAGAGATTCTAGTATGCTCTGAAGGAGAAGAAGAGGAGTAGTAGCGAGTGATAAATCAACCAGCATAACCATCGATAGTATATTATATTCTCGGAATCTTATCAAATATTCCACTCTCTGATTTTTCAACTATATACTAGGCTTTCGAGATGGACAAAAAATTCTACCAGTGGTGTAGACGATCTTTTCTTCGCAGTATGGAGTGGATAGAAAAGACTGGCCGAAAAGAAAAACAGAAGAAGAAATATCCAGATAGCTACAGCTGTCGTGAATTCGTTCATATCAGATATTAGTAGAATAATCAAGATGCCTCCAAAGACCCAAACAATACCTGCAAGTATTCGCGATAACTGCAACTGAGTGTCGTAGTTTGCTGAAAAATAGCATTTAGAGGAACAATATATCTCGCCTTTCACACTCCTCCAACGTAGTCGGCTTGTCCATTGACTCCTTGGCTTCTTACAGTACGCACATTCGTCTTCCATTTGGTCTTGCATTTTATTACGAGTATTGAGAGTACTCATTTAATATCCTTTTGAAATGTGAGTTGCACTAATTTGAGTATTAGGGCAATACAAAAAAAGAGAGGATGGTAGGAGAGTCCTACCACGCTTTTTGATTAATCCTCCCAATCCATAGATTCGAAGTCTCGTATCTTTTGCCACTGAACTGCACCAGCGATACCCGCAACTCCTAGTAGTGAAGCTAGGAAGACTGCGATATTCTGGTATGCATCGAAGTAGTCTGCAAAGAACCAGAACCAAAGGGCGATAATAATCACCCAAGCGAATGAGAGCCCGATAGAGAGCCAACTCTCAGGACCTTCATCCTGGTCGCGAGTCCATGAATACCACATCGCAAGTACTATACCACAGAAGATAGCAAAAGAGATGAGAACTGCCGAAACATTCTGATATCCAGTGTATGTATCTGCTATGAACCACATCCAAACGATCAATGTAGCGAGCCAGATATACAACATACCCACAGTGGCTTTTGGTCGACTTCCAACTGAAACTTGTCTGCCAGTGGAGATCTCCATCCTGTCCCACCATGGAGCAATTATCACGATTAGCGTAATCAAGATCGACGCTATGACAATAGCTATAGATTGATAGAATGTGATATTATAAACAGTAGCAGAGAAGTCATTAGCAAAGGGAAGCCATAGTACAATGAATATCATCCAGACTAAAGCTGCTGATCCGCTGACTCTCGCATCCCCAGTTTCACCATGTCGTGGCATCCATAGAAGCATGTTTAGCAATCCAACAAAGAGTAGTGAAGCTATAGCAATCCCTATGTTCTCATAGAATCCAAAGCTTCCAGCAAAGAAGATAATCCAAATAATTAGAAAGATTATCCATCCGATTCCGCTCATCGCACTAGCTTTGGGACGTTTTCCCTCAACTGAAGGTATCCAAATCCCAACAACAATTGCACCTAGTATCAGCAAAGCGATGAACACAATAGCTATGTTCTCAAAGATTGTGTAGCCGCTAGCAAAGAAGAATAGCCAAATGATCGTGAAAGCAACCCATGCAATAAATCCAAAAGTAGAAGCATATTCCTTTCCTTTTGACCGGTGTTTTCCTGACCTTTGTCGCCTTGGAATTCGTATTTCCACATCGAAGGATTCGTCCGATTCATCAGATGCATCCCCTGAGGTGGTGTCATCATCTATTGGTTTCATTATTTTAAACCTCATTTCCTGTACACAGTCAACGGATATGAATCCAGTGACCTCACACCGAAATTATCTATAGAAATCTCGGAATTTTACTATTTAAAAGAAGGGCACAACTTGAGGACACAATAAGTGACTATTATTTATCCTTTGCAAGACTTTCAAGAGATAGTGACTTTCCAAAGCTAAAAAGTATCCAACGTAGTTTGTTCTTGGGATAATATCTCCCTCATCCGGTCTAGTTTCTGCTGTTGGAGTGGTGAGATCATTTCCAATATTTGTAGCATCTGTAGTGCATTGAATGGCGCATATCCAAAGAAGTGATTGTTGAAATATCCTAGAATCGTATCAGTTTGTTCCTTAATATCAGTTATCGGATTTTTCCATTTTTCCAATTCTTCAAGAGAGTATCGATATTTGTACCAAATCTCCGTTCCATGTCCATGCCAGCGAATGTAGGAGAAGTCAGTAGTGACTCGGGTATCAATTGGCAGCTTGGGTTCATCAACAACACAATGTGCGATATGATATTGATCAAGTAGATTCCAGGTTTTAGACGTTAGCCAGCTTTCATGCCTGAATTCGATAGCATATCTATAGGACGAATTGAGGACAGAAAGAAATGATTCCAAATCACCCATTGATATGATATCCCAAGGGGGTAGCTGTATAAGAAGCGCCTCAATCTTAGATTCAAGAGGTTGTATTCTCTCAAAGAACTCATCCAACAAAGATGCTCCTTCCCCAGATAATTGCAATCTATTTTCATGGGTTATTGATTTTGGGAGCTTTGCAGTCAAGAACTTGCCTTCTGAAAGATTTGAGCGTAGTGTTTCAACTACCTTTTGACTTGGTAATGAATAGAATGTAGAATTGATTTCAGCAGTGTCAAAATAGGAGAAGTATTGCTGCATCATTGATGTGATAGAATGATAGAATATTCTCTTCCAATCATCCTTGTAGGACCATCCACTAGTCCCAATAAACAATCCTTTTCTCATTATCCTCAAAAATCATGTATGCTCCAAATTGGTTTGTATCTTATGCATGAGAAATCTTCGTTAATCATGAAGTTCAAAAGGAAAAGCAGTTCGTTCCATCTTGTGTAGAAAATGATGGCTGAAGATGTTAAAGCAGAGTTTCAGAATTTAGAAATCCACATGGGTGAATTCAATGAGAAGAAATTCAAGATGAAATGCAACATAGAGTATGAAGATCTAATGCTTGTGATGGATGGGGGTAAAATAAATGCAAGACTGCATGCAAGGAATATAGGTAATGTACACCTAGAAAAGAAAGGGATTAGGATAGCAGCAATGAACTTCGAGATAAAAGAGGGCGAAGAAGTAAGTGTAGCCACAGGCTCTATCCTATTAGAGTTAGGAGATGCAGCTGAGGCGTGGTACAAAGAGCTTTGGGGATAAACAAGCTCACAAAGCAGGTTTTTAATAGCTGTACGTATGCGTCATGTCGCCTACTCAGCAGGGGCCACATGAAATGTCAGATAAGATCAGATACGTAGAGTTTAGAATCGTAGACATACTTGGTAGACTTAAAGCTATGATAGTCCCTTGTAGTCCGGTTGACACAATTGAAGAGCTACGAAGGGATCCAATCTTCCAAGATGGTACAAGCATAGATGGTAGTTCTATTCTAGGATTATCAAGAGTAGAAGCTTCAGACCTAAGACTAGAGCCCGATATCTCAACTCTGATTGAACTCCCCTATACATTAATCAGAACTGCGGCAGTCATGTGTTTCGTGAAGGAAAAAGGGGATGAAGGAGACGATTTCTATCCCACCGATACCCGAGGTGTCCTTCATCAAGTGTGTAAGAATCTTCTATCTGAGAATATTTCACTGAGGACAAAGGTTGAGCCAGAATTCCATTTTGTCACAACAGATGGAGAGAAGTTCGATGAAGGTGAATATGCTGATACATTTCCAGCAAACCCAGGTGCAGAAATCCTTCTTGAGATAGCAAACTTGATTCAAGATATTGGAATTAGCGTAAGAGTAGCACACCATGAAGTTGGAGAGTCCCAACAAGAGATCGAGATTGATTATGAAGATATTAGAAAAATGGCTGATGATTTAGTAGCTTTCAAGAATCTTGCCAGAGCAGTCGCTCAAGATGCAGGTATTGAAGTGAATTTCATGCCTAAACCATTTGCAGGTGCAGCAGGAAGTGGATTGCATTGCCACCTTCAACTTTGGAAAGATGGCAAGAATCTCTTTGGAGTTGATGGGACAGCAGACCTGTCTGAAACCGCTAAGAGCTTTGTGGCAGGTCTATTAGAGCACGCACCTGCAATAACAGCAATTGCCAATCCAACTGTAAATTCATACAAACGTTTAGTGCCGCATCACGAAGCACCTGTCTATATTTCATGGGGAATGATGAATAGAACAGCCTTGATTAGAGTACCTCTTTTCACTTCAAGCAAAAAGGCAGCAGTAGAGTTTAGGTCACCAGATCCCATGGCCAATCCGTATCTATTGTTTGCTGCATTACTAGCAGCAGGTATGGATGGAGTTAATCATAATCTCACACCTCCAGAACCTCGAAGCGAGGATATTTTCGCATTGTCTGAAAAGGAGATGAGAGAGCTCGGAATTACAGCGTTACCTGATAATTTAGGGGATGCTTTGAAGGCTCTTGACAGTGATGATGTGATAAAGGATGCAATTGGTGGAGAGATAGTTGAGAAGTTCATTCATCTCAAAATGGAAGAGTGGGACGATTACCTCAATGAGGCTGTGACTGACTGGGAATGGGATACCTATTCAGACTTGTAAGTTGTAAAGAAATCTGCGAGACGATTGAAAGCTTCGTCAACTGCATCAGGTGTTAAAGGTCCAATTGAGATTCTAACGTGGCCTTCACCAGCATCACCAAAGATACTTCCAGGTAGAACAAGGGTTTCGACCGATTGCAGGATATCTAATACTAGTTCACGAGAATCATTGCAACCTGTTACTTTAGGAAATAGATAGAATGTTCCTTTTGTTTCAGTAATCTCAAATGCTTCGATTTCACGCGCTCGAAGATAGGCAAACTCTCTCAATAATGAGAGTCTCCGAAGCTCTTCTTCAACCCAACTCATATCAGACTTCAATGATTCCAGAGCGATAAGCTGGCTTGCCGTTGGAGCGCAAATCGAAATTGTATCTTGGACTTTGAGGAATTCTTCCATGAACTCACTATGCCCTATTGCATAACCAACTCTCCAACCGCTGATACCAAAATCCTTTGAGAAGCTACCGATCGTTATAACATTCTCAAACGCATCACGACGCCTTCGGGGACTATAATGCTTGGCGTCATCAAAGACGAGTCTTGAGTATGCTTCATCAGAAATTAATGCGATATTTTGCTCTAAACAAAGGTCAACGATTTGATCAACAGTTTTGGAATCATATACAGCACCAGTAGGATTGTTTGGACTGACTAGTAGAATAGCTTTTGTACGATCAGTGATTGCGGCTCTGATATCTGAAACATCAGGGATGAAGTCACTTCCAACTGGAACTTCTGTTACTGTACCACCAGCGAGTTTGATAGCCATAACAGAATTGAAGTAATAGGGGGAAGGCATGATGACATTGTCACCTTGCTCAATCAGAGTGAGGATGGTTCCCACAAATGCTTGATTTCCACCAGCTGTGATAGTCATCTCTTTTTCAGGGTCAGCATCAATTCCAGAGTGTTGACGCAGATAGAGCGCAAGTTCCTCCCTCAGTTCGAGATGACCCTGATCAGAAGTATAGCGATGAGCCAAAGGGTGCGTTATCTTTTCAGCTATTGCACTAATCACACTTTTCGGTGGCACGTGTCCAGGAAGGCCTTGTCCCATATCTATGAAGTTAGATGAGCCCATGAATCTCTTTGCAGCTTCGGCTAATTTAACGATAGGAGGAGGACGGATATCACTGGTTCTATACTTCATGGAATCCACACTTCTCTAATCTTCTTACATTCTCAATCACAAACATTCTAAAAAGGCATTGGCAGCAGTCTAAGTATAAACAGAGCATGAATATTTGTGCTTGCTCAAACTTAATAATGACCCTATAATGATAGCATATAGAAGAGGTGGAATAATTGAAAGAAGATGAGTGTGCGGTAAAGGTTCTCGGTGCTCCTGAAGCACAAATAGTGCAGACCAAAGAGGTATCCATGGAGAAACCTCTTCTAATCTGTGGTTTCCCATCGGCAGGTGTTGTAGGAACGATTGCAGCAAATGCGATTATTGATCAATTCAAGATGGAAGAGATTGCGCATGTGAGATCTAAGTATATGCCTTCTGCTGCAGTATTTATCGACGGTAGACTGAGACATCCATTCCGTATCTATGCAAGTGAAAAGAACAATCTGTTAGTTGTCACAACCGAGCTCATGGTAGCAGAAGAAGGGATGTACCATGTAAGCTCAGTTCTGCTGGATTGGGCAGCAACTCTAGGAGTAAGGGAAACCGTTGTGTTAGACGGCATTCCTGTTCAGGGTATCCCACATGAGAGAAAGGTTTTGTATGCCGCAGAAGAGGAAAAAATTGCTGAGCTTGAAGATGATAAGGAGATGGAAATCTTCCAGAAAGGAATCATTTCTGGGATATCAGGTTCCATTCTATCAGAAACTTTGTGCAGATCTATGGTGGGATTCGCATTACTTACTCCTGCGATTACAATGGTCCCAGATCCAGAAGGAGCAGTCAAATTATTGCAGGCTTTAAATAGACTATATCATGTTGGAGCCGAGGTGGAGGAACTCCAGAAGAGTGGTGATCTAATCAAACAGAAGATGCACGAGGTTGCTGAGCATAACGAAGGGCAACGCCGTGGAGAGGCTGCTCGAAGAGGATATGAACGGATGTTCGCATAGAATCAAGACAGACCAATGGTAGCCAGCTCTAGGCTACCATCTGCGGATTATTTCTTTTCATTTGTCAGTACAGGTATCATAGGCTTCCTTTGCACCATCAGCGTTCCGTTCGCCAACTTTTCCAGGCCACTTCTCTTTGATGACGTTTTGAACGGTTTCAAGCTTGACTAAACCTGTTGCTTTTGAAAAAGCACCTAGCATTGTTGTATTAACAACAGGCAAACCTGCAACAAGCAGATTGTGCTTCAATGCGATACCAGTTCCATCATAAGTGAACACCTTAGCAGAACCGTAATGGAAGTCGGTAGGAGCTTTGGGAGTGTTGATGACGATTATGCCGTTCTCCTTGAGACCCTCCATGGGATCGATTAAATCGACGATACCGGGATCCAATATAGCAACAATATCTGGTGTATAAATCTGGCTTCGTACATTGATTGGTTTATCAGAGATTCTAGTGAATGCCTTGACTGGAGCTCCACGCCGCTCAGCTCCAAAGTAGGGAAATGCTTGGACACCCTTGTATCCATCAATGAATGCAGCTTTTGCTAGTAGTTCAGCGCTGGTAACGCCTCCCTGTCCACCTCGACCGTGCCATCTGATCTCAATCATGGGCATTTTTGAAAGACTCCTCAACAAAGGTACTCTTTTTACACCTTCAGCGCAGCAGAAGCCCAACAAAACTGTTTCGCTATTAACAATTCAAGACAAGACCGATACTTCTTTGAGAAACACTCCTTACTTTGGGGTGGAGTCTAGAAAATAATGGATGAGTTCTTCAAGGCGAACAAGGAATTATGGGATGCAAGAGTCGAAATCCACAAGGAATCCGAATTCTATAATGTTAAAGGATTTCTTCAGGGTGAAGACACCTTAGATCCTCTTGAGATTGAGGAGGTAGGTGATGTTTCTGAGAAATCGTTGCTACATCTTCAGTGTCACTTTGGCTTGGGCACAATGTCTTGGGAAAGAAGAGGTGCAAAAGCAGTTGGTGTTGACTTCTCAGGAGAAGCGATAAAGCTCGCACGTTCATTATCGAAACAGGCAAATCTTGAAACGAAATTCGTTGAAGCGAATATCTATGATTTGCCTGAGCATCTAGATGGTCAATTCGATATTGTGTTCACTTCAGGCGGAGCTATCATGTGGTTAAATGATCTCCAGAAGTGGGCGGAGATAATCGATCATTTCCTTAAACCGGGAGGGTTCTTCTATATCAGAGAATTCCATCCCTTTGGCTATGTGTTTGATGATGAGTGCGAGGAACCGGTGCTCAGGGTAAGATATCCATACTTCCAAGGGAAGGAACCCATAAGCTACATCTCAGACAACACCTATTCGAATCCGGAGAAGAAGATGGAACCGAAGAAGGCCTTCGAGTGGAACCACAGTATCTCAAGAATAATCAATGTGCTTGCAGGAGTTGGGATGCGAATAGATTTCTTCAATGAGTTCCCATTCACGACATACCAGGGGCTACCATTTATGATTCAGGATGACAATGGGAGATACATTCTCCCTGATGGTATGGTTAGCATTCCTTGGCTCTTTTCACTCAAGGCATCAAAACCCAAGATATAGAATCATTGAAGGAATAGAACAAACATCGAAATCAATAGCAATAGCGTGATAGGAATGAGTTGGCATTGCAAACACGATCTATCATTGTCTTCTTGCCAAATCCTCCCAGCTTTCAGACCTAGAAAGCCACCTGTGATGCATCCAGCAAAGACAGCCATTTGGGGTACGACAATGTGCGTCGGCCAATCAAAGATGATAATCAGTGGATTCAGATATCCGTAAAGGACGGAGATGATTATTGGAATCACTAAACCGAAAACGACAAGTGACGGGAACATCAATCTGTCCGTCTTGCCACCCCATGTGCCCACGAAGAATGAGATGAAGAGACCTAATAGTGAAAGAGCGATTGATAGAGTGAATTCCGTTACAGCCATAGCATTGGCAATGGGACTTCACTCTATAAAATAATACTGTGCGACAACGGGTAACGACGATAAATGGTAAAGAGGACTATATAGCTCCAGCATCCTTCATTGCATTAAGGGCCCCTTCTGCAGAATTAGCTGCCTGCTGCAGACCTACTCCTGACCCTGCAGTATCAGTTCCCACAATATAGAGACCTTCGATAGGTGTCCTTGGACCAGGACGGTCCAGATCAGTCTGCCCGGGAATCAGCGCAGCTCTAGTTGCATAGGACATTTGAACATGTTCCATCTCAATGTGCTCAAGTACTTCAGGGAAGTATTTCTCAAACCCATGTGATTTCATGATCGCAACTTGTTCATCGACACTCTTACCTGGAATCGCCATCATCGCCATTGCGACTAGCTCTTTTCCTTCAGGCGCACTTGAGGGATCAAAACTGGAAATTGATACAAACCACCTATTAGGATTGGGATGAACAAGCACACGATTCTTTCGATCGCCAATTACAATAGTATCCAGACCGAGCCAAAGAGTAATACCTCGAGTCGGTTGAAGTGAACTCCATTTTATAAAGAATGAATTTGCATCAGTGGAGTTGGAATCAATTAGCCTAGGCATATCCCAGAGAGGGATGTTGCTGATAATTAGGTTATGATCAATTCTCTTGCCCATAACTGAGAGCCCTGTCACTACTCCATCCAACTCGTGGATCTTCTCAACTGCAGCATCAATTATGTAGTTACCATTGATCGTGTCTATTACTCGATTGAGTAATCCATCCATTCCACCGATAACATAGCCTTCGTCATATTCGTCACTGCCTAATAGAAGCCTCTTTGCTTGCTCTAGTTTTCCAGATTCCTTGTCAGTATCCTTGAGGGTTCTGAGGGACTCATAAGCAGATGCCTGATCAATTCCAACTCCTGCAGCCATGTAGATTGCCGATTGCATAACATCTAACACAACTTGATTTGTCGCATTATTCGATTTCATGAATTCTAGAAAAGAGATGTCTTTGTACTTCTTCATCTCCTCAAGCTTCATGGTCTTTATTTTTGCACCAATTCTTGCCAGGCCAAGTCTACCTCGGAAATTCGTGAGAGGCCAACGTAAAGTTTCACCTACACTAGTGGGGATGGTGCCAACCTTATCATGAACACGGAAATACCATCCATCATGAAGTACAAATTCCGGAGGTGGAGAGAGGTAGTTCCTCATGAATCGAGCGAATGCGCCACGTTTTACTCGTGTAATGACATGTAGCCCATTATCAATGCGATAACCTCCAAGCCAATACCCATACCACACACCACCAAGCCTGTTAGTCTTCTCAATAACCAATACCTTCTTTCCATAGGCGGTCAATGCTAATGCGCTAAGGAGACCTCCAGCTCCCCCGCCTGCGATTATTGCATCATACTCCGATGGATTGACGGTATCTAAAGAGATTGGCTTCATAGTGTTCGTCTTCTCGTGTCGAGGTCTACTTAAGAATAGTACCGTATCTACAAGATACTTACTGGCCTATTCTTATTCGCTGATTCATATGCTGCATCAACTATACCATGAGCAGCAACAGCGTCCTTAAAGCTAGGAGAGGGTGTCACATCGGTTTCCAGTGATGATAGAAATGCATAGCTTAGTGCCGCATATCTCTCTGGCCCAACAGATGTAAGAGCCTCAATAGCATCTTGAGACAAATTATTCTTTGAGTGTAATCCCAGATACTCTAGAAGAGCATCATCAGCCTTTTCTTGCCATATCCTTATGGGTTGCTCATCAAGTAGTTGATATTCCAAGTAACGCTTTCCTGATTCCAAGCGAATTCCCAAGTAACCTTTCTCAAAGAAGAACTCAATGCTTCTTTCATTCGGCCTATCAACCCAATGCCAAATTGAATCAAGTGTACTGACTGCACCATTCTTATGAGTCATAATCAGAGAAGCATGATCTTCAACTTCCTTTCCAGAGAAGTGATTGATTTTTGCATAGACTTCTTCAACGTCCCCAAAAAACCATCGGAGCACATCAATATCATGGATGCTGTGCTCAATCAGAGTTCCACCCCCAGCCTGAGACTTCACTCCACGCCATTTGCTATAATATATGTAATCGATTGGGAATCGTTGGTCATCACGAATGTGAGCCAACATCGGTTGACCAAACTCATGAGTTTCAATAAGTTGCTTGGCATACAAAAGGAATTGATCATATCTAAGCACAAGTCCAGCTACAGATTTCACATTAGCATCCATTACAACGCCGAGCATTTCTGTGGCTTGCGGACAACTGTGTGCTAAAGGTTTTTCACAGAAGATTTGCTTTCCCGCTTTTGCGGCTGCCTTGACCATATCGATGTGCTTGTTTGTTGGTGTGCAAACATAGACGACATCGACATTAGGAGAATGTATTAGATTAAGATAATCCTCATAGATATTTGGTACTTCAAAAAGCTCAGCTGTTGAAGCTAAAGTCTCAGCGTCTATATCACACAGAGCTGTAATCTCTAAATTGAGAAGCCTTGCTTCTTTAATTGATGCAAGTCCGGTAAGATGGATTTTCCCTATATTTCCGGTACCAATTAGACCCACCCGGATTTTCTGTCCATTGCTCAATAGACTTCCCTTACCAAAACGGATTTCTCATGAATGGTATATGAGTCTTCTGCGCTTGGAAAAACAAGCTAGTACCTCATGACAATCAATATCAGGAAGATATTAGTTGAAAACGATGAACATATTGTAGAATCCTCCTAGGTGACTTACTTGATATCTGATAAAGAGAAACTCCAGAAAGCAATGCAAGCCATTAAGGAGGATAAGAAAGAGCTTGCACTAAAACTGCTTACGCAAGTTGCTGAAAGTTTCTCTGCAAAGAAAGCATATGAGAATGCTGCACGTATTTTTGAGAAGGCAGGGATACTAGCCCGTGATATGCATCTTCTTGATGAGTGTCTTTCTCTATTAGAAAAGGCCACATTGGAATACATGAGGTTGGGTAAGGATGAAGTGCATTCAGAGATTGTACGGCTTAATGTCTTATCAGGGGATATATCGCTAAAAGCTCTCGAGTTTGGAAGTGCATCCGAGTTCTACTTCCGCGCAGTGGATTTTGCAGATGATGAAAAGAAGGATTCTATCACACTCAAAGCCGCAGATGCATTAGAAAGTCTTGCGGACAAAAGAGAAGAGGAAGGCAAGCTAAAGGATACTGTTGGGCTGGTAAAGAAAGTTGGTAGGATATACTACTCATTAGGTGATGATGAGCTCGGATCACGAGTGAATGAGAGAGCCATCAGAACAGCTATGCGATGGGCTGAAGAATCAAAAGAGAAAGGGGACTTTCTTCAAGTTGGAAATGCATTGGCCGAAGTAGCTCAATTATATCAGTCAAAAGACGAATTTGTGGAAGCTGCTAGATTGATGATTGATGCTGGAGAGAACTACGAAGCGGTTGAATTGTATGAGAAAGCAGGAAACATCTATGATGCAGCTCAAGAAATCTACAAGTTTGAAAGATTGACTTCAGCTAGAAATCAAGCAATGTTCAAGGCTGCAGAAGCATATGTGAAGATGGAGGGAAAACCGGAAGTAGTCGCTCCGCTTCTAGTAAAGGCAGGAGACATGTTTTCAGAACTACAAAGTACAATGAAGGCCAGATGGGCATATAAACGAGCTAATGAACTCTTTGAGGAGCTAGCAAGGGCAGCCGCTGAAGCACAAGACACAGAATCAGAAAAAACCTATCTAAGATACCAGGCTATGTGCCTCAAAAAGTGGGGCAGCGATGAAGAATCCGCAGATATCTACAGGGATGTGATAGATTACTTTCTTAACCAAGCGAAGGAAGAAGAAGAGAGAGAGAACAAAGAGCTTCAAGCAATATCTTTAGAATCGGTGGCTGAGGTCATGATTGAAGCTGGAAAAGTGGAAGAAGCAAAAATCCAGCAGGAAAAAGCAATCGAGCTGTATGTTGAACTTGCTGACATGAATGCATCTGCAGGAAGCCCAGATGAAAGCTCAAGATTCTACTCAAAGGCAGCAGAATGTGCTAGAAAGCTTGGAGATTCAGAACGAGAAGAATCATTCCATTGGATTGCAAGTGAAAAAGCTGAAGAAGCTGCGAAATTCTATGAGAATTTAGAGGTTAATGAATTAGCTACAGTATGGACCCGTACTGCTGGTCGTGAAGCTCTCTGTATCGATAAAACAGATATTCGAGAGAAGGCCACTGAACTTTTAGAGAGATCTGCAAGAGGATTCAGAGCAGCTGGGGAAGAGAATGAGGCTTTTCAAGATCTATTTTTGGTTTATGAAACGATATTCGCAAACAAAAGGAAAGGCAACAAACGACGTCTAGATGACATCGTAAAGGAAATGGATGAGATTTCTAGAATCAACAGAAATCCGACTATGAGGGCTACAATGGCAGTCATCCAAGCTATTCAAAAGGACAAATATATTGCTGCTTTACTTGCTCTTCAAGAGCGAGAAGATGACCTATTGGACATCCGAGAAAGACTGCGGAAGCTAATCAGACTTGGTGATTCCAAGTATGGAATGAGTTAGATTAGAGATTGCTTGCATTGTTTAGAATCATAGGTGGTACTTATGGGAACATATCATTCAACTATTGAAGTGAGAACCAATGGGAATTGTGATATGATAGACATATCTGACCAAATTTCAAGTGTTGTTTTAGAGAGTGGTTTGAACACCGGAATATGTACTGTCTTTTGTCCCGGGTCAACTGGAGGGATTACGACTATAGAATATGAGGAAGGACTAATACAAGATTTCCCAATAGCTATGGAAAGAATCGCACCTCAGGAAGCGATCTATCAACATCATTTGAGATGGAGAGATGGTAATGGACATTCACATATCAGAGCTTCAATACTGGGACCCAGCCTTACAATACCTTTCGTTAACGAGAAGCTGACCTTAGGTACGTGGCAACAAATAACCTTCATTGATTTTGATAATAAATCAAGAAATAGAAGAATAGAAGTTCTTCTTGTGGGAGAATGATCAAAATAACTCCTCATTGGAGTCGAGATCCCAAGTGAGCTCTCTCAACCCAGAGGGACTTGGTGCAGTATCACGTATCTTCAGAGCTAAGTAGTGTATGCGAAGGGCTCTGCGAAGGCGATGAAGCTGGTAAGGCCGGTTCCATCCCTGAGGCGAATTCCTGTAATCGTATGAATCCATCAAGTCTCGGATGGTATCTATCTCACGTTGAACCTGTTTTTTCACATCGTCAATTTCACGGTCGATTGTGAGTCCTCTCTTAAAATCCAAATAGATCGCCTCAAAGAAACTAATACAAGTTGTAACATAACGACGAGTATCACTGAGGTATTACTAAGTACCTATCGAATTCTACTGCGGGATTTTGCCTTTCGCTTCATTTCTGTTCCACATACTATACAATTTGCTTCGGAAGTATCAGATGATGTATGTCCACATGCAGGACATTTTTGTGTCCATTTGATAGCATGTTTCATCTTATCTCTTGGATCAAGAATTCGCAATCCCAGATGCTTTGCTGTGTTTAGAAGAGCCAAATCTGTAGATACGAGAATCACATCAACTTCGGATTCCATATTTTGAACCGCTAAAGCAACTAATTCCAAATCAGTTTCAGAAAGAACTGAAATGTCACCAGAAGCTTTCGCTGCACGTTTTACTAGTTCCAGCTTCGATGTGTCAACAGACATAACAATCAGTCGTCCAATAGAGATCATTGATTCTACTCTTTCCAAGCTTGGTCGATTCTTTATCTCTTCCAATACTCCAATTGTAGTGGCGTATTGTGTATTGGGGGTTCTTTTAATCCAGTCTGTGAATAATACACCCGTATCAATCACATGGATCGTGCCCAATTAGCTCACCTGTTTACGAGGCACCAGTCGGGTGTTCAAGCGATGATAGTAGTTGTCGGTCAAACGTATGAAACGACTTATGCTTTCGGCTTTCCTAATCCACACAGTGTCACCGGCTTCTACATTATAGTTCGTCTGACCATCGATTACAGCTAAACCTGGAGCACCTTTTTTCACAAGCTCAAGTTCGATAGATCCATCATCTGGAAACACCATAGACTTCAATTCAAATCTCGGTGGACAGACTGGGACAAAGATCAATCCATGAACACGAGGAGTAAGAATTGAACCACCAGCTGCAAGTGCATAAGCTGTTGAGCCAGTAGGTGTCGAAACCATAGCTCCATCAGCTCTACCATAATCAACTTGTATCCCATCCACTCGTACGTCGAAAGTAAGAAGCCTCCCAGGAACACGTGAAACTATATACACTTCATTTAATGCATCCTCAAAGATCGTCTCGCCCACACCAGAGGAGATATTGATATTATTCTCAATGATGCAATTATTCTCTAGAACATCCTTCAGAGCACTCTGAGCTTGAAGTGTGTTAATCTCAGTCATGAATCCCACTGTGCCCTTGTTTACGCAGAAAAGAGGGATCTTTCGATTGGGCAATCGATATAGAGTGTATAATATGGTCCCATCGCCGCCAATGGTTATCACGAAATCTGCATGCATATCTTCTATGTCAACCACTTCAACTCGTTTGTGAGTTGTGGGGCATGAACCTCTATCAACTAATACTTTGATGTTTCTGCGTATCAGTAAATCAACAAGAAGACTAGCGGTCTTTTCGATGTCTTTTCTACCAGGCTTACATACCAAACCAACCGTTCGCTTCTCGCTTAGTATCTGGGGGTTCTTCTCGATTGACACGGCAAACACCCTTTCCCAACCAGTAGCAGGTTCCCTTTTACTGTTGTTGTTGGGATATCTATTTATTAGAAAGCAGAGAACAAAGAAAAAGTATAATTGTCCCCACAAGATGGGATAAGTAGATTGGTCTGCGTGACTAAAACGAGCGTGATATTATGAGTATCAAGAAAGTTGTTGTTAAAAGCCTCAAACCAGGAAGCTACTTTATGATTGATGATGAGCCGTGCAGAGTTGTGAGTCTAGAGAAATCAAAACCTGGAAAGCATGGGGCTGCAAAGGCAAACATCATTGCTGTCGGTTTCTTTGATGGAAGGAAGCGTAATGTCATCCATCCTGCTGACCGCATGGTTGATGTGCCCGTTATTGATAAACGCAGTGCAACCATCATCGCAGATCTAGGAGAACATCTTTCTCTCATGGACACCGAAACCTATGAGACCTATGAGGTCGAAAAGCCAACAGAGCCAGAATTAGCTGATAAGATTGTGAACAATGCAGAAGTCGAAATCTGGGACGTCATGGGAAAGAAAGTTATTACTCGAGTCAAATAGGCGCGATTCAGTTTTGCAACTAGGGAAATTAGATATTATTTATCTCTAGGTTCAATATATTACCCTTAGAAAGGGATGGTCTTAATGGGGTCTAATGAGAGAGTAGATGATAATGATAAAACTATCATTGAAATGCTTCAAAAGAATGCTCGGAGTTCCCTAAGGGATATCGCGAAAGTTGTTGACATGAGCCCATCATCCATAAGAAATCGAATTGAGAAACTACTAGAAAGGGGATTTATCAAGAGATTCACAATTGATGTTGATTACAGAAAAATGGGTTTTGAGATTCAAGTAATTGTGCTAATCACCTCGCGCCCAGGTTCATCAGAATCTCTATACAAAGCGCTTCATTCATTTGATCAAATCTCTCAAATATATTGGACCTCGGGACCTGCGAATTTCGTGTGTCTTGTTCGTGTGCATGATATGAATGAGTTATCACGCTTCTTGACATCGGAGTTAGAAAGATTGGACGGCGTTGAGAGAGTTGAAAGCATGTTCTTAATGCCTCAAATTGACAAAACTGATTAGTAAGACCTGATACATTTCACCACTTTGTTTATACAAATAGTGTCTATATGTCTTGACAAGATTCTTGGATAGAAGTCAATTGTCGGGGGTCTTTTATGGAATCTATTGAAGAGTCTGGAGTTCTCAATTATGTACGTGAACGAAGACTTCAGGTTCTAAAGACGTTGATGACGATGAATGGCAGGTACAATGAGATTCTGAAGAAACTGAAAGATAAGAGAGAGATTATAGCTAATCAACGATATGATGGAGAGATTACACTTCGAGAGTATTGGGATTCGAGAATGAATCTAGAGGATAGGATTCAAGCAGTCACCGAAAAGAGAGATGATGTAGTAAAGAGAATAATCACATTACTTCCCAAAACAAGAAATATGGAAGAAGAACAACCTTCGCTCCACGAAATGTAAGTTGAATCGATTTTCAATTAGACTCTTTTCCTTCTAAAATACAAGATAGGACCTAGAATGATAATCAGGAGAGGAATGAGAAGTAGTACAAATGCTGGGACTAATTGAATTGCAATCCTAGCTTAAGGTGCATCAACATCTGTGTTCTTAGAATCTATACTGAGAGAGTAGAGCAGTGAAGAATGTAAGAGGTAGTTCGAGATTTTATCATCCATCTGAAGACGTATTAAGGAATTTCCTAACGATAGGGATAATTAGGCGCAGTTTGAAGGTGCTAAAAAACGAATAGGAAACGATTAGTATTTCTCTTTATTTTCATGCTCTCCCTAACAATTCCAAGAGTCCAAGCAATAAATTCTCAAGGACTGGAATGGGGAGTAGAAAGCAATACTCGAATTGATTATACTATGTCAGTTGAGGACTCTGAGAACAATGTATCATTTGTGAAAGGATTGTATATTGTCGTGAACACGCTACCTGAATTACCAGAAAAAGCTACGAATTTCTCAAGTCTCATCATCAACGGTGGGGAATATCTTGACTATTATTGGGAGAATAATAGCCATGCAGAAGCAGAAGAAGATTTGTCAGTTCTCCCAATTGGAAATTGGTCACTAATTCAGGAATTAATTGATCCCTCACTCTCTGTTCTTGGAGAAGGACTTCAGTATATTGTAACGGGAACAGACTGGGGTTACACATATTCGAGTGAAGACGCACAATACACATACTTGGTGACTAATATCTGGTCAAAATCAGATGGTGCATTGAATAAATTCTCACTAGATTTACGGTACATCGATAATGAAGAACTTGTCTTCCATGAGGAAATAGTGAGATTGGGTTATGTCTTTGTACCAGATTTGACACCATTCATTTTTCTGGGCTCAATCCTAGGAGTAGTGATTGTTGGATTTGTAGTATTCCAGAAAAGGAAGAGCAAGGAGTGACATAAACGAACCTAGACACTCGGTGAAACAAAACCCAAGGTAGAAGTGGTAGAGGGGGAGTTTCAGATGAGATAGATTATCGAGATGGTTGACGTTTATACCAAATTATTGGACCAATGACAATTACCACTAGTACGATCGCCATTGGTAATACCATTGGTGCCAATCCGCCAAACAAGTCCTCTGAAGATGAGTAACCATTACAATAATATTCTGTTTCTTGTGTGATATTATTGTTATTTACGAGTATGATTAGCCAATCAGTAGCAATATTCGAAACAAAATCGAATCGGTTGATCATCCCATAATGATCGTAAATGGAATCTTCAGATTGGTATTCGCTAATCTCTTGATAATCCATGTCTTTGTAGATGTAAACGTTGATAGGTAGTTCCTCTGAGGTTACATTGCCCTCCAACCGGTCACCTTTCTCAGCTGTGAATCTCCAGACACATGTTTGAAACGGACTGAGTCGCGCACTTCCATGAGCCTCATGATATTGTAAAAGGTATGGGGATACTATTACGAATAACACCAGAGCCAAGGCTAGACATGATTGTTTCATTACATCCCCACCAGGATACATTACAACTCTTAGCATATTATGTGTTATGTAGAAAGGGATGTGATGTAGCATTTGAGTTAAAATGAGAATCCTGAAGCATTCTCTACAAGAATAGATTGGTTGAAGGTGGTGCGGACGGTACGAGTAGATATGCTTTAATGAACGAGTGTTCTTGATAGATTGGGAGTCATATGAAGCGGCGATTACGAAGAGAAGAGATCTCATTCTTAGTATCGATGGTTCTTCTTTTTCAACTCATATCAGGATGTGCTGCGTCAGGAGATGAGCTTTATTGGGGAATTCATGAGGGGGACAAAGTACACTATGATTTACGTGTTCGCGATAACTACGGCAATGAAACAATAGAGCTAGCTTTGTATTTTCTGGTTGAGGATCTGTCAGGAATCCCATATCCTTTGGATACTTCTACAAGCCCGGGTGTTTCAGTATTTTGTGAGGATGGCATTTCTTTTGAAGAAACAGAATACAGTGAATCAATAGCTCAAAACTATAGATTGATTGATCCAATTGCGATGAAGCTTGGAAACTGGTCATACATAGAAGAGATCACAGTACATATCCTTGAATTAACTGACTCCGAGCTTCGCCATGGTGTTAGTTGGGTGAATGAAACGGATTCTATTTGGACATTTACCACGCTATACTATAGTAGTTCAGCTACGGGAAGTTTTACAACAAATAATGCAACAAGGCAGTTCTCAAAATCCAATGGACTTCTCCTTTACGGACTAGCAGAATACTGGTGGGGTTCAAATGGGTTTGTTGAACTCACATTTACGAATTATGAAACCACTGAATCAATTATTCCAATTATCATTCTGATTGGTACAATAGGAATTATTACAATCGTTGTGGTTCTCATAATCAGACGAAGATAAAGAGTGGTGCGGAGGGCGAGATTCGAACTCGCGATTCGGCCAGAACTGGGAATCAGTCCATGTACACCTACGTGATAGGGATCTGAACCCTACGCCTTTGACCTGGCTTGGCAACCTCCGCATACAAATCAGTCGGATGGCTGTTGAGAGATAAGGATTTCTATCTCTTGCTATAACCTTAGAGGAATCTTCTCCAAGCATGTACATCTACTCTGTTAAATCCAAGAGAATCGTAGAGTCTGGTTGCGCCATCATTAGTGGCAGCACCAAGAATACATAACAATGAAGGATTATGCTTCATCACTCTTTTGAGACCCTCTAGAATAACTGCCTTAGCAAGTCCTTTCTTTCGATGCTCAGGATGTGTTCCAACGGGTTCAAATTCAGTAATCCCGCTTGTTGGGTCCAATCGTACAGTTGCAAATGCGGCAAAGGTCCCATCTGGTGCTACGGCTACAAGATCTAGACCCTCGTGCCAAAATGAAGCATGTGAGAATTTTAGGGCAATCTTCTCAGTCATGTATTTTCCACAATGAGGAAAGACGGAACCTTGAACATCCCTATACTTCTCAAAGTCATCAGGAAGTGATACGTGTCGAATCGAATAACCATCAGGCAATTCATAATCAGGTATGGGTGAATCGAGAGACCTAATTCGATTATGTTCGACCAAACCAAGATCAGTATATCCTAACTCTTTCAATATCTCAATTCGTTCGCAGTCAGTTACTTCAACAAAAAAAGCGATACGATTTCCGCGGTCATCCTCAAGTGGAATTGCCTCTCTCCTATTCTCCATGGATTTGATGATATCACGAGTCAGATGATAATAATCAGGATGAATGATAAAGAAAGAATCGGGAGAGTCTGACAGAATAGTGATAGCTATAATCTTCGAGTTCCCATCCTCATCAATACCTTCCCATATTTTAACAAAGGTATCATCCGCATCGCTATACTCAGGACCACACGGACCAAATTTCCTATTCTCGAATCGTTGTGGAATCCAATTCCTAAATGATTGAGTCAGATCCCATACTTCTGAGAGAAAATCCATCACAATGCCAAAATCGTCATACCAATGGAAATCCCTTACTCTAATATTCAATTCATCCACAATTCTTAGCTCCAGATTAATTCTTTAAAACACTGCAGACTAACGCCAAAATTCTACATATATCATGGATTCTCATCATAGACTCTGCCGCGATTCATATCTCGTCTGAGCGAATCCCAATCGCCAATCTGTGCAAGCACATCATCGTCTTTCAGAGCAAGATGAGTCGGACCGTCGAATATGACCTTCCCCTCCTTTAGCACAACTACTGAATCAGCCCAGTTCTCAATAAAGAAACGATTGTGTGTTGTGAAAAGAACACTAATTCCATCATCTCTTAATTTCTGGATGATATCAAAGATGCTCCTTACCATTGGAAAATCGAGTCCACTGAATGGTTCATCAAGAAAGAGAATCTTTGGTTTCATTGCCAAGATACCAGCTAAAGCCACTCTCTTCGCTTGTCCGTGTGACATTTGATTCACAGGTCTGTTTTCAAAATCGGTCATACGGACAAAATCTAAGGCATCCTGTACCCTTTCTTCAACTTCAATTTCAGAAAGTCCTAGATTCCGCGGTCCAAAAGCTACATCTTCCCATACGGTAGGTGCAAATAACTGATCATCTGGATTCTGAAATAGGAACCCGATATCCTTTCGGATTTCCCATAGGTTCTCGTGTGTGACCTTTCGATCGAATACATAGACCTCACCTGCTTCAGGTTCCAGTAAACCCAACATTAGTTTGAATAAAGTGGTCTTTCCAGACCCGTTTAGTCCGACAAGTGCCTTATGTTCACATAGATGGAGTTCCATATTGATATCCTCCATCAAGAATTCATCATATCGAAAGTACAAATGCTCTACATCAATTGCACATGTCATGGTATTAACACCGCCAAAATGTCGTGAATGAAGAAAGTAACAAGGATGGTAAGGGAGGATAGTAGACAAAGAAGTAAAAGGTCACCTCTCCTAAAGCCGGAGGATTGGATAACCATTCCTCTTCCAAATCCTCGAAGAGCCATGGCTTCATATACAGATATACTCCTGTCAAAGGCACGGTCAATCGTAGACCCTATAAGATAACCGAGTGATTTGATCTTCTCAAATCGCCTTCCTCTTTCGTATCCTCTCAAGGATTGTGCTTCTTGCATTCTCTTCCTTTCGCCAATGAAGAGAGGAATATATCTCAGCATAATGAGTAAAGATCCAAGAATCGCAATAGGAACCCTAAGTGTCCTCAATGCACCAATAAACTCAGACAATGTCATATGCGAAAGCGCTGAGATGAATAGGATGACCATTGTCATCATACGAAAACCAATTAGAAGTCCGAATTCTAGTCCTTCTTCATAGACATTTAAAGAGCCCCAAGGTATCTGAATACGAATCAATAAAGTAGTTCCATAGATAAAAGGCATCAAGAACATCCAAAATAGTATTAGTACCTCGAATTTTGCTGCTAGGGAAAGAACTACCCGCCATCGTGTCTGTGCGATCGCTGCACCTAATAGTACCATAAAGAGAATGAATAGAACAACGTAGATATCTGTCTGAATGGCTGCTAACACGCCTACACCTATTGCTGATACGAATACTGCTGTAGAAGAAAACTTGAGCAATACACCGCGACCTTCTCGGAAGGGTAGAAGAAAGATACCCATTGTCATAACTCCAGATATTACGCCATCTCATTTCTTGCTGATACCAGATACAATTTTGGATATAAATCCAAAACTATTCCGCTTTTCCTGATGTGTATCTAAAGAAAAGGTATGCAATCACAAGAACGATAATAATGCCTAGCGCGCCAGTGATGACATCTACAAGAGGTCCTTCTCCAAGAAATGCAAAAAGTCCTTGATAGCCACTTTCAGGTTCAGAAACACCAGCCCAATCAAACAGGGCCCATTCAAAACCATCAGGATTCTCTGAAGCCAGACCTGTTAGAATCAGGAAAGTTGTGATTGCCACAAGAATAATGATTGTAGGAATGATGACCTTTAGCAGCATGTCGCGTTCCATTATATTTCCTCCTCGAGAATGACTACTTCGCGGGGTATTTTGCGAAGTGCTTTGCCCGTTTCACTGTCCTTCAAGAAAGATATCAAGCTAGGCTTTGCACGGACAAAATAGAGAAGAATAACAAAGGTGAGAACTGCTTCTCCGATTGCTATAATGCTATGAATACCTGTGATGATTATCAGGAATTCGAAGCTCAAACCAGGTATCGTAAGTAATTCCAAACCAAGCACGAGAGCTGATACAACGGTAACGATGAATGCTGCAATTGGTGTAGCGATCAGAACGGCGGATTTCTCATCTCGGATTTTTCTCAGTCCCTTAAAGAGTCCGAGAGAGATGCCCCATCCCAAGATTGCCCCTAGAATTCCCATATTAAAGAAGTTTAGTCCAAAGGCAAGTAGCCCTCCATCGCCATATAGTGCTTGAACAAACAGGACAAGAGCCATAATAACCATCGCCGCCCAAGGTCCTAACATCACCGCAAGTAACGTGGTACCAACTAGGTGACCACTAGATGGAGGTACAGGGAAGTTAACCAATTGTGCGGCAAATATGACTGCGGCAAGAACTCCCATATATGGAGTAAGCCGCTCGTTGAATCTTTTGTTAACATTTCGAATTGCATACCCTAGAGTTGGTATACTAATTATGAGGAAGAGGAGATACATCCAGAATGGGAGAACACCATCAGGCACATGCACTTCAAATCACACCTAGCAACAAATACATCAGCACATCTTCCTTTAAGTGTGTTACTTCTTGGGAATTCGTGTTACTTATTAGGTGGGAAAGTGCTACTATCTAAGTGGTGTAAAGATATGGATTTGAAAAGATTTGGAGTATCAATACCTAAGGATCTTTTGAGCCAATTTGATAATATTGTTCAGAAAAAGGGTTATGTTGGAAGATCTGAAGCTATCAGAGATGCCATGCGTCTTTTCATATCTAAATATCAATGGAACTTAGAAGGATCGATTGGTTTTGCGAGTTTGAATATTGTCTTTCAGCACAAACCGAAACTTATGGCAGAATTAGTAAAACATCAACATGACGCAGAGGCAGAAGTGATTTCAACTCTACATACACACATTTCAAAAACTCATTGTTTCGAAATTCTTACGATGAAAGGAACAGCAGAAGGAATCAAGAGGTTAGCAGATAGGATCGCAGGACTCTCAGGAATCGATTTTGCTGAGCTGTTCACATTCTCATTGCCAGGGATTATTCTGAGTCCTGAGCATAATCACTAACTACCGAAATTTCTCTTCCTGATTATGTAACCTACCATGACCACCAAAATGATTGATGCAGAGAATGCGACAATCACTAACGGGGTGTAATTAGTACAATCCTGGCAAGGAATGTCACTGAAAAGATAATTTTGAAGGAAACCATTGGTGTCTATCATTAAAGTCCATCTTTCTGTTTCACCAACAAGGTAGAACTTGAACAACCATATTGCACTGAAATCCAGTCCCACATACTCACCAGGCACAAGAACAATTTCTTCACTTAATCCCCAATAATGCCCATCATCAGCAAAGAAATCTGTTGCAGTCGTTACAGCAAGAGTATAGTTTTCAGTGAAATTCGAATCAACAAACTCATACCATTCTAGATCCATTGTTTGTGCGTTCAGCGCAACGATGGTTTGATAGAAACCGCTCTGATTAACTTGAACGATGGCATAGCTTGATAGCGATGAGTTAGATGCAAAAGATGCGTCATAAGATCCTATTACCTCCCAAAACATAGTATCGTCATCCTCCAATAGAGCGGCTAGTTCTTCCTCTGACTGAAACGCATCTATACTACTAAGTTCATGCATATCTTCAGGAACTAATTGGAGCTCGCGAAAATCGACAGTTACAACTGAATATGACTGTGCATTGACAGGCATCAGAGGTAATAGTGAAAGTAGCAATAGTAGTCCAAGTCCAGCTTTCTTCATATTTCTTCCAATCAGTGTGGGTAATTATCAGATAAAACCGTGTTGAATGATGTCAACAGAGCTTCAAATTGTTGGCATCTGATTCTAGATAGAATCGAAAATTCGAATTCATTTGCCTAGAAAGCTTACCTATTAGTTCTTGGAGCTTTACAAAAACTGACCAGAAATGGAGCTCGAGGAATCAGGACAAAAAGTTCGTCGTTATCGTGCGAATAAATGGTGGATGGCATTAACGATTGCATCAACTGCAGTTACTGCATATCTACTCTCAATATTTGGATGGATTCCAGTCAATCCGATTTATGCAGTAACAATTGGATCTATCTTTGGATTCCTCTTCGTATTCTATCAGCTCTTTTACTTCAGAGAGATATCAAAACGAATAGTTCCTGAAGATCCTGAGCCAAATGGAGAACTCCTTTGAGTGATTTACCTCTTATTTGTTAAGTAGGACAGACAGGTTTCTGGTGAATATAGGAAAATACTCGTCTGAGGTTGCAGGAGTGAATCCTCTAAGCTTTGCGCTCAAAGATTCTGAGATGCCTACGTTAAAATCTCCCTTTAATATTGCGAGAGTTTCGTCTTGAACTACGGTTTGGAGTTCTATAATATCAAGGAGTGCGTTTCTATTTGCGGGGCACTTCTCTTGGCAACGCATACACCCCATCAGTGCATTATGAGCGCTCTTAGGAATCCAATCAGGAAACTCACCTGCCACTTCATTATAAAGCGACACACATCGCCCAGCATCAATTACGAAATTTTCCTGGCGGATAGCCTTAGTAGGGCAATTATTCAGACATATTTTACAGGTCTTACATTCATCCATCATCTGAACTTCAGTCCAATCGTCCCTATCGAACTCGAAATCTGTCCAAAAAGCATGGAGTGTAATCAAACTGCCCATCTCATTTACATAACAGAGATTATTGCGGCCATACTTTCCAAGTCCACTTCTAACTGCAACCTGTTTCAAGAAGACATCTCTATGAGCCATCTCAATTCTGCAATTCTCATCCTTTGTTATTCGCTTTCTAATAGTCGCTTCTAACTGAGCTCTGGTAACACCAGATTCGTAATACTGGTGCGGAATGATAAGATTCTGATTGGTACCATTGTACTCAAATGTCGCACGGGCAATTGGAGTGAAAACAGCCATAGCTATTAGATATTTGGCATCCAAGAATGTACCAGGAATTTCATTTACCTTACCGTCAATATAGCTAAGGAATGTTTCATTATCACTTATGTTTCCACTTGCTTTCAACCGCTCCATATCAGATTTCAGTTTGGGTAGATGATCAATTGACATTACTCGATATTGGAAAGAGCTATCTGAGAGAGGAGTTATTGTGCCATTTTCAGTACTCATATCAGATTCTACAGTTCTTTGTTATATCAAGTAATGTTTCGGAGTAAGCAAACTTGCAGTGTTTGGATTCATGTGAAAAAAAAGCATAAGGACTCAGGAATCCCATCTAATATGTTATACGAACGAGTTAATGATTCACCTGTTTTGGGATCAAAGGATTTTCTCCAATTCGATCAGCCCATCATAGCAAATGAGAACAATGAGTGGACTTGGATGGAGTACTATGGGTCAGGTGTTGATATCTCGAATCACCCATTAAAGGATAGGTGTAATATGCATGGCTGTGCAGAGTGTAAAAGCGAAAATGTCAAAGTGATTTATGGAAAGTGGTGCGTCAGTACTCACAGCGGCGATGCCTACTATGACTATGAGATTATTTGCGAGGACTGCGGAAGGTTCACTGCGCGGTCATATAATGAGAACGATTAGAAACCGTATCTTCGAGCGTATGTTTCAATATCGAATTTCCTTCTGAGTCCTTTATCATTCATGTAACGGACTTTCCCGAAGATAGCTCTCTCCTTCCATGCACGATCATGTTTTCCAAAACACCATGCAACTCCAGTGTAACCATTTGGATCTCTTCCATCAAGTTCGTACTTGTCATTTAGAAAGATGGCAATATCATAGGCATCTTGAGGAGTCTTTGTCCATTCTATTATCTTCTTGCCCCAGTACATCCGCATGTATCCATGCATCTTTCCTTCTAGAACCATCTGTTTTTGGGCTGCATTCCAATATGGATCATGTGTTTCATATCTCTCAAATTCCTCTCGATTATAGATGTACTCCCGAGAGTCTAAACTATGATTACTCATGGTCGTTTTAGCCCAACTGGGAAGGCAATCAAATGAGTCGTACTTACTATTGTAATTGACAAAATTCATACTCAACTCTCTTCGAACAATTAATTCTTCCAAGTACGACTCCTCTCCTGTAGAGCCTGATTCCAGAACTTTCAATGCGATTTCCAAGGGGGAGATTTGCCCAAAGTGAAGATAGGGACTCATATTTGAAGAGAAATCCAATGAAGGATCATTTCGATATTCAGAGAATCCATCAAGTTTCTTTTTCAAAAACA
Source organism: Candidatus Thorarchaeota archaeon (assembly GCA_016840825.1). Next base: position 22,971 of record JAEORN010000035.1, on the reverse strand, counting down.
AACGGAGTTGTTCTACTGCCGCGTTATATCCTCCAGAAATCCAATTAACCGAAGAAGCAGATTGGTCTACATTCAAATCATTAAGAATCGATTGAACATCCCCAAAATCAAGTATGTCATCTATATCGCTTGTGAAAAAGTGCTTGAGTTTCTTCAATTTGTATTGCTGAAGAAAACGGTCAAGATGTCGATGAAGTTTCGGACGAAGAGTGCCAGCGGTATATTCTTCCTTTGAAGATACAAGTTCTACTGGCACTACAACATTCGTTTCTACCTGAATAAGCGGACATCTAATAGATCGCGCTACACTAAGTCGCCAGTGTTTTTGAAGCCGCTGATAATCACAGTCTACAACAACCATTGAGGCATCTTTTGCTAGGGAGACCACTCCTTTATCTGGCAGCTCTATTTGCACTAGGAAGCCAGCTCCCAGTTCTTGTATTGTGTTCTTTACCTCTTGAAGACCCTGCAGCATAAAGCTGTAACTTCTTTCATATGCAGAGGGATATTTGGTCAATCCGAAGTAAACAAGCAGAGGGAGATCTCGTTGGTTTGCCTGCTCTATGGCATATCCAATAGCATGATTATAGTTGACTCGTTGAGATGCCTGCATCCAGTAAAGGATGTACTTTCCAGGCTGATAATCTCGATCGTTTAAGATAGAGATTCTCTCGATCTCAACCATTCTCGATCATTCCATTCTTTGTGTAAATCCAATAGCCAAGAAGCAAGGCAGAGTGAATCAATAGTTGACCAATCAGATATGTAACTCCAACAAACGACGTATCACTGAGCAATGTGGAGTCTCTGAAGTTCCGTATCGCAATAACCCAATCTGATATGAAGAAGAAGATGAATCCAAAAATAAGGGAGAGCTTGAATGGTTTAGGATAGTCATCAAACCATTTGGTAAAAGCAAATGCAGCTGCAGAGATCAACAAGATACCATAGCCCAAGGCGCCTATACTTAGAACTTGATCTGTTGGATTGTAGACAGTAACTAGGAAAGCAGTGACAACGAATATGACAAATATCAACCAAGCCGCTAGGTTTCGGACAATCAACCTCCTTTCATGAGTAGAAAGAAGAAAAGGAGAAAGTCCATTCAATGCAATAAGATAGAAAGCATGACCTATTCCAAAATAGAGAATGCCATTCAGTAGAGGTGTGCTGGTAGGGAAGAGAAACAGACCGGGCATCGCAAAGTCTCCAACGGATCCAAAGACCATTGCAATGAAGAGAAGAACGGAATATTTCTTCCAGTTTTGTATTCCCACATATTCAAGTCTATTGACATAAAGAAGATTGGTGAATGCATACACCACAAGAAGCAGTGAAGAAATCAAGAAGATGGATAAATTGCCCCAACCGGGTATACTCTGAATTCCAATCAAAGCAATTGTGATGATAAAAAGCAGAATTACTAAGTACCGTAATGGATCATTGGTGTTCTTCATATCTATAACTCCATTAGCCGCTGATGAACAACTCATGAGTGTATGCACACCAATCATTAAATCCATCGGAAAGTTTTGATTCGGATTATTTCGCTAGTTCGTTACGTAAGAAGTAGTGTGAGATGCAGTCAGGTCAATATTCAGCAACAGGATACCCATAGGCCAAAAATGGGATCAAAGCAAATGTGTTCCTATGTTTAGAAAAGAAAGTATATTTTAAGTATAATTTTCTTTTCTAAAGCTTTATTAGTCGCGTAGCTTTTGACAGGCAAATATGATGGAGCCATTCTCAACGATTTGTTTTGGATGGTGAGAGTTAGAGACGGAGAAAACACGATGAAAACAAGAAAGAGCGTGGGCTTAGTTCTTGCATTTGTCTTTGTTACTTCAATGTTCCTTGGAACAAGTGCCGCAGCATTACGTGGTGGCGATATCAGCTCATCACTTTTAGCTGTCAAGTACGTGACAATCACAAACCCCGCAGACGGAGCTGTGGTTGCTGGAACGGTGACAATTACGATAGATGCGACACAAACACCCACATTGTACATTGATGGTGTAAGAATTGGATCTTACTACTCATATTCATGGGATACAACTGCATATACCGATGGCAGTCATACCATCAATGCCAGAATTCCTGGACGTTCAGATACTAACATTGTGACGGTTAATAATGGTGGAGGAACCAACTCTGCACCTATTGTTACAATCACAGCACCATCGAATGGCGCAACTGTATCAGGTACAACCACCATCAGTGTAACTGTAGAAGATGAGGATGTCATTGTGCCAGACATCTATATCGATGGTTCCTATGTTGCTACAGCTTACTCCTATAGCTGGGACACAACCGTATATGCTGACGGTTCCCATTCAATCTACGCAGAAGCTACCGATACCGGGGGTCTCTCAGGCGACGATACAAACACTGTCACAGTAGATAATGGTGGTAGCAGTCAGGGATGGGATAAAGACTCACTTCCACAGATGCTTCCCTGGTGGAATGATGTCATCGATGTGGAGAAGACTAGCTACACAGGTGCAGGTACTGTTGTCGTGATCATTGACACAGGACTCGTCAGCAACTGGCTAGATTATTTCCCACAAGAGAATATCCTAACTGAGTATTGCAGAAGCTATACTGATGAACTTGGATTAGACAACGTGGCTTGGGACGAGGATACTGAAGGACATGGTAGTGCTTGTACTGGCACTATCATCGGATACAGGCTTGATAGCACAACTGACTACTGGATCAAGGGCGTTGCTGAGGATGCAAAAATTGTCATGCTCAGGTGCGTCTATTGGATTGGTGGTGGAGTCACTGAAACGACAATGCTCAATAACTGGGCAAATTGCATCAACTACGCAGTTTCTCTGCACAATGGTGCTCTAAGTAGCTATAACATGGTCGTTTCTATGTCACTTGGATATGATAATACCAATACAGCACTCAATGCCGCAGTTGCGAATGCAGAAGATGATGGTGTAGTTGTTGTTACATCCGCAGGTAACGACGGCCCAGCCGCAGATACTACAGCTTACCCAGCCAATCTTGCGGACTGTACTTCAGTTGCAGCTGCTGGATATGTTGGTCTAACCGGTGCCTATGGACTGACGGGTATTTGGACAGACATCCCTGAGAATGACTTCTCTGATGTCTTTGTATCCGATTTCTCCTCCCGAGGAAAGGTAGATGTCACTGCCATTGGTGAGAATCTCGTCTTGCCATACTATGGTGGCTACTACTATATCAGTGGAACCAGCTTCAGCTGTCCGCAGACGGCGGGTGTCTACGCATTGATGTTCCAGGCTTTTGGAGCACAAAGTGTTGCTTGGCTCGAAGGACATCTTCAGGACACGTGTGTTGACCTTGGATATGATGTGACTGTCCAAGGCGCGGGTTTTGTCCAAGCTGATGGTGCAACCGCATAAAGAAGAAAAAATCATGAGGAAGGTTTACCTTCCTCCCTTCTATTTTTCACACTTACTTCATTAAGAGGAAATCGTCATCTCGTTTCCAGTTACCAATATTCTCATCGAATGCCTCAGGCCAAAGGATGTACACTTCGGTTTTCTTGTAATCCACAATGGACATTTGTAAATTCGTCACATTTTCATGCAGAAAACTAAGAAGTTCGGACAGGTGACTTGGGGGTAATCGTAGGTACCAGAACATGAAGCTTTCAGATATCTTCAAGGTAGATCTGAAAGGTAGAGGATTTCTGTGAAGACGCTTCTTTAAGCTTTCAGAGAATTTAGAATCACAATTAGCTGTAATGATGACATTACTATAGAGATCAAAAGCATCGATATCAACATAGACGTGATAACGAGGAATAAAGTATTCATTAAGAGTTTTCAATCGACGAGAGAATTCTTGAGATGTGAATGTAGCTCCCTGATTATGTAGTTCCTCAATCATTTGGGATTGCTTTCTACGGGCACCTTTAGGAAGAATACTTAGAATATAGATATCATTTTTGGATATGAGTGACACCTTCGATTCAGATCTTACAGATCGGAAGGGAGACTTTTCATCAACAGGAGATGTTAGCCATTCATGCCAATTGAAATTCCATGTGAAAGTATTATTGTTCCAGTACTCTAGCCTTGGAACTGTGAAGAGGGAATCGATGTTATCAGTAGGCAGAATTCTATAATCCCTGGGACCACCTTTGCGTTTCAGTTCCTTGAAGTATTTTTCAAGTGTTCCCCTAGCCCCTTTGGGAATTCTAAATTGTGCAAACACTTCACTAACACCACTATAGCAACGCGCACGATATTTCGTGTATGGATAATCATCACACACGGTTTCCATATATCTGATGGATTCGATTGTTGGTGTTTCGAAGAAGACGTCAATGGTTTCCAAGCCAAGTGCCTCTTCATCAAAATCAGGTACGACTCTGAAATAGCGTTTTCCAGAATTTTCTTCGCCAGAGAGCCACTTCAGATAGCTCGAAACTGATGTTCTTGACATTCCCACTCTCTCTGATAGGGTTTCAAGTCTATCCATCGGCCCTTCTTGCAGTGCAATCAGGAGCTGCAAATGCTTGGCTGTTAGTTCTTTCGTTTTCAATCAACACCATCGTTTGTTTCATTGCATGTTAAAGCCACAGATTTCTACCAAAAGGTCACCTTTATTGATGGATCTCCGTTACCTGTACCAGGGGGGTCGAAGTCGTAGGTGTCCATTGCATATCCACGGCGCATCCCATACGCAAAAGCATCCAGTTGCACATTGTACCAGCCCTCTTCCCAAGCGCTGTCAAACCAATATAACGCTAATCGAAGTTCCGAATATTTGCCCAACACTGTGACAAGAGCGTAATGTTGGTGACCGGAGGGTAAAGTCAGAGTGAAATAGAAGTCAGATCTTCCTGGTTGACGAGTATTCTCAGGAATGAAGCAGCTGAAGTAGATGATAATATCATCTTCAATTGCATCAGCATCTAAATCTGCATAGTATGCTTCATGAATAGATACCATGAAACTCGGTGAAGCAGCTACACCTTGAGGCATTGATAGAAGAAGTGTGGAAACAAGAAATGCAAGCGCGATTCCAATCCTCTTCATGCGATTCATAATGAAGCGGGAAATTGCAACTGCGCTTATATATCTACTTAACATGGGTAAAATACGGTTAATTTATATATAATTTTGTCATTTTCCCGACGTTGTATTGATGGAATATCATCAGCTATAGGTTCGCTGATGGTTTGAGAAGAGATGGAGAAAAAGTTGATGAATATTAAGAAGACCTTTGGTCTATTCTTTGCTTTCGTCTTTGTAACTTCGATGTTCATAGGATCAGCTACTGCTGTGATACAAGGAGATCGAGTTTCAATGTTGAATGCAAGATACTGTACGATAGTCAATCCCGATGATGGCGATACAGTATCAGGATTAGTGCAAATCCAAGTCGATGCTTCCAAAAGACCAACAATCTATATTGATGGGAAACGTGTAGCTCGGGGGTATACCTATAATTGGGATACTACTGGCTACGATGATGGTACGCATCAGATTCGAGCATATGCTGATAGAATTTGGGATACTATCTATGTGACAGTTGCTAATGGTGGAAGTACAAACAATCCCCCGGTTGTTACAATAGTATCTCCGTCAAATGGAGCCACAGTTTCTGGATACACAACGATTAGTGTGACAGTCAACGATGAAGATGTCATTGTTCCGGACATCTACATTGATGGCACGTATATCGCAACAGCATACTCATACAATTGGGATACTACTGCATATGCAGACGGCACTCATTCAATCTACGCAGAAGCTACTGACACTGGCGGACTCTCAGGTGATGACACCAACACTGTTACTGTCGATAATGGTGGCAGCAGTCAAGGATGGGACAAGGACACTCTAACACACATCCTACCTTGGTGGAACGATGTCATCGATGTGGAGAGAACTAGCTACACCGGTGCCGGTACAGTCGTCGTGGTCATTGACACAGGTCTAGTCAGCAACTGGCTAGATTACTTCCCACAGGGTAATATCTTGGCCCAATACTGCCGAAGCTATACAGATGAGCTTGGTCTAGATAATGTCGCATGGGATGAGGACACAGAAGGTCATGGTTCAGCAGTAACTGGAACCATTATTGGCTACAGACTTGATAGCTCAACCGATTACTGGGTTGAAGGTGTTGCTGAGGATGCCAAGATTGTCATGCTCAGGTGCGTCTACTGGATTGGTGGTGGCGTAACTTCCACAACAATGCTCAATAACTGGGCAAATTGCATTAATTATGCGCGTACACTTCATGCTGGTGATCTTAGTGCATACAACATGGTCGTATCAATGTCCCTCGGCTACGACAGCACTAATACTAACCTGAACAACGCGATTGCCAATGCTGAGAACGAGGGAATCGTTGTCTGTACTTCTGCAGGTAATGATGGTCCCGCTGCAGATACGACAGCATACCCTGCTAATCTCGCGGATTGTACCTCTGTTGCGGCAGCCGGCTACACAGGACTTACAGGTGCGTACGGTTTAGCTGGAATTGGTACTGATATCCCTGAGAACGATTTCTCTGACGTCTTTGTATCCGATTTCTCCTCGAGAGGAAAGGTAGATGTGACTGCCATTGGTGAGAATCTCGTCTTGCCATACTATGGTGGCTACTACTATATTAGCGGAACCAGCTTCAGCTGCCCACAAACGTCTGGTGTCTATGCTTTGATGTTCCAAGCATTTGGTGCTCAAAGCGTTGCTTGGCTTGAAGGGCATCTCCAAGACACGTGTGTTGATCTTGGTTATGATGTAACTGTACAAGGAGCAGGATTCATCCAAGCTGATGGTGCAACTGCATAGTTCCCGACCTAGGAAGGCATCATGCCTTCCGCCCATTCTTTTTCTTACCTGTTTGCGTTCAGTTATATACAATCTTAGTGGTGCATCATAAAGGTGCAAAAGATGCAAGAAAACCAAGTGCCTGAAATAGAATCCTATCGCCCCTTTGCAATTTTATGGGGAGGACAAGCCGCATCCCTTTTTGGAACGAGAATAGTAAGATTCGCACTCGTATGGTGGATTACCGACCTCACAGGCTCCGCAACAGTACTCGCAATTGCCACGATAATGGCGCTTCTTCCTCAAGTGTTAGTTGCACCTTTTGCAGGCTCATATGTTGATAGGGGTAATCGTCGGAGGATAATGATGGTCGCTGATTCCTTAACAGCAATGACCATTGTTGGACTTTCATTTCTCTTTGCATCCAATCTGGTAGAGATTTGGCATATCTTCGGGGTCATGTTATTAGGAGCGACTTTCGGAGCTTTCCATTTTCCAGCAATGCAGGCATCGACAACTCTTATGGTCAATAGAAATCAGTTAGCAAGAGTGGGAGGATTAAATCAAGCTCTGAATGGAGCTTCCAACATCATTGCACCTCCATTAGGAGCCGTGCTCTATGCCCTACTACCAATGCAGAATATTCTTCTGATCGATGTAAGCACTGCAATAATAGCTGTCTTCTGTTTGTTCATCATTAAGATTCCACAGCCCATTCGTACTAAATCTCTTGAAGAAACCTCAGTTCTAGGAGATATGAGAGAGGGCTTCACCTATCTCAGAGGGTGGAGCGGAGGACTTGCATTGGTCATCTTGGCAATGCTACTCAATTTACTCTCAGCCCCAGCTTTCAGCCTGACTCCAATTCTTGTGAAGAATTACTTCCTAGGCGGCGAGATAGAGCTTGCGATTATCCAGTCAATCGGTGCTTTTGCCATGGTGATTGGAGCAGCCTTTCTAATGATATGGGGTGGTACAAAGAGAAAGATCTATACTGCAGGAGGGGCGATGATTTTGGAAGGTATATTCACATTCTTCATAGGAATAGTACCGCCAGATTCGTTCTATATGGCAGTCATTCTCTATTCGATCGTAAGCTTCCTCAATCCCATTGTCAATGGCGTATTGATCGCGATCTTTCAAGCTACAATCCCGCCAGATAAACAGGGAAGAGTGTTCGCTCTTATTATCGCTGGTGCTTCAGCAATGAGCCCACTGGGATTAGCGATTGGAGGTCCAGTAGCAGACCTATTCGGTGTTACAATATGGTTCATCATTTCTGGGATAGGAACTACAATACTCATGATTGCTTCATTCTTCGTAACATCTCTGATGCATATTGAAGACTATGCGAAAGCACAATATGCTACAGCTGACACAGCTGAAGTTGCTGAGGAAGTACCTCAGGCCTATTCGAATCCAATAGACGAACTCGAAGAGAAAGAGGCTTTGATCGAGTTGGTAGATGAGCCTGATGAGCTCAGGTAGGTCAATCTGGACATGTCCCTCAAAATGAAATGGGAGAAAGGATGAACTAGTATCATCCTTTCATTCCAATCTTACAAGCTTGCCTGACAGTTGTGACACTTTGGCGTACCTTGCTCGTTCTTTGCACCACAGAATGGACAGACTACTAGTACTTTTACAATCTCTCGTTCTTTAGTAGAAGCTGGAGCGTAGGTTGTGGTTACAGGTCGCCCACGAACGAAAAACTCACCGTCCATCTTCCCAACCAGTTGACTCTTGCCGATTGCATCATAGACGATGTCACGAACAACATCAATAGAAATCCCGGTCCTCTGACTTAGTTCAGCCATTGATATATTATCATGAGCGTTTGCAACACCAATGACTTTGTCCCGATTCTTGGATTTCCCTGTGCAGCATAGACAGGGCCAAAGGACTATGAAAGTTAGTGCAAGGAGGCCTCCTCCGATGAGCATCAGAATCCATAATGCATCAAAATCGAAGGTACCTACTATAACCAATATGGAAGCGATAATCATAATATACGATAGGCTCACGCCTTCTTTTCCTTGAGCAACAGAAGGTGTAGTGTAACCAGTTACTAGAACTATGAAGCCCAGAAAAATCAATACTGCACCCATGATGGCAAACATCGGTTGGTCTGAAGTTTGCGAAATGGCAAAGAACATCATGATGGCGCCAGCAAGAATTGCAAGTATTGCACCGATAAGGAAGAGCTTGTCTTTCATCATACCACGCTCGGATAGAAGGCGTATAACCAAACCCCAATTTAAACTATCTTCTGATTCATAAAATGAGAGAATACTTTAGCATCTTTGACCTCTGTTCTCGATATGGAGAATCAGCATAGAGTAACTAAACCCATCGACCTCTTGGATGAACAGGGTAATCTGACAGAGCCAGGATATGCTACTAAATTGCTCTGGAGATATGATAGAACCAAGATTAAAGCAGGATGGCATCGGATCAAGGAATGGGATTATTACTATGTTCTCGATAAGGAGTTTGGAATAACTTTCACAATGTCAGACTTGGGCTACGCGGGTTTGATGTCTGTGGTATGGTTGGACTTTCATAGTAAAACCTTCAGCAATGTGGACACGATAGCCGGACTACCACGAGGGCACCTAAATTTCCCATATACATCTACTGAAGGTGGTGTTGGGTATCATGATAAGAAACTCAAATTGAGTTACGAAGTTGAAAAGGGAAGTCGGGCAATCAAGGTGGATTGTCCCAAATTCGTTGATGCGCAAGGAAATGAAGGATTACGGGGCGAATTGTATCTGGACCAACCGGAGATGGATACTATGGTGATAGCTACGTCATGGCCGAATAATCCAAAGAAGTTCTACTATAACCAGAAGATTAACTGCATGCCAGCATCCGGATCAATCACTATTGGTGACAATGTCTATGAGTTCAAACCCGATTCAAGCTTCGGTGGTCTGGACTGGGGAAGAGGTAATTGGACCTATAGAAATCGTTGGTTCTGGGGGTCGGCCTCAGGACTATTAAATAGCGAGCCATTCGGATTCAACATAGGATATGGATTTAGTGACCGTACTGCTGCATCTGAGAATATGGTGTTCTACAAAGGAGTAGCTCACAAATTGGAAGAGATAACATTCCACTTTGACAAAACGAATTATCTGAAGCCTTGGAAATTCACTAGCAATGACAATCGCTTTGAAATGGACTTTGAGCCAATACTAGATAGATCTGGGAAGTTCAATCTTCTATTCATTAAATCAGATCAGCATCAGGTGTTTGGATATTTTACAGGTAATGTCATTCTTGACGATGGTACAAAACTGAAGGTCGATAGATTCCTTGGTTTTGCTGAGGATGTCTATAATAGATGGTAGAATATGACACACTCCATCTGAAATTGACGAGAAATGGAATATCGCCACGATAGCAGCTGATAGAGGAACTCGCGTTCATATAAGAACTGAAATTACTGGACAATCAATGTTTCTAATCACAGTTTCAGTGACACTTTTCTGAAGATAACGTCGAATCCCCTTGTTTTGTCTTCGTTTCATCATGAAGACAAGTGAATACGAAGATAGGGATACTTCCTCAATAATTGCATCGGATACATGACGTGCCACAGCAATCTTTGTTGCTACTTTATATCCCTGATCGATTAGCCATTGCCTTAGTGGCTCTAACTTCATTTCAGCTTCTTTGGAAACCTCATCAAATGCTTTTGGATCAAGTGGAGTAGAAACAGGAGTTTCGATGACATGAAAAATCGTGATCTGGGATGTCTGAAATCGCAAGAGCGGAAGCAGTGCTGCGATCATGTCAGTATATTCCACGTTCGTTGAAACTGGCATCAACACATCTTCACTACTTGATTTATTCACTCCTTAACCTCCTAATCAAGTCGCTTTCCATCCTTCTTGTGGACATACATCACGACACTTGAAACCGTGGTCTTTACTCCTTCAATGGATAGGATGTGATTCTTCAACATATTCCTAAAATCTATGACATCTTCTGCTTCTAGCATTAGTATTATGTCAGACTCTCCTGTAATCTCATACAAATCCATAACGAACGGGAGAGAAGCAAGCGCTCTAGACACCTCATCTAAATCTCGAGACTCTATTGTTATATTAAGGATAACACGAATTGAAGGCATTATTTTCTTACCACCATTAGTTTTCCTGGAGCCAACGCAGAGATTAGAGAGAGCATATCATCTTCTATCTCTCGTTTTGACTTCTTTGATGTCTTTTCTCGTAGGATAATTATGAAATCAAAGCTCTCATCATTCGCTATCAATGAGATGATCTTCTGCAAGCGCCCCAATCGCACTTGAATGTCTGTTTCAAAACCAGATGAACTTAGTTCTTTGGCAATCTTTTGCAGGTCAGTCATAGCAAGTTCTTGATACTGCCTAGCAACCTCAAGAGTCATAGACCATTGATCCGGACGAATAATAGTAAGTAATGTCAATCGGAGCTGGGTGTCCAAGTAATCTTTTATCGCTTCAGCTATGTCTTCACGTTCTTCAGGGCGAATTAGGACGACCGCATTTAGCTTGTATGTCATTGGAAGGATTGTATTGCCGATTTCCTTGCTAAAGAATGGCCTTTTGGTCTTCCAGCGATAGGATCCGTAAATGATGATACCTATAGCTGTCCAAGTCAACCCCAACAGGCGACCTACTGGATGAAAGATGATGACAAGACTCCAAATCGACCCACACGCAATTACACCAACAAGGGAAGGAATGGGCACTTCATAGTTTCTACCTCTATAGGGTATTTTCAGAGAGAAGGGAATCTTCCACGATCGATGAGTTTCTCTGTCAGTCTGTCTTAGTATAATGAGAGAGATGTTAACCATAAGATATGACAGTAGTGCTCCGAAGTTAGACAAGTCTGCAACCCAATCAAGTGCGCCGATAAGAGCCATAAGTGCACCGATGCTACCGAAGACAAGTATGGTTCTAACGGGCGTTCTGGTCTTGGGGTTTACCTTTGAGAACCAGTCAGGTAGTAATCCGAAATTACTCATTGAGAAGACTACACGTGAAACCCCTATAATCCCAGTATTCGAAGAAACTAGGCATATAGCAAAGCCTGTGAACGCTACGACAGGTAGCATTATTGTTCCAATTAGACCCATAGTTGAAACAAGAGCAGAGATAGGAGCAGATAGATTATCACGTAGTCCAGTCCAACTTATCATGCCTAAACTGACTGCAGACAACCCTAGTGCAAAAATAAGAACTGCTAGAATCGACATCTTCGTCGCTCTAGGGATAGTCCTATCAGGTCGCTTTGTTTCTTCAGCGGCTTGAGCTATTGATTCTATCCCAATGAAGGAACTCATCGCTAATGTGACTGCATAGAAGAAATTCTGCTCATTGTAATTCGAGTCCCAAAGATAGGCGATATGACCAAATTGATCGGGAGATCCATTGATACTGATTTGAGCAAGGAATAGGTCAAATTTAAACGACAAGCCAAGTCCAATCACGAGAACTGCGGATAAAACGATCAGATTGAGGGCGACCATGCTAACATTCAGGCTGGATGATTCTTTGATACCCTTAACATTAATCATCAGTAGGAATAGAACGATGATAAAGGAAATCACACCTGTCGCACTGAGTGTGACTTGAAACCCAACCAACATAATGGTTATGCTCGTGACGCTCAAGAAAGGAAAGAAGAATGTGAGATATCCAGTCGTGGCTATAGCAAATAGAGCGATACAAACTGTATAATCTAGCATGACCAACCAACCTGCAAGGAAGCCTGCAAAATCGTTGAATGCTTTCATAGAGTATACCTGAGCTCCACCAGCATAAGGATAGGCAGTAGCAAGCTCTGAGTATGCGAGTCCAGTTGCGATATATGTGATTGAGGCTATGAGGAATGCGAAGGGAGCCCAACCTGCAGCATAAGCTGCAACGAGACCTAGGGCGACATAGATGTCTGCTCCTACATCAGCATAGCCCATTGCGAAAGAGCCAAACCAACCAATCTCCCGCTTCAGTGCGGTCTTTGGTCGTTCAATATTGCTACTCTCGTCTAACATTTAATCAACTTCTTAAAATTGAAGAACTCCAGAGATGCATTTGGTTATCAAACTAATGAATGGACCAATTTTCCATTCATTTCATAAAACGAGCCGAAATACTACTAGAGGGCATTAAAGTCCCCCTACAAAAGAATATATTGTTTTGATAATGAATTATTTAGCTAGTTGGTTGAAATTATACAATGGTTACTCAATACAAACCAAATCTAACATATAGTCGAAGTATGTCTGAGATTTACTCTCAGCTTAGCCGACCCTGGACTGTTTCTCTGATTCTTACACTTGGTGAGCGAAGTACAATGAATGACTTCAGTGAAATCCAAGATAGTGTCAGATTGCAATATGGAAGAGTGTCTGATACAACATTGGCAAAGAGCTTGTCGGATCTCGTCAGAGTTGGTCTCGTTGCTAGAGCAGTCCATGAAGCATCTCCTGCAGTTGTAGAATATGGTCTAACTCACGCAGGACATGAAATCTATCAGCATATCCTTCAAATGAGCCGTTGGAACCTTCAAGAATTACAGGATGCTCATAGTAGTTACAAGGATGGCTCTGCCTGCTAGTGAGTGTGACAACGATTTAGACACTAGGACCCATTCAGAGGTCCTAGTTCCTAAATTCCTATCATGTTGATGTACTAGTGAGAGATCAATGCACGAAGATTGCGAGCAAGTACTGGAACAAAGTACCATGCTTCTTTGGGATCGAACATTCTGGTCTTAGAAGATAATGATGTTATCAGATCTCCCTCTATGGCCTCTTCGAGGAGTGCGTTCGTTTCTTCTTCAGAGATGTCTTCAAGTCGTTGAGAATCTGCAACGACCTTACAGTTAGCTGGACATGATAGCTGACATTTCAGGCAACCCATCAGTGCACTGTGCTCTACAGAATCCAACCAGTTTGGAAATACACCAGGAACTTCATTATACAGAGGGATGCACTTCTCGATATCGATGATGAAATCATCCTCATTGATACTTCCGGTCGGACAGCTCCTATGACATGACTTGCCTCCCGAACAGGAATCAAGTAGTTTAGCCTCAGTCCAACTGTCTTCTTTGAACATATAATCTGTGAAAAAGGCATGTAGTCGTATGAAGCTCCCCATATCCCCTACATAGCATAGGTTATTTCTGCCATACCTTCCAAGTCCAGATCTGGAAACAAGTCGTTTTAGGAGCACATGCATCTTCGCATTCTCCACGCGAAAGACATCACTACCTATGATCTGATTCTGGATTGTGTGTATCAAATGAGTTTCTGTGATTCCGTCATTATAGTAGTGTGGTACTAGGACCTCATGCGTTCTTCCTTTGTAGTGAAAGGTTGTCTTCAAGAGTGGTGTATATACTGCTAGTACAATAACAAACTTCGCATCTGGAAATGTTTCTGGCAGAGCATGATTCATACTGCTAATATACTTCCTAAAAGTGGGATTATTACTGACCCTACCCTCTTCATCAAAGGAGTTGAAGTCATCTTGAAGCTCAGGAAGATGCTCAACCGAAACAGTTCGGTATCTATATTGGGACTCGGGAATCACATCTCCATCCAAGGGCATCCATAACCTATCACTCATATCGCATGAAACAAGTGCTAGCACCTTTTCAATCACAGTATCTGCGTAATGATGTGCAGAAATAACGTCCATCCTAGAATAGGATTCTATGGCATATATTTCATTATGATAGAAAGAGATGGGGCCCAGGGGGGGAATTGAACCCCCTTCAAAGGAGCCACAATCCTTTATGCTGCCGGTACACCACCTAGGCCATTGCTACAGGGGTAGCGTTGGCAAGCACGACGATTTTTGCTTATTAGCTTATCCTTGGTGCCACTAGTCCATGGTTGCGCTAAAATGATGTCTTAATATCTAATTCTTCTGATAGTATGTGTCTAGTCGTAGGTGTTAGGAATGCCATTTGTCAGGAATCCAGTTTCTTCTCTATTGATTATTGCTCTGCTTCTACTGGTGCCTGTATTCGGACAGACTAAAGACTATCGAAGTGCATCAAATGAATCCTCAAGGGACTACTGGCCCACAGACGGATGGCAAACGAATACCCCGGAAGAGCAAGGAATGGACTCTGCAGAACTTGACCATATGGTAGAGATTATTGAAGAGAGAGAGTACGAACTTGATGCGGTGGTTATAGTCCGGGGAGGATACATAATATATGAATACTACACTGGGATGTGGGATAGAGATGACGTGCATCATATTCAATCATGCACGAAGTGTGTAACCTCTACGCTTGTTGGAATTGCAATCGATCTTGGCTTGATTGAGAACGTCAATTCAAAGATGGTTGATTTCTTCGAGAATTGGACAATTCAGAACTTGGATGATAGAAAGAGGAACATCACGATTGAGCATCTCCTCACATGGACAGATGGGATGGAATTTCATGAAGGGGATTATCCCTATGATGACCCACGAAATGACCTTGGACAAATGTGGGTATCTGATGATGCTTTGCAATACTGTCTTGATAGACCAATGTGGGATACACCAGGTGAGAGTTTTTGGATGAACTCAGGGACATTGATAATCCTTGGAGGCATCCTCGAGATAGTTTCAGGTATGTCAATTCCTGAGTTCGCTGATGAATATCTATTTGGTCCATTGGGAATCACCAATACCTATTGGCAACAAATAGGTGGGGGTTCTGCTGGGGGATGGTATCACACGGATGGTGGTCTCTTTTTGAGTCACGAGGATTTTGCTAAATTCGGATATTTGATGCTAAATAATGGCACCTGGGATGGCCAACGGATTGTTTCACAAGAATGGATTGAAAATGCGACAACACCATTCATTTCCACAGGGTGGGGTAATGGATACGAAGAATTCGCATATCAATGGTGGATATGGCCAACTTATGGTCTATATGCGGCACATGGGCACTATGAACAAGCACTCTATGTGATTCCTGAAGAGGATATAGTTGTCGTGTTCACGGGACATGTGCCAGATGGATCTTTCTATCCCGCAGATTATCTTGTTACTCGATTCATACTTCCAGCAGTAGGAGTGAACATCACAGATTCAAATCAGTCGGATCCGCTTCAGATTCCTCTAGAACTTACCTTTCTTCTTGGAGGTATTGGCATTGGAATAATAGCCTTGGTAGTAATGAAACAAGTATTAGCACAAAAAGTAGGTCAGCAATCTCAGTAGATACAGAAAGAGATCGATTCAGAAATCATCTTATACTAATACGATAATGAGCTCATTGATGGAGAATATGAAGCGGCTTCTTGATACATTGGATAGAATTTCAACATCTAGAAATCTAATCATCGGAATAATTTCTGCAATTGTAGTGGTTTCGGCGATGGGCACACTCACTCAGACCTTGGTGTATAATGTCTACGGAGATGCCAACATGCCAGACACGAACTTTGGATACACATTTGCTCAAATTCAGGAAGCGTTCAACACTCTTGGCAGTGAGGGTCTTCAGATTTGGCTTCAGGTCCACATGCTTGACCTCCTATTTCCACTCACATATGCATTCTCCATGGCATTCGGCATACTAATGGAACTACGCAGTTCTCTTCCTGAGAAGGAGAGCCTTCGCATGATCGCTTTGCTCCCATTGAGCGCTGCTTTGGCAGACTACCTAGAAAACGCACTAATAGCATCTCAAGCTATTGCGTATCCGGTTCTATCAGAACCTGTGATAGCTATGGCAAGTCTGGTGACCATAACGAAATGGATTCTACTATATGCAGGTTTTATCGCTATCTTCTTGCTCTTACTATTAGTATTGATGAAGAAAGCTCGGAAATGACATGGCTACAGAATGACAAAAGATAGAGTGTAGGATTGATATAAGTGGCAGAAGCACGCGGAGTGAAAGTGGTCCGCTATAATACAGAGTGGCCCCATATGTTTGAACAGGAAAGCAGAATCCTTCATTCAATTCTAAAAGAGCTACTTGTCGAAATCCATCATATCGGTAGCACAGCTATTCCAGGGATTTGTGCAAAACCTGTGATTGATATCCTCCCGGTGGTTAAAGATATCTCCAAGGTTGATGAATTGAACGAGGTATTCGAAGCAAAAGGATACGAGGCCAGGGGAGAGTTTGGGCTTCCGGGAAGGCGTTATTTCATTAAAGGTGAACCAGAGCGAACTCATCACATTCATATCTATCAAGAGGGCAATCCTGAGATTATCAGACATCTTGCGTTTCGTGATTATATGCGGTATCACCCCATGGAAGCCAAGGAATACAGCGAATTGAAAGAGAAACTAGCTCAAGAATATGCTGACAACAGAGATGCATATATTGATGGTAAGGATGCTTTTGTAAAGGAAAGAGAGAGGAGAGCTCTTCTCTGGTGGAATTCAAGATGATGATAGTATAATATCGGAGAATTCATTGATTGGAAAATCATCACTATAATCATAAACTACATTCGGAAATCCTAAGTTCCTGTGGACTGTTTCAGATCCTCCAATTCCTCCTCTAGTTCGTCGACTTTTTTGTGAAGCTCTATTACTTCATTAATGAGCACGGAGATGAGATACCCATACCTTACTTTATAGAGACCCTCATCTCGCTCAATCACACTTGCATCTTCAAGTCGTCTAGCAGAGTTTGTGATGGATTGTTTCGAAACTCCAGGAATTATTTTTTCAACCTCTTTTCTTACGTCAGCAGGTTTCATTTTAGGACCTTCGAGAGAATCAAGGAGGCTATGAAGAACCATCAATCCTGTCTTCATTAGTGGATTTCTCAATTTGTCAACAGTCTTATCCAAATCTTCTCGCACTTCTCCTCACTCCGAATAGTGACCAAGAAGAGTAAACGTTACATCAGTCAAAAACCTTCGTATTCATCTGTAACTAACGAATTTGGGTTCATTTGCTGTATTTCTAAGGATCATACGTTTACAGGATAGCTGCACTTTAAGAAAAGGAGAAAAGGAAATCCCCAACATTGAAACTTGTTGTGGCATTATTGAGTGAAATCATTGATAGAATCGTCTTCGTGCCAGTCATTCATGTCGATACAGAGAGTGTGAATGCTGCAAGAGAAGTGGTACTGAAAATAAAACCAGATGTTGTAGCAGTAGAGCTAGATAGAGCAAGATATCATCAGCTTCTGAGTCCCCAACGTGAACAATCAACACAACCATCTTTCGACGGCGACACTGTTTCCGAAATGATGAACCAAATAGCACTCTTGGAGAGAAATCTCGGTCAGCTAACAGGATCTATGGCGGGTGATGAAATGTTAGCTGCTATACAAGCAGGAAGAGAGATACATGCTAAAATCGCACTAGTGGACAGACCAATTGAAGCAACTGCTCAAGCTCTTATGCATGTCCCCTTGACGGAAATTTACAAACTATCAGAAATGATTCCAGGTGCTGCCTCTGAAGTCGAGGAAGGAGGAACCAGCAATCTGATGGAAATGCTTCGCGATGCCAAGAATGTTGATGACTTAATGAAGGAATTTAGGAAAGAATTTCCAATGCTTTCGAATGCATTGATTGACCAAAGAGATGTCTACATCGCTAAGGCTCTAAAATCAATACTCTCCGATGTTGAAGGTAAGATTGTTGTTGTGCTTGGATCGGGGCACATCGATGGAGTCACTAATATTCTCAAGAAACTGCTCGAGGAAGATAATGCCAGCTAAAGTCCAAGCCCTTTTATTAAATCATCCAACCCTTCTCCAGTCTTTGAGCTTACGCGATATACTGGGAGATTGGCGTCTACTTCTCTAATGTCTTGTTCGAGAGTATCTATATCAAACTCTAGAACCTCTGCAAGGTCAATTTTGTTGACTACTACTATATCAGATCGCTTGATGGTCAAAGGATGCTTTCGGATCATATAAGGACCTTCGGTGACACTAACAACTACAATCTTCTTACTTACACCGAGTGAATAACCAGCTGGACAGATAAGATTCCCAACATTCTCGATGAAGACAATCTTGTACTTTGATAGATCAATGTCATTCAAAGCAACTTGAATCATACGGGCATCTAGATGACATGCAGTCCCAGTGTTGATTTGCACAGTATCTACACCATGTTTACCTACCCGGTCAGCATCTATGCGAGTGTCAAGATCACCAGCTATCATGAGAATAGGATACTTCTTTGAGAGTTTCTCACATAAAGACTCTATCAATTGAGTTTTCCCAGTGCCAACTGACCCCATTATATCAATGGCGAAAATTCCATGTTTATTGAAGAGGGCTGCATTATTCGCAGCAGCTTCTTCATTTGCACCAAATAGATCCTTCTTGATATCAATTTTGAGAGTCTTTTCAGTCATTTGTCCGTATCTCCGTTTCACTTAGGAGTTGAATTCCTGTTTCAGGATAGAGATAATTACCTGCAAGAGGGCGAATGAGTTTCCGTTCTATGAGAATTGCTACAGCAGCCCATACGAATCCTTGAATCATGTCAATTACAGCTAGAAGAAATGCCCCCTCAATTGTTTCGCTTAGGAATAGAAAGATGGTCATATCTGGAATAAAACCTCCAATTATCCCTCCACCAAGAATAGCTAATATGGAATATTTAGCGCTATCTCGCTCTTTCGTAATGTGGATAGCATAACCAGTGCCAATTCCAAGAAAAATATTACCCAGAAGGGGAATGATCGAGAATTCACCACCACCCATAGCACCTCCAATCCCAACTGCCAATCCTACCAATATTCCTCCAAAGATTCCTCCAATTATACCTCCAAGTTCGGAGAAGAGAAAACCGGGAGTAATTTCTACAAGCTCAGGAATTATCGTGATTCTTACTAGATAGCGCATAAAAAGCCCAAGAGCTGCTATTATAGCTAAAATCGCTAATGCAGCTGTATTCTTCTTGAGAGGTATAGTATCCATTACAGTATCCTCAATTGTACTTGTTAGTGAGTCGGGTCCGGCCATGTTTCCAACAAGTACTTTCTGGTTTCATGATACCATTGGTCGAGTTGTGTAAGCATTGTCTGTCGAATTTCTTCAGATGAATTCCTTTTGTATGTGTAATAGTATCCTCCACGCTCAAGGGACACTGTTTCTCTCAATGCAAGGTTGTTATCAACAAGCTCCTGCAAATAGCGTTGGACAACACTTCGTTCCTTTTCGACCTTGTCTGCTAACTCCTCAACCGTCATTGGTGAATCGCGCAGCTCTAGATACACCTTTGCTGCACTAGTTTTCACTCCAAATGCACAGCATAATAGACCACAGGGTTCGGTAATGCTATTTACAAGTAAACCTCTCATTTGATTTTGTGCAGTCATTTCACTTTCTAGAAGGGGCATGTCTTGATAAGAGTTGTGTAACGTCTTTACACAAACGATTTCTAGGATAATACTGTGGTTAAAAAGTGAATCTTTCGCTTCTAATCTTGGTGTTCCATCAATGGATTACAGGCCAGTTCGAGATGAATATGAAAGGAATCCTTGGGCATATAGTGAAAGCGGAAAGCAAACTACAAAGCCCATTAATCTTGCCCCATTAAAAGGTGCCTTGGAGTCTGATCCTGTACGTTCGAAAATACTGCGAATTCTCATTGAGAATGGAACTTGGGTAACAACTGCAGACCTACTTAGAGCGGCAAGACAAGTCAGGCCTGTTGTGGGAGCAGTCACCATTGGAACGATACTCAATGGATTGAATGAACTGGTTTCATCGAGATTAATTCTAAGCAGAATGTCAATGACCAGTGGCATCGATTGGGCAGAATGGAGAATAAATCCCGATTGGCTAGATCCAACACGCAAGTTGCTGAATATGCTTATCAGAACGCGAAAAACTTCTCCAGACCAGCAAATCCATAGTGATGTCCAAAGACTTCTGGAACGCATTGACGATACTCAATATTGAGTATTTAGTTATCATTGAGTAAAGTACTTAAGAAGGGAATTTCCGGCAACATACGTCCGACTCCTAGAGGAAGGTAACATGATGTATCAAGATGCTGAGAACTATCCTGAAGAAACCGAAATGGATTTAGTAGAGGGATCTTCGACTGCAGAGAGGTCGAAGAAAATTGCTATATCGGCAGTTTTAGGAGCTTTATCTATCGCATTAGGTTCAACTGCTGCGGTCATTCCAAGGCTACCGCTATGGGGGATTGCCTTTTTCGACCCAGTTTCACTGGTATGGGTGATCGCATTTCTCCTTGGGGGAATAGAAGTGGGGATAATTACAACCTATGCGGGTTTCTTCGGTCTATTCCTATTCGATCCTACAGGAGTCGGACCAGTGTTTAAGTTTCTAGCAACGATACCGTTAATTCTGGTCCCTTGGCTTGCTATGAAATGGCGTCACATAACAGATGAAGGACAGCATCTATCAATTAGAAGGAACTTTGCTAGGTACATGTTTGTTGGATACCTAATCAGGATTGCAATCATGCTTCCACTTAATTTACTTCTAGTACCTTTGATATTTGGCTTATCAGACGTGGTCGTGATCATTCTTTATACTTTGATCTTGAACACGCTACAGAGTTTCTGGGATACTCTGATACCGTTCCTTATTGTATATAGAACTCCTATTTTTGAGGAGTTTCGGATGTGGTGAAAGGTTGGGAAGGGGGGGAGACCCCCCTTTTTAGCCATACGAAACCAACCGGTAATTGCTTAAATAGCAAGGTCTCAAAGGGATAGATAGTCACACCACAAAGAGTACTGGAGATCTTATAGTGCGTCGATGCGAGTTCTGTGATTCACCTGTTCCTGCAGATGCAGTTGTCTGTCCGGTTTGTAGAGAGCAAATTGCGGAGGAAACCCTTGAAAGAATACTTCCAATGCTCAAGCGACCAGAAACACCGGAAGTACGAGCTTTAGGCGTCATCGATCGACTTTGGGGAGTGATTCGAAGACCTGCAACAACATATCGAGATATCGGTCAGCGACCTGATTATGCAGGACCTTTCCTTATTATTCTCGCAAATGCTTTAATTATGGCAGGATTCTTCATAGCAATCTCATCAAAAATAACAAAGGTTGTGTTTGTCAACCAAACTTTGAATCAACGAGCGACTGTAAATGTGTTCTCTCTCTCTGAGGGCACATCCTACATGATGAGTGCATTGATGAGTATCTTGCCCAACATTCTGATAGGTATGGTATACCTAGTTATTGGAAGTGCATTTGCCCATCTTGCCTTCAAAGTTACAGGAGGAATCGGTCGAAAAGGGCAGACGGTTACTATTGTTGGCTATAGTATGCTTCCTGTAATCATATTCAGACTCATTGGCCTGGTTGTATTTCTTGTCCTTATGCCAACATATCCAATCTATGCCAATGATGGATTGAACAATTCTGGCATACCTCTGGTTACGATTGTTTCACAGATCTATTCATCGCCATTATGGATCATGATTGATTATATGGTAACCGCATCATTCCTATGGGTTGGCTTTCTCCTTGTGTTCGGGATTCGAGAAGCACATAATACATCTACATCGTGGGCAATTATCGTATCGATAGCATGCATGATAGTACTAGTATGGACTTTCTGGCAAGTACATTAGCGATGTCCATACCCTTCAGAAGAAGGGTATGAGCACGAATGCAATGAGTCCAACAAGTGCTCCAATCTTATCCAAGGTGCTACCGATTAGCAACATCTTCTCATTATCAGGTCCAGCTAATGGAGCGATTGCAGCACCCCCAACTACTACAGCGCCTAAGATTAGCAATGGCCATAATGTGAATGAGGCATAGTTTAAGAACCAAACAAGGACATAACAAATGACTCCGATAATGTTCAATAGCCCTGCGACAATTGAAGCTGCTTTAAGACCATAAACTCTGGCAATAGTTCTCACATTCCTTAGAGCGTCGCCTTCCACATCTTCAGCACCTTTGATAGTTTCGCGAGCCTGTAGAATCATAAATGCTGTGATGAAGAAAAGCCATGTTGGAATAGGTATCAGTATATTCCCAACAGTTTCACCATAGATGATAGATCCATAGATTGTACCGAAGGCAAAGGAAAAGGCGACCATGAAATTACCAGCAATGCCAAGCTGCTTGACTTTTGAAGCATATGCATATCCTACTATCAAGAATACAATGACAATGATAGCTCCTATTGGCCCATTCAACCAAGCAAATATCACACCCATGATGCCGAGAAATATAACGTAT
>JAEORN010000242.1 GCA_016840825.1 Candidatus Thorarchaeota archaeon | reverse complement strand
TGTTCTCAAGAATGGGTACACAGGAATTTTCAAAGGAAATCTCAGACTGAATATCGGTAAATATGGTGAGCTCTCAGATGCTGAAGAGGCTATTGAAGAGATCAATACCGAGAACAACATGTCAGCAGTGGAACTCTAATTACAGTCATATCAGGGGAGCCCAATGCTCCCTAAATCTTCTTTTTCCTTAGGACTTCCACTCTCTTCTAAGCAAGGAGTACAGACAATAATCTCTGAATTCTCCTCTCAAGAACATAGATTCTCGAGAGATTCCATCAAGAGAGAAACCGAGTCGTTCCAATAGATTTCTAGAGGCTTTATTGATGGCTGCAGTATGGCCTTCAATCCGATTCAACTTGTATTCTGTAAATCCATACGCTATCACAGGTCTTAGTGACTCAGTCATATATCCATGTCCCCAGTGCTCTTTGAGAAGGTCATAACCTATCTCTCCACTGAAGTTGTGCTTGTCTATGCTCTCATAGCTACATGTCCCGATGAATGTACCATTATCCTTCAGCGTAATGGCCCATGCCATTCCTGTATCCTTCTCATATCGATTAGAGAAATTGATAATGATCTCCTTTGTATCCGCCACATCCTGAAGAGGGTCCATTCCGATAAGCCCTGCTACATCATGGTCTGATAGATTATGATGCCATTGTTCTGCATCACTTTCGAGCAATTGTCGAAGAAATAGTCGTTCAGTCGTGATAACTGGAAAATCTTGTCCTTTGTCCATTGCCGGAACCCAGAAGAACGGTCTATTGCTTAATCATAAATAGCAATCTATGTCCGCCATGTTGCCTTTTCCCTGAGGCGTCTTCAATTACTGATAGAAAGTAGATACCAAAATCTTATCTGAAACCTTAGGGATTCATATTGGATTGCGATGTCCGAAGCCAGTAACAGGCAATTGATTAGTATCACGATTCTGGTCCTCTTCATCATATTCCTATCAATCCCGATCATATTCATCATGACAGGATTCATGTGGTATGAACTGACGCAGGGCCAGATTATATTGTGGTTGACTTTCAACACTGTAGGGGGGTCGCTTGCAGCAGGGATAGTGGTCATTTATTCCCTTGAGCGGTATAAGCAGGAACAGCTCTTCACGTACCTATTATTCGTGATGACATGCATCACTATAACGATTACCGGTGTATTCTTCCTCATCACAAGCCCAGCATTCATTAATCTTTCACCATTCGTTGACAGAAACAGAAACAGATTCATTTTAATGATTGGAGGGCTCACCCTTGCAGCATCACCATTACTGGGTTCGCTTGTAAGCGAAACGCCGATTCGACAACATGAGAAACTACTACTAATCTTATTGAACGGTGTCGTGGGACCAATATTACAAGTTTATACGTTACTCTCTCCAGTTCAGTTATTCACTCTGTCCTCAGAGGGATTGGGGCCCTTTCAGTTTTCACCCGGTGGTTATATTCTCTTCACCATTCTGAGTGTGTTGCTGTTTATGTCGTTAGTCAAGTCATTGAGAGCGTTTCATATCAGTAAGGTAAGTATACATCTGACACTTGGGCTATTGATGGCCCTCATTTTCCTAGCGGGAATTCTTCTTTCACTGCAGGCAAGTCCTATGAGTGTGATGGAGGCTTCCTGGCATGCCGTGTACATAGAGGGATTTGCGATGATAGGCATCTCATTCATGTTGGATGTTGTCGTTGACCCATTTAGAATATTGAAGGCATTGGTCCTAAAGAGAACTGAAGAACTGGCAGAGTCGAAGCAAGAGAGTGAGTACTATCTAAGCATTTGGAGTCACAAAGTAGGGAATCTGCTTCAGGGACTGCAACTGTATCTCGAACTCCTCGACTCAGCTTCTGATCAGCAGGATATTACGAAATGGTCTGAGTCTTCATTGATGTTAGTCAACGATGTAGAAGCTATCAATCGGCAGGTCAACATACTGTCACGAATAAAGGGAAGGCAAACTGAGGATTTGTTTCCTGTGAGTATGAGTGACGCAATTAACGCAGCAATTTGTGAGATCAACGACATCCTTGGAGAGAATGCCGCAGAGATAGCATTCTCTGAGTTTAAGCAAGATGACCACGTGTTAGGTGATGGACTACTCAGTACGGTTCCTTTCAATATCATCATGTATATCATAAGAAACCAAACGATTGGGAAATCCAAAATCAGTGTGAGTATATCAATGAGTCCAGATTATTTGACTATCCACATACAATATGAAGGAAAACAAATCTCTGAGGATGTTCTGACAGCTCTTTATGATTCACTTGATCCTTCAAGAACAACAATGGGTCTGGATCTATACGCTGTAAAAGTCCTACTGAGAGACTATGGAGGAACGTTCACGCATGAAGATTCTCCTCTTGGAGGGCAATTCATCGCATCGATTAGAAGACCTCTCATCGAACATTCTGATGGCAATCATGTTGAATTGCGCACAACTATTAGCGCCTAGACTTCATGGATTTTCGTGTTTCAGAGAACAAATCAGATATTAGAAATAAAAAAGGGGCTCAAACTACAAGAATATGAAACCTAGTAACTTAGCAACCTATTGGTGGTAGAAGAATCTCAAATATCTCGATATCAGGTTCTAAGTGTATTTCCAAGACTGCAGTCCAAAGAAGGATGAATGAGCACGTCGAAGACCAGAGGACTTTTCGGACCTGACTATCTACCGTAGAGTCAAGAAAAGCAGTTGTACCTCGCACTCATGGGCTACTTTTCTTCAACAACTCCTTCTTCTGGCGCGATTTCAGATATGGTGGAATCTGATTTTCTGAGAGAGAGAATGAATGCATAGATAGAGATTATCATCAGAGGAATGTGGAGAAATCCATTCCATATTAGGAGTTCAGGATAGATTAAGAAATTCGACAAGATGTTGTAAAAGCCAATTATCAATCCTACAAAACTAGTTACCCTAAAAGTAGCAGTATTGATGTGTGGATAGAAGAGAATCAGGATTGTGAGAAACACAGGAGTCATCATGCAATAGGTCAGTCCGGCCTCGTTTGTGATTAGTAAAGCAGGATTGAAATCTGGCATCATTGTGACCCCATCAATGGGATACCAAAACGCTAGTATGGCGAGTGGGATTATCCAAATTCTTGATTTGTCAAAATGGGCAGTGGAAAAGTCATTCCTTCTGACCACTGCTTCCCAGAACCACAACGATCCAACAAATAGAAACATCAATAGATTCGTTGTAATGATAACAAGTCCAAATTCCTCTGTAAAGGCAATACTCTGAAGGAAGGCTACAAGAATATAGAACGTACCTACATAGAAGCTGAAGTATCTTGATACTTGGCGCTTTAGGAAGAAGACAGAGGCAATCATCAGAATCGCGAGTATCTTGAATAAGGGGAAAAGAGCAGCGATGTCGTAGACGATTGCCTGAGAGAGTGCAGCGCCTATTATAAGGCCGGCCTGTTCTGAGCTGATGGGTACAGAAGTGAACGGAGGGAGCATCTGTAGAATCAATAGAATGAGGTAGAACCACCACTTTCGAGTGATGGATTCTATTTGGGTTTGAAGGTCAAGGTAATTAGATTCTCTCAGCTTGATCACCTTTTTAGAGATTCTATTTGTCATAGTATTTCGTTCTTTACTATAAGAGATTGATTACAAGCGCAGGAAAATAAGGAGCTCATTGTTGCTGGTGAAATCACTACGATTCCAAGGAGCAGTGGGCCTGATTATCTGCCGTACAGGTAAGAGAAGCAGACGTAATTCATATTCAGTATCAAGGGAGCTGCTTGCTCCCTCATTTCTCTATTTCCACTCATTGAAGTCAGGAGCTTCGTCAAATTCCACAATCAAATCTTCAAGAAACTTCAGTCCTGGCTGTTGAGCTAATCCTCTTACCTCTCGCAACAGACTCATAGCTTTGTTTCTTTGGCCCTGATTGATTTTCATTTGAGCCTGGAGAAAAAGAGCAAGACCCCAGAATCCGAGATAGCTCCTCTCGCGAGAACGCTTCTCCAAGCGAAACAGATATGATGCGGATTCATCAAATGTGGGATTCTCACTACGGAATGTCCAATCCTCCACCTCAGATGCAGCTAAGGTGAGAAGGCACGTATTTATCCAACTCTGTTCGCCAAGGTCTTCAGCAACCTTCAGTGCACCTTCGAGAATCGAAATGGACTCGGATATATTTCCTTTAGCCCGTTCAATTAGTCCTAGGACAATTTGCTCCTTGATGTATGCAAAATCATCACTTCGCTTAAGAGTCAATTTCATGCTTTCATCGAGATACTCTATAGCTTCATCATGGTGATTGAGTCCAATAAGAGCTAAAGCTACTGCAGTGTATGCATGAGGAAGGCTCTCTGGTTGAGTTTCAAGTGTGGAAAGTGCCATCTTACCCCATTCATAGGCATCATTGAACCGCTTCATCCCACTGTATATCCATGAGATATTTGAAGCAATAATAGAGTGCTGTAGACCTGCCTTCTCTCTGAGAATGATACATTCATTATAGCAATCTAAAGCGGCACTGAGTTCTCCACGCATTCCATGTATGATTCCTTGGACATTTACCATTTCTGCAATGCGTGATTTATGACCAAGTTCTTCGTAGAGTGACTTAGCCCTTGATACCAAGTCCATTGCCCGACCAATGTCGATGTTCCTTATGACACTCATAGCATGTAGTGCTTCAGCCATTTCCAACTTGTCGTCTATTTGATTAGCCAAGTTGTAAGCAGATTCACAGCATTCAACACTCTTCATGTAGTCTCCTTCAAGTCGATAATAGAAAGCACGTCGAAGAAGAAGCTCAGGTTCAAAGCACCTCAATATAGGATTGTTTTGGACCAAGTATTCTAGTCGATTATAGAATTTCTCTGCAAACGGCAATCGTAGATCCACTATGCTTGTATAATTCCATAGCTCTTGGTAAACAAGAAAAGCGATCCAATCATCAAGTTTCATCGAAAATAGCTGGTCTATGTGCTCTTGGTCCATAGGACGACTATACGACATTCCATGTACACTAACACCGACCCTTGCAAGAAAAGGAAGAATAAGCAAATTCTTCGAATGGTTTTCCCATAGCATCTCAAGAGTGTCTATACGTCGAAGGTTAGCCGCATGCAATGCTGTCAGGAAAACCAGTAATTCTGAAGATCCTTCCTCACATGATTTTTTGCCTAGGGCAGATACAAAATCCCAGTAATTGTAGGCAACCTTCATTACCGACTCGACTATGCTTTTGGTGTCATTATCTATGAACTGGGAATATTTGGTAATAGTTCCAAGATACTTCATGACAGAACCCACTCCCAATTGAACTATGCACCTCTGAGTGAACTTTGAAATGAGTCTTTTGCTTCGTCATGAAACGGGAAATATTCGAACCTAAATCTCCCCCTTAGTCAAGAGAAGTAGATGTAATTCGTATTCCGTTTCAAGGGAGCCTCATGTACCCTCACTCCGCTTTTTTCCATTTTGACATTACATTACGACAGTAAAGCCATTACGTACTTGACAAGAGTCAATAGATAGTGCATGATGATGCAAATTAGAAAGAATCATGATAGCCAAGAGAAGGATCAAGAATACTGCGTTCATCTACCCCATACCTATCGTTATCGCTGGAGCAACTGTTCAAGGGAAACCGAATTTCAATACATTGGGTAATGTGGGAATTATCTCACTCTCAAATCCTCCAATTGTATACATATCTTCGGGGGCGGGTCATTACACAAACAAAGGAATCCATGAAAACGGTACATTCAGTGTCAACTTTCCTTCTGTCGACCAAGTGATTGAAACTGATTATGTGGGAATAGTTACTGGAAAGAGGAAAGACAAATCAAAGGTCTTTACTGTCTTTTATGGTGATCTTGGAAATGCTCCTATGGTAGAAGAATGTCCAGTCTGTCTTGAATGTTCAGTATATCAAACACACCGAGTTGGTGGATATGATGTCTTCTACGGTTTGGTAGAGGGAACATTTGTAGACGATGAACTTGTTGATGAAAAGAATGGAAGAGAGTCATTGGCAGGTTTGGATAGAATTAGACCTCTCTTCTACTCAAGGGAACAGAAATACATGTCTGTTGGAGAAGTCATAGGAGATGGTTTCAGCATTGGAAAGACATACGAAGCGTTTGGGCAATGATATGCCGTGATGACTTGTGAAAACTGGTCATAAATCGTCATAGCGACAGTGTTTCATTTTTCTTCTTTTACAACCAAATCTTCTACATCAAAGCGTTCATAGTCAAACATAAAACATTCAACAAAGTCTTGTGAGAGCATGCCATCAGGCTCCAAAATTACGTTCAATGACATTCATCCTCAAGACATGACAGAAGAGGAATGGTTGGAAGATCTTGAAGCACTCTTCTCCATAATGCGTGACAATAATCCCTACATTAAACTGAAAGAGAGACAACTTGGCTATCGATGGCTTGACTTCTGTGAGAGATATTGCGACCGCATTAGAAATGGAAAAACGACATCGGACTACCTCGAGGTCATATTCGATGCTGTCCAAGCATTGCAAAATGGGCACGCGGCAATTATTACACCAGATTGGTTAGGCGGCTTCTACGAAGTGGAATACTATAGAACAACGGCTCCATTTAGTGAAGTATTCAGTGAGAGATTGAAAGAATTCTACAAATATTGGGAACCTATTATTGATGAGTTCCTAAAGGAACGCAACTCACTCAACTTTGACGCTGAGGCTTGGTATAACAACGGGGACTATCTCATTGAAGCAGGCTACGGAGATTGGAAGGAAAAATATGGCATCCATTCGCGAGTCGTTGCTGTAAATGGCAAACCAATCCACGAAGCTGTAAGGGATTGCTATGAAAAGGGCATCTTAAACTGGGATTTCAAGAGAGAGCTATTCTACCTCTTCCGAATACAGCCCAAGCATTTCGGAGCAGATGCAGAGTTCACCATTGAAACAGAATCTGGTGATAGAAAGAACGTTGTTTTTGAAACAGGGTATGAATTCAAGTATTCGTTCACAGCTGTATATCCTGTACTCAGACTGGAAACTGAAATATGGCCTGAAAAGAAGGCGGGGTATGTTCGTATCGGAGACTTCGAAGAGTCCCTTGCAGCCGATGACAACAAGGTCCTGATGGAGTTCTATAGACACATTGAGGATTTTGAACTCCTAATCATTGATGTCCGTGGAAACCAAGGCGGATGTTATGAACCGTGGATGCGTAATGTTATCTCACCTCTAGCGAAAACGAAATTGATCAGTAAGATGTATCTTGCCTTCAGATCGGGCGATTATGTAGAGATGTTTCGGAAAGTGGCAGAGATTGGTGATCTTGTGCCCAAGGATACTTTTGGCAAACTACCACCTGAAGTAATATGTGATGATTTCACAATCTATGATTACACCCAAGCAGTAGAGCCTTCTAATGAAATTGATTTCAAGGGAAAGATTGTTGTCCTTATTGATGCAATAACGTTCTCTGCTACAGATGCCTTTGCCTTATTCTGCAAGGAAACAGGATTCGCAAAGCTTTACGGAAAGCCATCAGGAGGAGATGGGATTAGCGACTCACCAATCTACTACATCCTTCCAAACTCGAAATTACTTGTGAGATTCACACCCGGGATGGGTATCGATTATACTGGGGCAGCTAATGAGGAAGTATGTGTTCATCCGGATGTCTATTATGAGAGTAGTTTCGGAAACATGACAGAACTTGTCGATTTCGTTCTTCATCAAGAGCTTTGAGATCATCAGGGCACGGGAAATCTTCTGGCATGATTATCTACCCAACAGGCAAGAGAAGCAGATGTAGTCGGCCTTCAGTTTTAGAGCGCCTCGAACTTCCTCTTTCGTCTTCTTTCCTAGCAGATATCATTGATTGATAACCAAAGAAAGATATGATAATATCAATAAAATCCTGAGAATCCTCTGACTGAATCCTAGAGAACTATTAGATTCTTAGATGTGTGATTTGATGATTGCCTGGACACGCCCAACCTCCCCAGTCTGAAGGCGGACCTTTATACCGTGAGGGTGTGATGGCGAGTTTGTCAGAATCTCTTTCACGATGCCGCGGGTGAGCTGGTTGGTACGTTGATCCTTCTTCATGACAATATCGACTGTATCGCCCCTATGGAGATCCTTTCGAAGTATTCCAGTGGTCTTTTTTGCTTGATTCATCCTGACCAATCCGATGTGATTCACGTTAAATACGTGAGGACACCTGCAAGTCCAACCTGAGAAGACATTCTTTGAGTCTGAATATAGGAAAGGGCTACAATGTATAGCCCTATAAGGGAACATTTAGAAGAACTATATGCAGGAAATGCAAGTAAGATGCGCTTTCGCCGAAAGAGTTCGTGATTGGGAAACCACATTCGTTCTCCCCAGATGATACCGCTTTTTTTGACAACCTGTAAATCAATTATGCTTAGGCATAAGTGAGTGATACAAATGAGTTACGACAGAGAGCCTATTGAGGCTACAGTGGCTGAATTGAAGCCACAAATGAAGAATCTAGTCATTACCTTCAAGGTCATGGAACTAGGTGAAGAGCGTGAAGTTTCATCAAGAAATGATGGAGATTCACATAGAGTTTTAGATGCTATTGTTGGAGATTCAACCGGTACGGTTGCAGTTCCATTGTGGGACGATCATATTGATAGTATTGAAGTTGGTTCAACATACGTGCTGAAGAATGGCTACACAGGTCTATTTAGGGGAAACCTAAGGCTGAATGTAGGTAAGTACGGAGAGCTCAGTGATGCTGAAGAAGCCATTGAGGAAGTGAATTCTGGCAACGATATGTCTGCAGCTGAGCATGAAGACACCCGACGTCGAAGAAGCTATGGTGGAGATGGTGGAGGTCGTAGCGGGTACGGCGGCGGCGGACGCAGTGGCGGCTATGGTGGCGATCGCAGAGGTAGCAGCGGCGGATATGGCGGAAGAGATCGACGCAGTGGCGGCGGACGTCGTTACTAATTCGACCTATCGAATAGCTATACATGAATAAGGCGATCTGAAATGGATTGCCCATCCCTTCTTTTTTCATTCACATTCTTGTTAGATTGAGAGGAATTGCGCGATAATGAAGGACTGCCAGATACTATATGGAAATGTCGACAATCGGCGTTATTTCGGGATTGGGATTCCTACATTGGTAGGTTAGATTCTTACTGGAGTCACTTACATCGAACTCGATTACTCTATCATCCAGATTTCGGACTTTTCGAACAATGGCAAGGATTTCTTGGATTGTCAATCCGAGCCGCTCAGCTACTAATTGCAGGTCGGTCTGAGCGCGTTTCTTCACGATATCTTGAACTAGCTTTTCCCAATGACGCTTGAATGAGAGGCGAAGACTAGAAAGAACCACAAAATCAAGTAGCCATACGTTTGATGGTGTTCCGAATGAGGTTGGCATCCCATTTCGCTCGCTATCTACAGTCGGTGCCTTGATAGTTCGATGCAACATCAGGTCCCTAACAAAAGAGGTCGTTCCTGTTCTCTTCGAATACCAATCAGCATTACTAGCATGTAACGTAGTGGTATCGATACTTGGATAACCCTCATCCGTCCAAAATGAAGCTGAGAATTCGAATTTCTTCTCCCAACGGCTCCATTTGATATATCGCGATTCATCAAGATTCTGCATCCGTCCTCGTGCTATTTCTGCATCTGATGAGAATGTACCTGTTGACAGCTGGCTTATCAAAGCCTCAGATATTCCATCAGTTCCTTTCAAGAACTCTTCTTCTGCATGCTGTAAAGCTGCTTCTGCCAGTCTAAGGTCATCAGGAAAATCCATAGTACTATCTCCAAACTCCACAGATGTATTGGACGTAGAAGCACATAAGATAGCTTATTCGACCATGACTACTTGTCCTACAGGCAAGAAAAACAGATTCAGTAGTTCGAATTATTCATGGGGGTTCTTAGATCCTTCATCCCTCTTTTCTTGAAACAAGCTGATACTATATTTCGCTCATGTAATCTCGAAGACATTCAAATCAATTGGTTAAAGATACTTCAATTGTTTCTTGTGTTGTAGTGATTCAAGATTGATTATGAATTTTCATAACGAGTGCTTACGCAGGTACTTCTTCATTTGCTTCAACATTTTCTCAATCACATTTCATTTAGAAGATTAGGTGAAAAAAATGACTGAAACAATCAATTCGGAACAGGTTCCTGCAGAACTTGTAGAAACTAGATCAATCTTGAAACGACATCCATTTTCAGCATATGTCTTTCTTGCATATGCATTGACATGGGTTTCACTGGCACCCCTTGTGTTATCATCAATGGAAATCATTGAAGTATCAATCAATTGGCATTTCATAGGTGCATTGGGCCCCACAATCGCTGCGATAGTAGTAATCTACATGCTGTCAGGAAGGGACGGGATCAAGCAGCTTGGAAGAAGATGTATGCAATGGAACAAATGGACAGCCATCTCTATTCTCATACCGATCTTCCTGTTCACATTCGCATTAATCGCTGACTACCTTTCCTCTGGAACCTGGTATGATTTGAATGCCTATGTCGTAGAGAATCAGTTGACAACCGCAAGCGCGGTATTCTTTTGGATATTACCAATTGTGGCATATGGAATATTTGAGGAAATCGGATGGAGAGGATTTGCTTTACCCAAATTGCAGGCAAAGTACTCTGCAATTGCGGCATCAACGTTTCTCTGGATTATTCATTTCCTCTGGCATATTCCCATGTTCTTCTACAGATTTACCTTCGATTTAGGAATGATAATAGGGTTCTCCATTGGGATGTTTGTAGGCACTATCGTTCTAACATTCATCCTGAATAGCAGTAACGGAAGTATTCTTGCAACAATTGCATGGCATTTCACGTTCAATCTTGTATCTGTCATGAGTGTATACACGATGCAGGCATACATGAGTATGGGAATCATGTTGATTGCACTGATTCTAGTCATCAGGTATGGCAGGAGAGAACTCTCAACTGGAGAGAAGTATTCCGGATAGTAGAGAAATATCTTCAGACTCGATTATCTGCCATACAGGCAAGAGAAGCAGATGTAATCATATTCAGTTTCAAGGGAGCTACAAGCTCCCTCATTCCTCTTTTCAATTCATTACCTGTGTAGCTAGCTTTGACTATCTGATGGAATTTCGGAGGTCATGTGCGATGGCTGAAAGGACCGCCAAGATAACGAGGAATATGGAGATGTTCCCCACAGTCATCAGGATGATGAACATGGTATCAAAGTCAAAGAACCATGCTAGAGGGTAGCCAACGATCGCAGTCCATACTCCAAAGAGGGAGAGAATGAAAAAGGAAATCAGGCTCCATGGCCAAGTCTTTGCTAAACGCGTCTGTGTCCTATCAGAAAGTTTCGACCGCCACCAATTCATAGGTTGATTAATCCTGGTCGCTGAAACGCAAGCGAGTGTGCCAGTGAACAGGGGAGGAGAACCACCTCCACACAAGAGAAGGAGCATTTCAATTACGAAGAGAATGAGAGGTCCATTCTTCCTCCCAATGAATAATAATGCCCAAACCGTCACAATAATGCCCAAGACAATGGCAAGCACCCCTGAGAGAAGGTATGTGGGTAAAACAGAGAGAGCAGGTTCTGTCGCTCCAGGCCAGAACTCCCAAGCTGGACCAATGGCATCAATCAACAATCCCTCTGTAGGTATATCACCCTGAAGAACCTCAAATGCTCCATGCTCAATGCCGTATATCCCAACAAGTGCACTCACTGACGAAGCGAGCGATTTCAGTGCACTCCTGGTTTTTATTTCCGAACCCATCTCCTTCAAACCCAACAACTTTGATGAAAATATACTATAAGGTTTTCATGAAATGCTACTGATATCCTTGGTGGCGTAGGTAGCTAAAAAGCAACAAGATAGTTGTCATAGCACGAAAAATTTTTCAGCTCTGACTATTCGCCTTACGGACAAGAGAAGTAAATATGATTCTCAGAATTACAAGGAAGAATCGTACTCTCTCATTATTCTTTTTATTCCCATTCTGAAGATGGAATCGTACTGATTCTAACTTTAGACTTACACCTTATGTGCCAGCTCAATTGTCCAAGTCCTGATCTCATCCCAGTCGCGTGTATCAAAGACGCCGGGTTCTACCTCTTGAATTCCTGCGTTCCTCAGCTCTTCCTTGAATGGTTCCATAGTCTGCTTGAATGGAAATCCCATCTGGTTGTAGTCCCAGATACCTCCGAAGATCGCCATGGATATTGGTTGAAGGGAATACTTCTCTTTCTTTGACACCAGATAATCATTCCACGCCTTTGCCATATCCTCAGTTTTGCCATTATGCTTGTGAAGCGCCTGCGCTCCTGAAGAAACGAACAACGCGATTTTCTTAGTCTTAAGCTCCTTCTGGAACTTCTTGATGAATTTCTCAGGCTCGGATGTCCACTTGAATATCCTCATCCCACTCCCTATAATTACCAAATCATACTCGGAGATGTCTTTGATCTTCTCTTTCTTTGCATTTACGACCCGCACATCAAAGCCTTCTCCATTAAGAATCTTTGACATCTCTTCCGCCGTACCTGTAGTCGCCCCGTATCGAGTTCCATACACAATTAGAGCCTTCATATTGGATCACTCTTTCCTCTTATTGGCCACATTTACAGAAGAAGTGAGAGGGCGTGAGGATATAGAGTTTCGGATTCTACGAACAGTGAGGGGGATTGGTTGTGAGATCTTCTGACCAGATTATAGGTCCTACAGATAAGAAAAGCAGATGTAAGTCTTTGAGATCAAAGGGAGTGTAGAGGCTTCGATTTTCGCCAGATGGTCATCAACAATAGAATTTGAGAGGGGAATAATCCCTCTCTCTTCTTTGATAGTATTATCTCCTTTATAGCTCTTGAGAACACTGTTAATCTGCATCATTGGTCATAGATGATGCTCTCATCACAGGAAACAATCGTTCAAGGATGAACAGGAGATTCATGTCACCCTTCACTTTCATCTTACCACTCATATAGGCATGAGTCCCATCAAGTCTGCCTTCTACAATTTCAACCCAGTCTTCACTGTTGATTATAATGAGCAAATCAGGACTCCTGCTTGCACCACGAACAAGTGTAGCAGTTGAGTTCTTGATATCTATGAAAAACTCACCACCTCCAACACCAGTCAACGAGAATTGTAATAGTACATTCAAAGATTCAGCCACCTCAGGATTGAACCTTGCAACCATTCCTGAGAAGAGTGCTTCCATCGATAACTGACTCATATCAACTTCAGATGTTGAAGAAGGATTTACCTTGAGTTCGAATTGCACGTAGAGCTTTGGTACAATTGATGGAGCGGTTAGTGCAACTCCAAGCAGTAAGAAAGCAAGTAGGTATCTTATGATGAGATTTCCAATCAATGATGAGATGACAGTGTTGGTTCCAAAGACGAGAAAGAAGACCAGTGTGATTAGCTGGTTGATTCGATAGAACTGTGGAGTGGTCCAGACAGATTCAGACACCCTCTGTTTGGCATATTCTAACGTAAAGGGGCGTCTAACTAGGAGTGAGATTCCTGTCATCATTGCAAGGACAAACCATAGCATAGCACTGTAGTAGATAGAAACTAGTGAATACCACAATGGGATTGAGAATAGGAGAGATGAACTGAGAAAGAATCCAACGAAGACCAAATCTGTAATTTTGACAGCACTGTATCTCCAACACAGAGTTGTTGATACGACTGAAAGCAAAAGAGCAGAGATGATGGCTATCTCATAAAGACCATATATTGACAGCACTATTAGCGGTACAAGAGCGAGATAGCCAAAAACATTCAGCAGCATGGTTGAATGTGGAACTTCAGTATTCCATGGTTCACTCATTCTTCCATTCCTCCTTGAATAAAGAGAACACTGATCGCATTCTAAAGAGATCATTCATGTTTCCACTGACTCTCATCTTACCACTGAAGTATGCTTCCTGACCATCAAGACGACCTTCCACGATTGCCTGCCAGTCTTCTGCATTAGCTGTTATTGTAAGTGTAGGTTGATCTGCAACTCCTTCATAATGCTCACAGGTCTGGTCTTTGATTACCAAGTAATGATTGCCTCCGCCAGGCCCTTCAATGAGATACTGTAGGACTACATTCCAACCTCTTGCCTTCAATGGCCTAAAAG
Source organism: Candidatus Thorarchaeota archaeon (assembly GCA_016840825.1). Next base: position 19,045 of record JAEORN010000242.1, on the reverse strand, counting down.
CCAACTTGGCCATACCTTCAAAGCGCTCATTCAGTGAAATACTATTCATTACACGATCCACCCCTTTTTCATCCAATATGCATAATCAGCGCGCATCATATCTTTCTGTGACATCACTAGGCGTCTCATTTGTGGATTCGGAACATACTCTGGTAAGCTCAATTCCCCGTTGACCGCATCAATCAATCTCTCTGCCAGTTCTACCGCCTTTGTCTTTTCTCGTAGGTCCAACTGCTCTGGACGTGCAGCATATGCAACCAGCTTACCAACTGTGCTCACGCCCCAACTGCTCAATACTGCATTCATGTAATCTGCAACTGTGTGAGCACTGCCTACTCCAGCATAGACCACAACAGATGCACCTATCTTTCCTTGCATGCACGGTCTATGACCAAACTGCAAAGACCTGTCGATGAAAGTCTTCATCTGTGCTGTGACCTGATGGAAGTATACTGGACTTCCAAGTACAATCACATCAGCATTGAGTAGTTTATTTTGAAGATCCTGTGTGTCATCCCTCTGAGGACAAGTCCCTTGGATAAGACACTGCCCACAGCCTGAGCAGTACTCTATCTGTTGATCGGGAATATGGATGATCTCTGTTTCCCAGCCTTCTTCGTCGACTCTCTCCGCAATCCAGCGAATCATCTGAACAGTGCTAGAGAGATCCCTGTGAGGGCTTCCTGATATCGCAATTAATCGTGTCATTTATTACACCTTAACATAATACCCTCGACAATTCGATAAGTATCTGTGCTGAAATCAAGTAGAATATAGTCAAATCAATACGAAAAACTTCGGAATAATCAAAGTAATTTCTTGGTGTTTGATGTGGAAGTAACTGATCTTCTCTTTGAGATCTCTAATGAGGAAAGATTGAGAATTCTTCATTTATTGGATGAAAAGCCCAAGAGACTATCGAATGTAGCCAAGATATTGGATATAACGACATCCGAAACGTCACGTCATCTAAGTAGATTGATGAATATAGGGGCTATTGAAAAGAATGCAGATGGTGAATACTGTCTTAATGGATATGGCACACTTCTCATTCAGATGACTTCATACTTTGAATTCCTCATCGAGAAAAGAGAGTACATTCAGACTCATGATCTATCCATATTGCCCTCACGTTTTATCACACAACTCGGTAAATTGAAAGATTCGATTATTATCAGTGGAGTCTATGATGTTATGGATGAACAGCTGACTGCTGTGGTGGAAACCAAGAAGAGAATCTGGATTCTCTCACCCGAGATCTATAAACAAAGTACTTCACATATTCGAGAGAAGATTGCGAGCGGTAGGGATGTCAGGCTAATCTTGAATGAAGAATTGATAGAAACTGATGAAGTATCTAGCTTACCACGTAGGAATTATAGAACATTGCCAAACGTACCAATACTTGTCGGAGTGTTTGATGACAGAGGAGGAGTGTGTTTTCCAGATAGAAGTGGAAAGGTTGACCTCTCAGTGATGCTAACTGGCGTTGATGAGGAGTTCTATACTTGGATTCTCGAAGTCTTTGAACACTATTGGAATGTGGCAAAATATCAGGTTGAGTGAATCAGTAATTGAGCAAATAATGTTATTTCAAAATCGCCAAGGCTAAGGAAATCCTCGTATCGGACTTTTTGCCCCATAGACAAGAGATGCAGATGCTTACAAATAACTAGTTGAGAGTGAGAATCTCACATATTCTTCTTCATTCTAAATTGATTAATGCGGAATCACATTTTACGAAAGTATGTGTAAATGAGAATGAAAATCCCCACTGTTAATGCAAACAGTGCAAGTATAATTCTTAGTTCAGGTTGTAGACTTATTCCCAGCAAGTCATCAATACTTGTTATGAAAAGAAGAAACAACACGATTGCGACTGCTTCTCGCTCAGACACTCTGCTATTCATCTTCAACTCACCACTAATGGCAATTTTTTTAATAATATTTGCCATTTGTCCGACTGGACTACTGGCATATTTCTTTATAATTGTTGCCAACAAAGCATAGATGAAGTTCCCAAGCAGGTGGCGAGTATAAAGAAACTTGATAAAAAGGACCTGAAGATTCTGAATGAGCTTGATAGACTTGGCCCAAGGGCATCAACTCTACATCTCAGTAAAATCCTCAATATCCCTTCTAGAACCATCAGATACAGAATCTCAAGGTTGAAAGAACAAGGCATAATCTCTGAAACGTTCCCGATAACTTTTGAGAGGAAGCTGGGTCTGGGTTCAGATCTTGTGCTAATAGCGCCAAGTCCAGGTGAAAGTGATACTGTACAGAAATTCTTGGCAATGGATCCCATAACGCCTTGGTATAGTACGACTCAGGGAATGATAAATGGCTACATTACAGAAATGGTCTATCCATTACAGTCCAGAGACAGTAAAAATACAACCCTCATTTCTATGAAGAAAAAGGGAATTATCAGAAACTACATGTCATTCAATATACATGACTATGAATTCAAGAAAGCAGATTTTACGCAATTTGATCCAAAAAATGGATGGGATTTCGATTGGATTGGATGGGGGAGAAGTGTTGAACATTACTTAGGTAAAGAAGAAACTCCAGTATCTCTGAAGAAGGAATTTGATGTTGTCAGTTTTGATGAGAAGGATATTGCTATTCTGAAGTTGATAATAGATTATTCTGGGATTACAATTCGAGAAATATCTTCAGTCACATCAATCTCGAAAACTGAAGTAAATGAGAGAATACAAAGGTTGGAAAGTGAAGGAATCATAAAGGAATACAAGTTTTTCTTCACACCTTTTGACGAGGTGATTTATATCGCCTGCTTCCTTCGATCAAGGGATATTATTGAAAAGATACTATCAATATTCTACAACCTACCACTTCCAGCATATGTGATAATGTGCTCAAAGGAAACTTATTGCATTCGTCTAGATTTGACACTAAAGGATTACAAAGGATTCTTGGATGGTTTTAGCTATATCCATCCTTTTGTTGAGAGATCATTCATTCAGACTCTTTCTAATCCGATTCAGAAACCACCTTCCTCTATCTACGATCTGTTCATGGCAAGAGAGGTCTTGGGCCCTGGCTAGCTGCCTTACTGACAAAAGAACAGATGTGGTGCACATTCGTTTTCAAAAGAGCCTCTCACCTCCTCATTCTTCTTTTTCCTTGTGCAAGAATCACCTACTGACTTTACCAAACCAACTGAATATGACATACTTGTCATATCAATGCAGAAACAAGGATATAAGCTTCCATTGAGTACGGAATGAATCCAAACGGAGAGAGATTTAGTATGCATTCAAATGATGAAGGAATCAATTCCTCTGCAGAGTTCTTCTATAAAGCCAAAATGATGGTTGGAATGGGAACGAGCGTAACGCAAGAGTATGGCAAAGGGTACACCATAGTTGAAAGGGAGAGCATAACCTTCAATCCGATAAAGGAAACCAAAGTCAAAGGCGGAATGAAGGGAAATATGCTTCGTTCACTGGCGAGTACAAACATCCACATCTATCCGAACCCAGTTATGCAATATCGTGATATCAAAGAGATCAGAGCTGATAAGAAGAAGGAATTGAACGTCGTCATGCATGAGCCCTATTCAGTTAATCCGCTCACAGGCAAAGAGATGCTTGCCATGCCCAATATGAAGACCGAAATGATCCTCCTCTTGAAGTTTGATGATAATGAGATAAGAGACCAAGTAAAGGATGATCTAATATCCAAATGGAGCCCTCTACGGCGGTCAGAGGCAGAGGTCGGATTTGGGACAACCTCACCAACTGAAAAACCAGTTACAATCACTCGTGCTGAAGGAAGTGGAAAGAGGTTTTGTTCCATGTGTGGAGAAGCCCTCATAGAGGGACACAGATTCTGTGGCAAATGTGGAGCAGCTGTATGATAAACGAGTCGAGTATGATATTTCATATTCTTTATCGGGACAGCGTCTGAATCACTCACTTGCGGATTCCTTATAGCCTTTCATCGAAAACTTACAATTGCATGTAGCAGTCAAAAGTTAGCGCAGGTTTTGGAGCGGAATATCGTGGTTAGAGAGATATTTGGCAAAGTAAGGAAATCTGAGATTAGTGAAACCGTAACAGGTAGACATGGAATAATCACCTTCACAGTCTACGGAGGAGAGTTGATGACTCTTAGATACGGAAACGAGAGCAAATGTGAGATCCCTCCAGATGGAAGCTGGATACTCGCATCGATTGAGGGAGAAGATACACCACACCTTATCGATTTCGAGATTAGGAGAGAACCATCAGGGCGAAGGCTCAAGGACATGAAGCTTCCTTCATCAATTCCGGACCCTGTCAGAGAGTACAATGTTCCCGTGATATTGTCTATGGTATTGCTCATTGTATTCGGAACTGGGACATTCATAATCTCATTCACAGCACTGGTTTGGCCAACTTCGACCATAAGTATGTGGGGAGTTTTCGGAGTCCTCACCGTTCTGCTTTCGCCTTCTTTGCTGTACAAGGAACCAGAGCAAATCTTCGATGAGGAGAGTGGAACAGCTAGGTATGGGTATGCAACAATCTTTGAGTGGTTTTTCACAATTGGGAGCACTACTTACTGGATATTGATTCTGAGCAGTCCAACGAATTTCGGAATTGGGATAGAGGTGATAATATCATTCCTCACAGGAGGTCTCTTGTGCGTCTTTCTTGTTATGTATAGAGTGGTTGTTGTGTATAGCCCATGGATTTCGAACCAGCTGAAGGATGAATAGTGGAATATACAAACCATTCTAACGTTTCGAATTCAGTTGTTTTACTTCAGAATCATCTTCAGAGGCGGCAATGTAGGAGTAGCGATTGTGCTAGCAATAGTATATGCAAGACGCAGATACTATACTGAGGATATTCATATCTCTTTGTCCCAGTAGTAGAGAAACAAGTCCTTTGCCCAACTGAGAAAGATGGGATCAGTCCCAGAGAATCCTGCATAATCCAGACGTCCCTGAGTGAAGCGGAAAGATACAACTGCTGCACTCTCTGTGAGTGCGATTCCTATCGGAATCTCCGATATCCCTTTTATCTCAACATTTGGTGGGGTTCTACTAGGGCTCAGGGCGGAATGAGGAATTAGCATCCTGATACCCAATCCCTCTCGAACCTTCTCATCCATTATGGGGCCCATGAGTTCAGGGATATGTCCTTCAGCTATCCCCCATGCGTACTGCCTCGCATCCATCATGATTCGTTGTCCGATATTCAGGCTCTCAATAGTGTCCAATATCAGGGTAGCTCCAGAGAGCTCACCAATCCTATTCACGAATTGAGGAGGAAGTCGTAGTAGGTCATGTTTTGAGAAGTACTCTCGATGGCGGGACAGGAAATCTATTGATGTAGAGATTCGTAGCACCAGAGTCCCATACTGAGTTGACGTATAGGAGCCATCAGGTTGTCTCTGCACAAGTCCTGCTTCGCCTAGACGTTGGAGCTGTCTGAGAGCTTCTGTAGGTGTCACATCAATCTCCCGTGCGATATCCTGCATCTTCAGTGTTGAGTCTTGTAGTAATCTTAGTATCGCAAGGCGATTCTCACTTGCTAGCTCAAAGAAAAGCTTCTCGACTCCTTCTTCAGTTCCCAATTTGCCACACCATTAGTTAATCCTTCACACAGATACTAAATCCTAAGCATCTGTGTCAAATAAAACTAATCTCCCTCTTTGGAGCCTTCTCATTCAATGAGGTAATTTCTATGAAAGATGACACAGTAAATAGAAAACGTAACTTCTCTGTTGAACTTTCTTCAAAGCAATCCCTCTTAGCAATGAACATGACAAGCAGTACTGGTAGTGAGATCTCCATCGGAGGAACAATCGGAGAACTTGTTCGTGCTTCCTTCTTAGAGGGCATTGTTCTGGAGGTGACTGGGAAAGAAGGGACTCTTCGTCTGGATCTTAGTATAGATGAGATAGACGGAGTGCTAGAACGTGACTACATCGAGGTGAAAGGATGATGAGAGAAAACACAGATTCTGAAACTAGTCACTCTCAAGGAGTAATACGAGATGCCGAAATAGTGGATAACTCTTGGAAGAGTCTGCTAAAAATCGGTGGACTTGCAGGAGTATTGGCAGGAGTGCTATTCAGGAGGAACTTTGCAGCAGAGCTGTCACTCTTTGGTAACATAATGCCTCCTTCGGATGCGCTTGGTTGGTTCATCTTGCTCCAAGAGAATGGATTCCTTGGTGTCATTCTATTGGATATACTGGATATGATCGACTATCTTCTCGTTGGAATGCTCTTCCTTGGATTGTACTTCCCTCTGATGCACAAGAATCGAGGTCACATGATAATCGCAATTGCACTCGCATTCGTTGGAATAGCAGCAAGTATCTCATCAAATGCTGCGCTCTCAATGCTATCTCTAAGCGAGCATTACGCCGCTGCAACGACCTATAGTCAGAGGACCTTGTTGCTGGCGGCAGGAGAAGCTGTGCTGGCAACATCGAGTAGCACTGGTTACTACATAGGATTCCTATTTCTGGCAACATCCTGTTTATTCGCATCAGTGGTAATGCTGCGTAGCAAGGCATTCAGCAGACCGACCGCGATAGTTGGGATCCTAGCAGGCGTGTGTGACTTTCTGTACTGCACAACAATACTGTTTGAGATAGAGATTGCAGTTCTCTTTGTTTCCGCAGCAGGACTTCTTCTGATGATATGGCATATTGCAGGAGGTTATCAGTTGATCCATCTAAGCCACGATGGAAGGAGTGTGTGATAAGGAATGAAAAAAGAAGCAAAACGGACTATTTCGACTTTTGGTACAATATTGAGTATGGCGGGTCTTGAGCATGGTATTGGAGAGATACTTCAAGGTAATATCCCTCCGAGCGGGATTATGATACTATCATGGCCCAATGTGGAGGCATACGAGATCTTGGCTGGAGAGCCAGCCATGACCATCATTCCCAGTCTTCTTCTTTCAGGGATACTTACTGTAATTGCTTCACTCATCATGGCGGCATGGGCAATAAGAGGTGCAGATCGTGAACACGGTGGGATGGTGCTAATCCTTCTCTCACTCATCTTGCTCTGCGTCGGAGGAGGATTCGGACCTCCAATCATGGGAGTGATTGTGGGTTTGTTCAATGTAAGGCTGAATAGGAAATCAGAATGGATAGCCAGAAATCGACTAGTTGGGAGAATCTGGCCTTACATGTTCGTATCTGGAATTCTTGGCTACCTCTCATTATGGCCCGGGTTGGTCATTCTATCAGTGTTCGTAGAAGTTGAGCCCTTGGTTGTTGTGGTCATGACTCTATTCAGTTTCTTAACGCTCATTCTGGCACTTCATTCAAGTTCCCATCATCTCAATGAAATAAAGGCATGATTGGAAGCTAAGGGAGCTTCGTGCTCCCTCACACTCTTTTTCATTAAGCATTATAGATGGGAAACTATTTGATGGTCATTTCCTCTGTGAGGCCCTTATCTCATCAAGACGCCGTTTATTCTCATAAGGCTCAATGAAATCTCTATAATCCTCTTCGGGAATGGGCTCTTTCATGGTACTGCAGAGCTCTTCGTAGATGACAATACGCTCTTTCAACTTCTCGCATAGATATTGATCGCACTGTGCACAGTTACCAAGATTCCTTTCTATAACACAAGGTCGCACAGGGCAATTCTGATCAATGAGTTTGGGATTCTCTGACATGCAGCCATCACAAATGATACTGGATGGTGGAATTCTGAAGCCAAAGTATTTGAACCATCCATCGCTGAGCTTAGGTTGATTCGAGGGATTCTTTTCGACATTTGGTCGGTATGCAAGGCAGAGGTCGCATCGATAGCCACATCTCGTGAGAACAGGTTCCATATCACATCACCTACATTCATATTCGTATCACGGGAACACTCATTGAGGGTATCCTATAGTCTGTGCGAATAGGATTCGTTGAGTGGGACGCAGATTGAATTTGGATTTTATGCTATCCTTATCACAGTTGTGAAACCATGTAGCTAGTCCTTCTGAAGCTGCGAAGAGATTGACATTCTGCGCAATGAATCCAGTATCTGTGTAGTAATACGACTTCTGGACTTCGGACTCACCGATGTGCGGATCAGGTTGATGTGGTCCAGTGTCATAGCGTGCAAGGTCTACCACATAGAAGATGTTCACTGGGGTATGCTGTGTAAGCTTGGACGCTCTTCCCTGACCAGACAACATACTAAAGTCCCCTGCAGCAATAGGCGTCAGCTGATGCGGGACTGCCTCATACACATAAACACCGTCCTTCAAAGAAACGTAAAGATCTATCTCTTGTGAATTGCTTGCCGAGGGAGCTGTCCGTCCGGTTTTGCTAAGGGATGCCGTTTCACGATTCACTCCGAAGGCAGCCCACAAGAGGTTCGAGAGCACCTGCAGGGAAATCTCTCTCGGACCGATATTTCGGGTAGTCTGCCTGAGTTGCAAGGCTTCCAGTAAAGGCATACCACCGATTCTCTCAGGTTCTGGTAAGATGATCGGATCCATTTCACCATCTACTCCTCGTCTAAATCCCATTTCTGATACACAGCATCGATACCATCACCTACGACTTCTATATCATTAATCTCACCCATACCGGCCTCATGGAGCCATCGAACATGGTCTATCGTATAGGGATCAATGCCAATGCATCTTGCAGCTGTTGCATCCGCAGCCACGGGATCCACACTCGCGATAATCGTGTCCATCTTCACAGGAGTGCCGCTCCATGGACCACGACCAGACTTGCCGTAGAAGCCATCGATGACACTGAGAGTGGGAGGTAAGGTCTTGCAGATATCATAAACAAAGTTACTAGTTCCAAGTTCGTGTAGGGAGTATTTGTTCCGTGTCGTGAGCATACCGAACATATTCTTCAATCCCATGGTAATCGTTACATGATGCAATGTCTTCATTGTGGGCACGGTGATGATAGCTGAATCCACAGCCAAGCGAGCAACCTTGAACTTCTCCATTGCACGAGGGCTCTCGACCTGTAATTCGACTTTGTCATCAAGCTTCCCCATATTTACATACTCAGCCCCTAATCGCTCGATAACTTCCATCATACCTGTTTCAATGATCGCTTCGTCTGGTGATGTGATTCCACCTTCGGTCTCGACCACTATTACTCTTTTGTCAAGTTCCATGACCTTCATGATTACAGATTCCACTACGACAGGATCGGTCGTAATTCCGGTTTCGAAGGTGTGACCTGTGATCAGATTCGGTTTTACTAAGACAGTTTCATAGGACTCAAGAGATTCCTTGAACGGAATTAGTTCCATGGCTCTAAACACGGTTTCAATACCACGGTCGCCCTTGACAACAGATACTAATGACACAGCTCTAACAACAGGATATCAGACTTTTAAATCTTGAAACTGGGTAGGATGCACCAACTCTAGCAAATGCGTGGCAGGAGAGATCCTCGAACTGACTCATAGCCAGCGTCGACTTCCATTAAATGAGGTGATTGCGCTAAGTCAATGGAATATATGCTACTATGAGTCTACAATTCACAAGACATTTGGTGGCCTCCATGAGAAACTATCTCTTGTTTATTCTGCTATTATCCATTACCTTATTCGGATGCACTAATCCAGTTCAAGGATTCAATGTGTCGCAGGTGTCCACAACACCGGGAGAAAGGGAAGGAGCATGTATGGTGTATGACCCTTTCAACAATGTGATTGTATTATTTGGAGGAGATGAATCAATTGAAGATACTTGGTTCTACGATTATGATACGAACAGTTGGACGGAGCACTCCGGAAGTTCCCCGCCCGGAAGAATAAATGCAGCAATGGTATATTGCAGTGAATCGAACGAGATGATAATGTATGGAGGTCTCGGGGATACTAGGACTTGGTCGTTCGACTGTGAAACACAGAGTTGGTCAACAGTGACAACGGCACATAATCCTGGGACCCATCAATCTCTTGTCATGGCCTATGATTCAGTTGATAATGTTGTGATTCTATATGGTGGAATTACAAGTTCAGCGATGACTGCCATAGATGATGTATGGATGTTTGACTGTGAAACACGTGATTGGACAGAGCTCCTTCCTCTCGAAGTACCGACTGCCCGATACGGTCATGTGATGACCTATGATGCAAGCGTAAATCGGATGATTATGGCGTTTGGACTTAATTATAGTGTGGGATTTCTTGATGATACATGGAGCTATGACGTTCCAACGAATACGTGGTCAGAGATTGACTATAGTGGTGCACCAGGCAATCTGAAATGGTCCTCTATGGTGTATGATTCTATTGGTGAGAGGAATATCCTCTTTGGCGGGTGCAAAATGTACCCTTCTTATGAGGCGGTTGACGATACCATTGCATTTGATGCAGAAACAAATACTTGGATTGATCTTGAGCCATCTTTATCTCCAGTTGCCCGCCTTATGCCGGGTCTAGCATTTGATTCAGAGCATAATGTCGTGGTCCTACATGGAGGAATCAATGCGGGTGGCGACAGCAAATATGAGGATACTTGGATATACTCATGTATGTCGAATACATGGACTGAGATGGACTCAATTCCGGATACGACGACGAGTACAAGTCATGGAATTGACACAAACAACGGGCCTTGGTTTCCAGATTTGATAATTGCTACAATCATTGTTGGGATTATCGCAGTGAGTATTGTCGTTGTAGTAGTTATCTTACTAAAGAAGCGAACCTAGAAAACGAATCGAGGAAACTTGGAAAACGAAGGAATTCATACCTGACTGTCTATCTGAGGCGATTCTCAAGGCAAAAAGGTATGTTCTCGAAGGCTTCGAATGCCAAATCTCACTATCACATAACGCATTTTAGTGAGCACGCTCTAAGTTTATGGATATGCCAAAGATAACAGTTGTCGATTTCATGGGTGATGTTCTGAAGGAGATCAACGTAGAAGCGGGAACAAAACTCCTCAAAGCTCTCATCAATAATGAAGCAGACATAGTCCATTCCTGTGGGGGGAATGCTAAATGCACAACCTGCAGAGTAACCATTCACAAAGGGGTACCAACGAAGAAGACTCAGGCACAACATGACCTCCTTGAGAAACTAATAAACTCAGGTCGGTCCGAATTTGATCATCCTGCAGTCTTTCTCTCGTGTCAGGTCATTGTGGAGAATGACATGACCGTAAGTGTAAGTGAAACCTTCAATCGTGTGATCCATGACAGCCCTGGGAAGGATACATCAGATGATGTCACACCCGACCCTGTTTGGTTGGACCATGAGGTCCCAGATTGGTGGGGTATCAAATAAGGAATGGTTGGAATAATAATTACCAAGGAGAGGTGGAAACATCTCTCATTTTTTCTTCATCTTTGATTCATTCTCTTTTACCCTAAACTGAACCATCTTGCGTACCAACGAGAATGGTATTGGGCTATCTAGAGGAAATTGTACAGTACCCTTTGATTGTTTGTACGACACTAGCTCGTCCTTGAACGCCTTGATTGCTGAAGGTCCACCAGGATAGAATCCAATATGGCTCTTGTAGGCTGCGAAGTGTACCAGATTACCATGCAGCTTGAAAGTAGGTATTCCATAGCTTATAGTTTCTTGAACTGCTGGAGCCACTTCTCTGATTGTTTTTCGCAATTCTTCCAGAATTTTCTGAATATCCTGAGGAAACATGGCGATATACTGATCGATTGAATCAGATCGAATCTTCGATGCGCTCATATGAAATTTAAACGATAGTTAATGGATAAAGGTTTGGTAGTGTCTATTTCCTTCCAATCTAGCTTAGGGCATCTATTCCTTAACGAATATTCCCCAAGATACACCATACAGGTATTCTTTGTTATCTAATGGAAGAAATCCATACCATTTGACCTTCATTCCTTTCTCCTCTGCCCTCTCTTGGAGAAAAGATGGAGTTACCTCTCTAATATGGTCTAGTTTCTCTTGATGCATACCTTTCCCCTTGGGAGGAAATCCCTTTCTAGCGATGCATCCATCACACCAACCTTCAAGCCAGAGTGTTCTGTCCGTGTCAGATATCTCAGCGAATATCTCACTAGGTTTTGGAAGATCGGGAACGAGGTTTACGACTATCGAGAGTAAATCATGAAATGCCGGAGTATCAGAATCTGTCACGTTAATCATAAGTAGAATATATTGGACGACCGATATTTAATTGCCTATGAAAGCAATTATCGTCTAAGTATTCTTCATTTCAAATATCCAAGTATTGACATCAAGCGGCGCATGATAATGAGGGACTCCATTCTATTCGGGATTGTCACTTGGCTCCCAAAGCTCTATCCGATTGCCTTCAGGGTCCATGCACCATGCGAACTTGCCTTGTTCGGTTTCTTGTACTCCTCGCTCATCTACATTGACGCCTTTAGACCTGAGCTCCTCCACAAAGTGATCAATCTTGTTGACAACGAAGTTGATCATATAGGGAGCATTACTGGGTTGGAAATATTTCGTGTCTTCTGGAAAAGGAGCCCAAAGAGTGTATCCAGGCTTGGTCAAGTCCGCCCACATGAAGTAGATATATCCTTCCTTATCCGGTATCAAACCGAGCTTTTCCACATACCACTGCTGAAGCATCTTCGGATCCTTTGATTTGAAGAATACTCCACCAATTCCTCGAATATGTGCCAATTCCGCATCACCAATTTGATGTGTCGACTTAACTATATTACATTTATTCTTCGGAATAAAATCAGTCAAGTTCTTCATTGCTTCATCTAATGTTGTATTTTGCGTCTTCTCAGACTTTATTAGAGGGGGTTCCCCTTCCTACCGCTAAGAAGGAATCACAATGGAGCAAATCCTCGCGATATTTGAAAGTCCTCAAGATTCACCAAAAATCATCGTTTCTAGTCAGTCGTCAAAGAGAATTGAAGTCAAAGGAGCCAAGCCAGGCCCCAGGCCCGACATTGATGAGAAATCGAAGCAGTTGAATCAGAGTCAACCTGAATACGATATGTTCATCACAAATAGTAGATTCATCTGTGCAGTCGTTTGGGATGAGGAAACTGATGCACCTCAAGGAACTTCTTTACCGTATGATGTGGCTGTGCATCAAAGCTATGCACCGACAAAGAATGCGAGAAGAGAATCGTACAGAGGGAGGTCTGCTGACGAGATTGCTGAAATGCATCCCAAATCACTCTCTATTCCTTTTGATGAGGTCGATTGGGTTAGGGTAAAGAAGGGATTGTTCGGAGCACATGTAGAAATTAGCGCACCAACGAAAGAAAAGAAACCGTTCAAGATACCCATTGATAAAAGAAGATACAACGATGCGAAATCCATTCTAAGTAGCCATCTTGGATTCAAGATGAGATAATTGTGTTTAAAAACTCAATGAATTGAGGAACAAAGATTGATTCCGTTGCAGTTCAATGGGAGATTGAGTTTCTTCATATTGAATCTCTGAATTTGCTCATTACAGGAAAGAAATCGGTTTCGATCGAATCAATATTAACTAAATCACTCAAACTAGACTTTACACCTCTGAATTCAAGGATTTTCTCCAAGGTGAACAGAATTACTCTTCTGCTGTTCAGAATCAGATTCTTATCGTTGAGTAAGTCAGTATTCTTCCGTCTGCATCTAGCAATTTCAACTAGAAAATCTCCAAGGGGTCCATCATATTGCTCTTGAAACCATGGTGCACTATCTGACTTTCCTATAAGATCATCCTTCATTAGTGAATAAAGCAGTCTTGGAAAATATAGGAGCCAATTGACCGTTGTGTGATCATTATGTTCTTCAATGAACTGAAATGGATGCTTCTGGATAGCTTGTTCGATATATGGCAGGGAACGAATGAACATCTCCCAAAAGCAGTCCGTTGGTGGTTTAGGAAAATGTCTTCTAAGATCTTCACCAAACAAGATCCTTCCTTTCTCACGAATACTATAGTCATCAGTAATGGATAATGGATATTGATTAATGGGTCGCATTCGTCCGTTTCCGAAGATCAAACTATCTCCTGGATTGAACTCCATGGAAGGCGATTCGATCATGAAGATAGGGATAAAATACACATAGAGAAGTCTGGTATAGACTGAATCGAATTCCATCAATTTAGCTATTAATCGTTCAATCTCTTGATGCTCTTTTTCAGTCAAACCAGTTTTGAGAACGACAACAATATCGATATCACTATATTTCTTTGAGAAATCGTCAAGGGCTATTCCGCCAAACAGGATAATTGATCGAGTATCTAATGTGGAAGCGATGGAGTCGCTGACTTCGTCTAAGTAGTCCTTGAGATCTGGATAGTTCTGAAGAGTGACGTCCATATGCCCGTGTGCACACTCGTGTTGTTTAAAATCTTCTTCAACCTGTAATGCTTCATCATCGTCCGTTCCTCTCATGACGTCATCAATCAATGCACATACTTTATTATCGAATCCGCCTAAGAATCGTAGATTCGGTGGTTGTTAGGAGGTATTCTCATGTCCAAGAAGAAAACAACGAAGGGTACATCAAAATCATTGATTGTCCTTGTCCTGATTCTGATCGCTACTAACGTCGCGACAGTGTATTACTTCATGTTTCTCAGGCAGGATTCAACACAACAAAATGTAGTTCTCGATATTGGTGATATCACTGGAGATAATGCAGAGCAGTATGTTGGTGAAGTGATAACCGTTCAGGGGTATGTTGTAGTTGCTGGAAAATATGATATTCTCGTCACGCATCCACAGTACTTCTGGACAGATCAGATGGATTCAAGCAACCATCTACTTATCTCAAACACAATAGGCGATACCATCTCATCAGAGGCAGGGATGTGGATCAGTTTGACCGGTGTCCTCCAATATGAGGATATGGAGGAGAAATTACTAGGAGTACAGTATCAGGCTCATAGTCGTCTGCAGTCCGATGCGCTACCGCTACCAGGATGCAATGAAACAATTTTCTCCACATCGGAGAATCTACCAAGCGGTATGGAGTACCCTGACCTCACTCCAACGAAATATGCCATATTGTTCAGTGGAGGAGTTTCGAATTGGTATGCATATCCACGCTATTGGAATCACATAGAATGGTTCTATGTGCTCTTATTATTCAACGGATACGATCCTGACAACATCTTTGTCTGTTATAATAATGGGACTGGAGATCGAACAGGTGTACCTGTTGATTACCCTGGAACTAGTGATGGTATGAATGAAGTCTTTTCATACCTGAGTGGAGAGATGGGACGAGCCGATTCACTCTTTGTCTACGTCACGGACCATGGAGACGAAGCAGGAATTTGCACATGGGATGATCTAGATAATAACGGGGTTAGTTATACAGAGTTCTCAGGTTGGCTTGATTCAATCCAATGTCACCATATGATAGTGATTATGCAACAATGTTTCTCTGGTGCCTTCATTCCTTATCTTAGCCTATCAAACAGGATAATCATGACAGCATGTTCGTGGAATGAGCCTGCATGGGCATCTGATGCGTTAGGATTCTCAGAATTCACATTTCGTATCCTTTGCGCATTCTATGGCTTTCACATTTGGGGGTATGATATACCAATTTGGGCAGATATCAACAATGATGGGTTGATCTCAATGGCTGAAGCATTTGGATATGCTGCTGCTATGGATAGCAAGGATGAAACTCCACACTATGATGATAATGGAGACCAAGTAGGGTCCACTGTCGGTAACATTATTGGTACCGATGGTATCTATGGGAATAGTATATTTCTGTGATGCAACTAGATAGCTTGAGGCTAAGATGGTCGATTTCGACCAACTCTAAAAGGTGAATTGCTCAATAAATTGAGGGAGCTTTAAGCTCCCTGTTTCCAAATCTATTTCTTCAGCTTGATTATTAGAATGATCACAATAACCACTGCAGCGCCAGCTCCAATTAGCAAAATGAAACCAATATCTAAAGCAGGTCCTGCTCTATCCATACCGAACGCTTCAACACTCACAACCCAGCCTTCTTCTGTTGGCACCATATGACCAACATAGAACTGATCATTATCGGCATAGATTAGTTGATTCATGAGTGCGCCTCCATATGGCCAATAATCCTCACCAATAGTTTTGATATCTATCAGAGTCCCGGTGTCACTGAATTCAAGCAGCTTGAAATCATGACTGTAACTTATTCCATAGTTGAGAACAACAATATTCCCATTGGGTTTCACAGCGATATCGTGAGTGTAGAAGAATTCCTCAAATCCTCCAACTAACTCCTCGTGGTAAGAAGAATTCCATAATTCTGATCCCGACTCGTCACAAGCAATCAATGTCATCCCATTGTAAGGTGTAACCGCATAGAACGTTTCACCATCGAATGCCCAATCATGTGCGATGAAGGAACCTTCCCACTGAATCTCACCATCCATACTGAAGCATAGCATCACCGATGTAAGAGCATAGAGATACCCTCCATGAATGACTAAACGACAGTTTTCATACACTGGAACGTAATAGCTCTTGTTCCAAAGGAGATTGCCATTACTATCATACTTCAGAATCATTGACTCACCGACGCTTCCTGAAACATAGTCGATATGGTCAGCAATGGCATAGACCGATCCATCAGTATCGACAGCTACAGATGCTGCAGTTTCATAGAATTCACCATCCCAAACATCCTGCCATACTTGATGGCCATCTAGGGTCCATTTGGTCACAACTGAATCTCTTCCACCACCATCGACATAGGTGAATCCAGCTGAGTATAGGTAGTTCTCGTGATAGGTAAGACTGATTCCTTGGGACCTGTTGATATTTCGTTGGGTCCAAATCAAGTTCAAGCTCGAATCGTACTTTTGAAGAAACTGGTAACTTGTATACAGACCATACTGCTGATACAGTGCATAGTCTGTACGAGAGCTAGAAAGAACATAGATGGACCCATCCTCTAATCTTACGTAATCATTGAAGAAAACTGAAACAAGTTGGCTAGCTACTTCGTGACCAGGATAGAAATCACCTACAGTCTGACTCCAGGTCTGGTTGAAACTCGCTGTAAGATGGTC
Organism: Candidatus Thorarchaeota archaeon; assembly: GCA_016840825.1. Next base: position 2,076 of record JAEORN010000242.1, on the reverse strand, counting down.
GGAAGGATCTGGGGCAACATATTCTACCACGAAAACTTCGAAAGATGTCACATTCAGAGCTACAGAACCTGTGAAATTGTCCCACGGCGTATAGGCACCATCAGATTCGAAGTACTCAGTTGGTGATAATCCTACTGCTACAGTGAGAATGTCCTCAGGGTCATCTTGATATCCAAATTCATCCTCAACCATACCTCTCCAAGCATCAACCACTTGCCAATAATTCAAATTGGATCGAAAGCTTCTTGGTTCTGTGGTTGCATAAGAATCAGTTGTGAGGACCTCAATCCAGGTGCTTGATGAGTCGATTAACCACATATGACCTTGGAACCACCTCCATGCTTTGTTGTTCTCGACTGTAGTGAATTCGCCTCCGAGACTGATGCTGAAGTTAAGGCGCACAATGGCGTCCGTTGGCATAGTTTCTTTATCCCAATCAAACGTCTGATAGAAATAGATGAAGTCATCTATATCTACATGCTCTCCAGCTGTATGACTCCAGTTTAAAACTTCGAACGAATCGCCTGTATCTGCATTTATACCATGAATAGCAGAAGGTTCCTCAGAGCCTCCTACAACAGCAACCGCAGGTTCTTCGTCAAGGTCAGGATCAGGAAGCATCTGCGTTGATATAGCGCCAGAATCTATGAAGTCCTTTTCAACAATACCAGCATCAGTAGGAGAACTGAGAGGTATTGCGAATGAAAGGCAATACGTACTCAAAATGAGAATCATAAATAGTACTAGTTTTCGATATCGGGCCATTGAAATCCCCTTCTACAAGAGGAAAAAATCCATTATAAAAAGCCTCTTGATTCAAAAGCATCATACAGCAAACTGTACTATCATAAATCTATGATTCGAGCATGTTGACGATCTCATTCAGATTGGTAGCTCGATTATAGAGGGTGTCCATATTGTAAATCTCCCCTAATTGTTGAACTTCATAGATTAGGTATCTTGCAGATTCTATTCTATTCTGTTTCAATCTTAATCTTGCCTTGAGAAGTAGAACTAATCCAAGAAATCCAGGCGCTTCCTTCTCTCTTGCCCGTTCCTCCATCAGTTCCATCCATGGTCCTGAGTGCTCTGAATGCTGATTCTCATCATCAAGATTGAAGGAGAATAGCTCAGTTTCTGCTAGAAGAAGGAGATATTCATCGATATCAAAGATGTTGAGGGTTGGATAGTCAGTTGCGATGTGTTCTTCAAGATTAGGCATTGCTGAAGAGGGATCGCCTTCAACTCTTTGAATGAGAGTTTGGGTGACATCATAGAGCCTCATGAGACGCTCATCACCCTCTTTCAGAGCATATCGAAGTGCGATATCTAGATGATTCACTGCATCCTTTATTCGTCCAATATTAATCAATGCGCGAGCTCTTACCAGATGCGGATATCCTAGTAGATTATCACACATGCAGATTGTCATCAATGCATATTGTGACCATTCCAAGGCAGTCTCGTAATCTCCTATCATATTATAGATCCATGCCACATTAGTTGGTGTCAACCAGTTGTCTACACCAAGTGCTTCTTTGATTCTCATGGACTCAAACAGGCATTCTAAGGCTTTGTCAAAGTAACCTGTGATTTGGTAAACACCACTCATACTATCATAATTCTCAGCCAGACCTAGTTTATGTCCGAGGTCTTCGAAGATGGCATCAGCAGATTTCAGATAATGCTTGGTTTGTTCGACATCAGAAGAAAACGAGAGAGATGCGAGTGTCCTGTACCCATAGCCTATGGAGTAACGGTCATCGTAATCCTTAGCTATCTCAATGGCCTTTTCGGTAAGTGCCCATTTCTTATCTTGATCCTCCAATCTATCCCACAATGCCGCATGATATATCCAATAGAAAGGAGAGAAACAAGCTAGCTCTTCATTAGTGTGTATCAAATTCCCAATAGCAGCGAGAGTATATGATTTGAGAGGGGCACGATGGCTTCCAATTGCTACTGAGTAGTTAAGGAGTTGTAGTTGAAGAGCTATCCAAGGAGCAGGATGAGAATCTAGTACTACCTTTGTGGAGTCTAGTACTTCTTGCCAATCAACTTCTAATCCTAAACCAG
>JAEORN010000241.1 GCA_016840825.1 Candidatus Thorarchaeota archaeon | reverse complement strand
AGAGATGAAATACTTCCGGAAAGAGCCATCAAATACCACAGTCCATCTAGCGATGCGACATCCAGAGTATTCAGATCACTATGTCACAAAGTGTGGCTTGGTAGTAACAACTAGCAATACTCGGCATGAAACAAATCTGACTGGATTCCAGCTTTTCTCGAAAAAAGAGAAAGTGACTTGCGACATTTGTCTACAGTATTGATATTTGTGCATATGCATTTTATAAAAAGAGATTATACTAATCGGGCAATTCATCAAAATGGTGTTTGTGTTGGAGGCCATGACATATAGGAAAATTCAGATTACCAAAGTCTATTCACTAATAGTACTCGGTTTTGCTATAATATTGATAACCTTACCATCTCAAGTTTTCATCTTCTTTGGATGCAATGCCAGTTGCTTGACTCAATTATATATCTGGATGATCAGTCTGGCATCAGTTGGGTTCGGATTAATCATTACATTGACACAAAAGAGAACAAATGAAAGGTTGAGTGGTCTATATACAGGAATCTTCGTAATCCAGCTATTCACTTTGATTATATGGGCCTACTCAGCAGTGCTTATTCAACTAGCGCCTCCGATGCTATGAAACGAAATAATTCGTGATGAAATAGATTGAAGGAGATAGAAGCTTTTACCCTACTTTGCCTTATCCTACCTGTGGGAATCAACTTCGAAATCAAACAAAATACAGATGCAGAGATCATAGTATTTGATTATTCACATGGTCAGAATATGCAAACGATGGCTTGGAATGAAACAGATCCTCAATTGGATGGTAATCTAACTGAAATGGGGTACCAAGTGGTCTGGGCTTTAGGCGGAATAAACGAATCAGTATTGAGTAATGCAAAAGGACTCATAATCGGATCGCTTTATGGAAATTATAGATACCACGAGGCTGAAATCAAGGCAATCTATGATTGGTTTAGTGAAGGAATGAAATTCCTTTGGATAGGATGCGATAATGATTTTGAAGGACAGTATATCAATGATAACATGTCATGTGTTTTGGAAAGAATAGGCTCTCATGCATATCCAGAACCTTGTCAGATTGAGGATGCAGTGTGTTGCTGCGTACCTGGTTTTAAATATCGGGTATATGCTCCGATAGTGAACGATGATGAGTTTGTTTCTGAGATTGTAGATGGCGTCGATTGTATCCTTATGCATGGTCCAACCACACTATATGGCAGCAATTCATCTAATCCGGGATGTGGCATCAATCCAATTGCCCTTGAAGAGCATTCTTTGCCCAACCTCTATCCACTGCTTTATTTCAACTCAAGTGCAGTCATCTATACAGATAATTCTCTCGCACTTCAAGCGCATGTTTTGGGACAGCAAGGACCCTTTGTCGGAGCGACGCTTGAAATCAATGCAGGACTAAGTGGAAAGGGAGTACTTCTAGTATCAGGAGCCTCGCCTTATGGTGATTATCAACCAATGTACACAGGAGAATATTATGGGGTTGAAATGAACGGATATCGTTTTGTGCTGCAGGCTATTCAGTTTGGGATGGATTATGCAGAATCCTACGATACAAGCATTCCTCTTACTATTATTGTGCTTGGTATCATTAGTGTATTAGGAGTAGCTACATGTGTGATATCACTAAAGATATTCAGTGGTTCTGAATAGTCGGTAATCTTACTATCCCTACAATATTATAGTTAGATGTTCAAAAACCATCCATATGCCAAACCTTGAAATCAAATGTATTTCCTAATCTTCGAATCTATCATCAGGAGAGAGAGCAGAAGATAGTCTGAACCTTGAGAAACTAGTAGACTATCAATCAGAGGTAAGAGCTCAGGGAGTTCCTGTTCTATGTACCTGAGTAAGGATTCTTCAGATATCGAAAGTGTTTGTTTCATGTTCTTGATGTGAGCTGCGACTACACTTGGTTTTATTGACCCTGCTTTTTCACGCTTAAGCAACGCCCTCTCAAGTTTCTGCAGTATCTCATCTCCAGTTGTTTCTGACAGCAGAATTAGACTACTGGTGATTTTTTTGGGAATCGTGGTTTCATCAATGATACTAGGTGTAGCTTCTTCTGCTTTTGATTTGGATTCCATCGATCTTGGTGATATTGCTTCTGTTGGCGTAGCAATTCCCGCCTTTCGTCGAGCCTTAAGACTTGCAAGTGCCAACCTCATCTCTTCATTGGGATTCTTCGGATGCGATTCATCGAGAATTCTATTGTCAACAACAGTTTTCTTGAAAGCTCGGAAACTATGGAGATTTGCCGATGAGATAAAACCCTTTGATTCCATCTGACGTAGTACTTTTCTAAACTCATCTAGTGAGATGACAGAGTGCTTTGCGGAGAGTTGTGTGTATCTCTCGAATAGGACAGTTTCTAGCTCGACAACAGCCCAACCAAAGGATCGAAGAATGTCTAGCTCCATTTGAGTAGGGTGTTCCGGCCTGCTTAGTTTTGACACCAAACCACCCCTTTGAATAACTGATAATATAATTAGAACATTTTCTAATAAACTAACGTATCTAATCAAAAGGAATCTGCCTATAATTTACATCTGAAACCATTTAACCAGCATATAAGGGCTACAAGAGTGCGGGGGATTAACCCACACTCAAGTATTTTACAAAGAACATATTGTCACTTTAGAAATTTGAAACAGCTTTTGATTTCTTCCCGAAATAAATGATAATGACAAATGCTACAATGAGTAACGGAATGGCTATCAAGTAGAAGACATTGAGTTCAATAGGAAGCGTTGTTGATTCCAAGTCATAAAAGTAGACAAGCAATGTCGAACTGGTTTCATATCGCTCAATGCCAATAAGAATTGGATTGGATTCAGGATTCATGATAACTCTATTAAATAGTAGTTGCTCATCAAGCATCCACCCCTTGGTTTGAGTGCCATTATCCGTGATTGTTATTAGAAATGGATTTCCAGTTGTGCCAAAGACATTAGCTACTAGGTATACACTGCTATCCAAGCCAAGCAAGAGGTTCTCAATGTGAGCATCAGTGACTCCACCGACTTGGACCTCACCACGGACAGTCTTGTTCCATATTGTTGTCCCATCTGCATTGAACCTGAATAATCTATCACATCCTTGAAGATACATATTGAACGAAATCAAAAATGTGTCATCATCCATAAGTAGAACTTTTTTCAGAAACCAATAGGATGAAGCATCATCAGACGGTCGAAGAGAGCACTGCCATTCGAGGTTTCCTTCGGTTCCGAAGAAGGAGGCAGACTCGTTGTCTGCGACGATCAATCGTCCATCACTCAACGCTGCGAAATCAATCTCCGGTTTTGGGGTAGTGTAGTTCCAAAGGATTCCACCTGTCATGTTCATTTTGAAAATAGTTAATTCCATAGTTGCAGGGTTATGAGTTTGAATAAACATAGAGTCTTGTGAATTTATCTGGATCGAAATGGGGTAGAAATTGTAAGAGGTGAAATTCAACAACTGATGTTCTAACGTGTTTCCATAAAGATCCATTTTAATCAATTCATACCTTGGGTACCACTCGCTATCGTTACTAGTTAAGAGGTACACATATTCATTGGCAATCTCGAAATCTCTTATATTGAAATCAGAATCCATCCACTCCTTCATGAAAATCAGAGTGCCATTAGAAGCGATTTTGATCAGCGAAATCCGTGTCCGGCCGGAGATCCTGTCATATGTTAGTATATAGCTCGACCCTGTGGAATCGATACCCGAATCCAGAATACCTGCGCTTTCATTCATCTCAATTGTAGCTTCTCGAACAGGTGTTGAACGAAAACACATGTCAGAGCTAATGATGATGTCACTCGTAGATTGCGCATCTACGATTTGCAAGTTGAACACTCCAATGATTAGTATACAAATTACACAACTAAGCACAAAATTCCTATCCACGATGTAAACCCCACTAGGAATTTCAACTTCTGAACTTATAGGACTTTCTAGAAATTTGCCAAGGACAGAGTATCTACTTTGATGTCGATAACTCGAAGACTCAATAATATCGAGCTACAGATTTATAGAAACAGAATGTGAATCAGAATTATTCCAAATCTTTTACTACCTAGTTAAGAAGGTCCGTATGATGAAATGGCTTGGTAATTTTGCTGAAAATGTCAAGCGGTATACTTCATCCAAGATAGCTAAAGAAGTATTGGATGGAATAGATGACATTCCAGAAGGATCAACAAAGAAAATTAGAAATGAACAGACTCGATGGATCCAGAAGGCGTTGCTATCACTCGATTCATTAGTTGACCAAGAAACAAGCAATAAAATCCTTGTAGAAACATGTCCTCATAAATACCCTCAAACAAGAATCAAACAGATGAGAATGAAACTTAATGAACTAGAAGATATCGATAAACTTCTAGAGTTCATGCGCAGCGATACATCTTGGGGAGGCGGTTCATTCTATGATTATCCACATCGAGAAGGAAACTGGATTCATGTCACGAAGGTTCCATATAATCCAAGCAAGTATGAGAAAGCAACAACAACCGAAGAGAAGCATATGTCGTATTGCCATTGTTCCCTTGCCAAAGCAAGAATGAACGAGATGCCATCTACGTTCTGTTCTTGCTCTGGGGGGTGGATCAAACAACTCTGGGAAGGAGTACTCGGAATTCCTCTAGAGGTGAAACTCTCAGAGTCAATCCTAAAGGGAAACGACCAATGTACGCATTCATTTCAGATCCCAGATGAAATCCTCAGAGCCTTAAAGCAATAATAGGAAATCAGTCATTCAGAAGTTTGTATGCCCTTTGGTCTACCGAAATATCTAGGGGTAGATTTCAAGTATTCGCGATACTCATCACCATACTTGTCTACTAGGAACTTCTCCTCTTGAAGAACATTCCAATGGAGATAACATGCTGTATATATCAAGTAAAGTAGGAAGAAAAAGCTCCATATCGATTCAGACCATCCAATGAAAGTCAACCCAAGAAAATAGATAGTCCAACCAATGTAATTTGGATTCCGAGAATATCGATGTATTCCTTTGGTAGCAAGTCCTGGCTGAATGGCAAATGAATAGAAGACCCACCCTACTAATGCCAAACCAATCACTGCAATAATTAAACCAATGAAGATGAGTAAGCCTTCACCGATAGGAACGAAGATGCTAATAGCCAATCCTACAATCATCCATATAACAGCAGGAATGAGTGCTCCAGGTTGAGATGCCAACTCTGGATCCTCAAATGGTGAACCCCGTTTCCTCTCTGCCCATAATCGAAGAGGATACACAATTGCATACCCACCAATATAGAATATCCACAGATCAATGAAATCAGCCAAGTAGAATCAACACCACAGGAAGTGATACATTACAACCAAAAGAATCTTCTGAGGAACGGCTAAGATTCTATCCGTGGTTTGAACCTACCAAGATACCTAGGAGTCCGATCCAGATACTCTTTGTATGCATTACCGTACTTTGCAATCAGAAACTTCTCTTCTTGTAGCACTGTCCAATGCAGATAGAAGACAGTGTAGATGAAATACAAGATGAAAATGATGCTCCAGATTGAATCAGACCAACCCATTAGAGTGAGACCGAGGAAGAAGAGCGTCCACCCAACGTAGATAGGATTTCTTGAATACCGATGAATCTTCGTAGTTGTGAGCCCCGGGGAATGTGCAAATGAGTATAATGCTAACACGCCAATGATCAACCCTAGAACTAGAATTGAGAATCCTAGGAAGAACAGGAATCCTAGCTCAAAAGGAACAAAGACACTGATTGCAAAACCCCCGAAAATCCAAATTAAGGCAGGGACATAGATTTTCTTCTGTGATATCAAATCAGGGTCATCGAAGGGTTCACCTCGTTTTCGATTTGCCCAAACCTGTATTGAATATGCGATTACATAACCTGCTAAATAAAAAACCCAGAGATTGATGAACTCAGCCAAAATGAATCAAGACCTAAATCGAGATTAATATCACTTCAAAGATGAATTTTTTGGATTTATTTCGAGTGTTCTCAATTAATAGCCCTCTAGAGTTTCTTAATTACATGCTCAGAGAATCTCCTAGATGCTTCGATGTAATCTTCTCTTGTACCGGGAAACGCGACTTGGAATAAATCGAATCCAAAACCAATTAGGTATTCGAAACGTTCAAGAACATCTTCTGGAAAACCAACCCAAGAGCCAGGACCTTTGGTGCTCGCTCTCTCCTTCACTTGGTCTATTGGGATCCCAAGGAATTCAGAACGCCATTTCCATTGTTCCTCTAATTTGTCCTCATCATCTGTGACAAATACTCCTGGCCATCCTGAAGCCATGAAACTCTTTCCAATCTCATTGAAATCACGACCCTCGCTCTTACAGTGTTCCCTTAGGACATTCAGCTTTCTGTCAAGTTCTTCGTGGAGCGAGAAGTTGCAATAATCAGCATATCGAGCGACTGCTCTGAGAGTTCTTCTTTCTCCCATTCCTCCGATTAGAATTGGAGGGTGCGGCTTCTGTAGTGGCTTTGGAGCTGAGAAAGCACTCTTAATTGAGTAGTACTTTCCGTTATAACTGGGAGCAGGTTCAGTCCAGAGAAGCTTGATGATTTCCAGTGCTTCCTCCATCATATCCATTCGAACCTGTATTTTCGGAAAATCATAGCCATAAGCATTGTACTCGATTTCCTTCCAACCTGCACCATATCCAAACCACAAACGGCCATTCGAAATCATGTCTATTGATGCGGCGATTTTTGCAAGAAGTGCGGGGTGTCGATATGAGTTGCATGTTACAAGAGTTCCCAATTTGATTGATTCTGTATCTGCAGCAAGAGCGGCCAATAGAGTCCAAGCCTCAAGACAATTCCGCTCTGCTGAGTTCGCATCCAGAAAGATATGGTCACTGCACCAGAATGAATGGTAGCCCAATTTCTCAGCTTCTTTTGCAATTGCGAGAGCTTGCTCATAGGTATAGCCTACTTGTGGTTCGATATGAACTCCAAACTTGATTGTCATGATAATCCGCAATTCTAAGGTGGGGGCAGCTGTAATAATTCTATGTAGAAATAGGATTTGGAGTTCGATTTGCTAGAAAACCAAAGAAGCTAAAAAGGTACAGTTGATTTGAATTGAAAAATTACAGTCTATTCGAACAGTTCAGTCAGCTCTCTTAGCTCCTGAATTGTGATAACATCTTCTTGTGGAGTCAGAGAAGGCGATGTGAAGTTCTCGATTAGAATCGGGAGCATACCCGCATTCTTTGCTGCAGGGATGTCAGCATTGATATCATCTCCAACATATGCGCAGATGAGTGGGTTCACATGCATCTCTCTGGCATTTTGTAGCAACATGTAAGGAGAGGGTTTGCGAAATCCAGGGACTATGCTGTGCTCTATACTTTGGAAGTAATCATGTATTCCATAGGATAATAGATAGCTACTTGGATCTGCCCAATTCGTGGATATTGCTAGCTTGTAATTATGAGTGCTCAAATACTGGAGTATTTCTTTTACCTCAGGCTTTAGAACACGGGGATGCTCCTTAAACAGTTTATTCCAAAGCTCTTGATATTCTGTAGCGAGAAGATCTAGATCATGTTTTACACCCAAGTGTTCTAGAACCAAACGATTATGCTCAATCCAATCATCAACAGAGAAGAAATAATGAGGGTCATTTTGAGGAAGTCGATTCCATATATCAGAATCTGCATACTCGATTGCTACAGATATTTGTTCATCCGAGAAGGAAAATTCATCGCAAAGCAGTTGTTGTATGAATTTCTTATTTACTTTGAAAATTGATGGATAGGAATGAGTGGAGAGGGTTCCGTCTATATCAAAGGATATTGCAGAAATACTGGACAATGGTTCATGACGCATATGCTCAGTAAAGCATTCGATGATTAAAGACTTACCAATTGTTGATTTGGAATGTAAGGTGTGAATCATACAGATGATTCCCCTCTTCCTTCAATGCGAAGTTGTCGCTAGTCCTTCAAAATATGAGGTAGAGAAAGCCTTAGGAAAGCAGCTACACCGAATGAGATTGACAACTGTACTATTACCGATAATAGGTGATCACCAGTATTCAGCAAAGTGAGTGCGTATCCTAAAAGCGGAGAGAGGCCAACGATGCAACTAACGATCAGTGCGAGGAACGACATCGCTTGATCCCCTACAAGATTGACTGCAGTCACGCGTCCACCACCTCTAACTAGATAGATTGTTCCACCAATTGCAGCTCCGATTGAGTAGCTACATGGAATCTGGAAAAGGGGAATTAGAAGGAGAAATGGTGTTGTCAAAGTATTGAACAAGATGATCACAAATACTAGAATCATTGTGAAGACATAGGAAATAGAGAAGATGGCAATCTTACCATTGAGGACCTGCATAGTTCTGAGTGGTATTCCCTCATAGACTGAAGCGCCTTGCGTATCAAGGCCCAACAACCCGATCATGGCTAAACCTGCAAAAACAGTAGCATAGCCAACTACCATCAGAAGGTTCATACTTCTAATTCCTACAACGCCACTCATCGACAAAGATGGCCAAAGTGCAAATATCATCAGAAAGGGAAAGACAAGAAGCATCACAGATCCAAGACTACGTGTAGCCACTCTTAGGTCCTTCTTTATCAAAGCACGCAGTTCTGACGTGATATTCAGATCAGTAGGAGAGTCAGAGGTGGTTGATGTTGCTGCGACTCCTCCCAATGCCAGTTTCTTTAGTGTCCGGCCACTTGTGAGATAACTTCTGAATCCAAGATAGAAGTAGAAAGCAGATGCAAGAATCGAAGCTATTGTCGTAGGGAGTGTGAAGATGAATCCATATGCAACTGTTGCGGCAACGAATCCAAATGAGAATGGAAACACTAGCGAGAGTAGGGTGATTACTATTGTTCCGGAGATTGAAGAGAATGTTACAATGAAATCAACAATAACGGGAATATATCCTATCGCACCATATGCGACCAAGATCCCGACCATCATGCCAATCCCAGTGCCGATTCGCACAACTGCTGATAGTATAGATTCATCTCCTGATTGGGATTTTGAGTAGAACCACCCTGATACTCGAATAAGAGCGCCTAGCGACAATATTGACATAGCAATTAAGGAAGCAAAGATGAAGACGCCTGTCAGAATTCCGAAAATCATAGCTATCAAGGGGGGTATGATTACTAATAGCATGACAATAGGAGCGATGAAAATCCTAGCAAATGCTAGTAGCATTAGATCTTCCAAGTCGGATTTACTAAAAGGAAGTGTTGAAGGAAGAGTCATTGCTCCGACACTAAAGAAGCCTGTAGTGGAAACCAGATTCATGAAGAATGTCAACACAAAACCAAGCCCTATGAAAATACTAATTGAGATGGCGAAGCGAAGTTCTATTGCTACAGTTTCTTCGATGAGGAAGAATGAAACTATCATCAAGATGCCAATCATAAGTACCATGAAACCTGTGATTATCGAGTTTATAGCGGCACTCCTCTTGATCTGAGAGATGATACGTTCAGGTTTCTCCTTAATCCTAGAGAGGTTGGAAGGGTTTGCTTCAAGAAATGCGCTAAAACGTATCTCTTCTGAGATTACTCCTGCAATTCTCCAACGCTCTCGAAAGTTCAATTGTCCAGAGCCTCCCTCAAAGCGTCTACACCTCTCTGAACTTCTTCCTCCTCTCCAGTGAGTTTGAGAAAGACATTCTCTAATGTAGCGCCTTCGGATTCAGCTTGTGTACGAAGCTCATCAAGCGTACCTTCTGCAACAAGAATGCCATCATCGATGATACCAACACGATCACAGAGACCTTCAGCCATCTCCATTATATGAGTACTAAACAACACTGAGCCACCTCTCTCGGTGTGAATGCGTATGACATCCTTCATTATTCGAGTCGTTCGTACATCTAAACCCGAGAATGGCTCATCGAGAATTAGAAGGTCTGGTGCGTGTATCATTGCAATAAGTAACATTGCTTTCTGTTTATTTCCCTGCGAAAGTGTAACAACAGGCTTTCCAAAGTGACTACTGAAATCTAGGGCACGAATCATTTCATTGACACGATTTCTTGTATTTTGATAATCTAACCTGCGAACCGAGGCAACGAAATCAAGAATCTCCTTGGAAGTCAATGAGTTGTATAAAAGCTGCTCCTCAGGAACATAACCCACCCTCTTCTTGACTTCAATCGGATTAGAAGTCGAGTCGATACCAAAGATACTGGCTGTTCCTGAATCAGGATCCAAGAGACCCATCAAGACCTTTAGTGTCGTTGTCTTCCCAGCTCCATTTGGACCCAGAAGACCATAGATCTCTCCTTCCCTTACGTCGAATGTTAGCTTGTTGACGGCAACCAAACGATCGAATGCCTTGACAAGGTTCCGTACCTCTATAGGATTCATGAGATTTCCCCTCAATTTCTAATGGATACTACACCACTGATATCTGTATACTGTTAATGAAACGGTAAAAACATATGCAATTCAAAACTATACACGAATTTGGATTGGCTACAAATTAATGAAGAGAGAATTGCCTGCGAATAGATTGCTCTTCCCGAAACTTGTCTAAGATTTTACAATGCTCCTGCATATGCACAGATTGCTATGGCGGCCTCAGTGTAATCTCTATAGTCAATGACATCTCCAAGACCTAGTATCTTTTCGATTCCAAAGAACGCTCTGACAACCTCCTTCTTACATTTGTCCAAATCACCTCTAATGAATTCCTTCAAGCGATTCTGGTGGTTTCTAGGGGAGTCCTGTTCTCTGGGTCCGGTGAAATTGGTTAGAATTATTGAAACTGCTCTAACTATTCTGCTCAGATCCACAGATGTTGATATGTTGAAGCGATCCATGAAACCAACACTAAGACGACCAAGACCAATCTTTGCTGGTTTCGGAACATTCTCCTTATCAGCATCCTCAAAATACGATCCCGGCTTGAATACAAAACCTCCAAGGGGATTTGGCATGTAGAGATCCAAGCTTGTCTTCTGGAGATATGCAATCCCTTCAGCGTATTCATCAGCAAATGTTGGCATGGCTACAACGTAGATTGACCATTGAGATAAGTCTTAGGATAAACTAGGACTTGATCATGTAGGAGGAGCTTACTTTGGTTCATTTGGATTCGAAGTGAATCCTTTCCTCAGAAACAGCGCACCTAGTGCTGAAACCAGACCACTCAATGTGAGCACCACAGGTATCCCGAATAGAGGAATTAGCCAGCCAATTAAAGCAACTTGAGGAATAGCGGCTAGCACTACCAAGGTAGGGATGAGTGAATAGACGCCATTGCGAATCCTGTTAGGAATTACATCAAGCAAGACACGCATCCATAGAATAGCAGCGGTGGTTAAGAATACCCCTCCAGAGAACCATATCATGAGAATTATGGAAATTGGAACCATCGATTGAGGAGGAATCTGAAGTAGTATCAAGTCTGTATAGGGTAGGATTACATCAATCACCTCAGAAGTGGCGAGAGCTGGGGGAAAGAGCAGCATTATGATTGCAAATAGCCAGAAGAATAGTGCTCCAGAGGATTGGATGAATCTGAATCTTGGTAGCCATTTTGTTGGTTCGAACCTTTTTGCCCAGATTCCTGAACGCTCCCATAGAAATGCAAACACAAGCAACACGAAGGTCATTAGAAGTGCGACTGCAGTATCCGTAATCAGATAATCATAGAGGAATGGATACATGACTATCTCGACCCAGGTGAACGAGATGCTCATGAATAGAGTATTCCCAAGGATGAGATATTTCAGAGTGGGACTGTTGAGGACATACTTGGCACTTTCCTTCAGGAGGGAGAAATACTTGATTTCAGACTCATCTTGTTGCGGGGATTCTTGATCGACGGGAATATCCCGAACCAGAAAGACCGAAACTACTGCAATCAACACACATGCTAACGATTGTACTTGAAATACAAACAAGTGGGCAATCATCACAGCGAAGAAAGCTCCAGGTAGAATCACAAGCGCTCGCGCAACTCTTAGCATCATCGCTAGTTTGCCTATGAAGACTCCATATTGCTTTCTGCCTTCGTCCTCAGGAGCTACCATGATGTAATTGTTGTCAAACCATGAATCAAGCGCACCACTCTCCTGGGATGCGGCTACACCCATTAGGACATAGGCAAACAGAAACAAGATGAATGGCGAACCAGGTTTAATGAGAGATACTAGATAGAAAGCAGCGGAGTAGGTCAGAAATGCGGATGCTAGCACCCAACGTTGTCCAAGCATATCTCCAAGTGTGCCAGTGGGATAATCGAGTAGAGTTTGTGCAATCTTTTGAGCAATGATCAATACTCCTGCAAGTGCCAAACCATCAATGTAGGAACCATTCCCCAAAGCCTCTGCGATGAAGATCAGGTAGAACGTGGTTGACATGTTGAGTACAGCAGTCATTGATGTGAATAGTCCAAGAAAAGTGGCCGCAAGCCTGATTACCTTTGGTTTGTCTTCTGGAAGACCGAAGTACGAGGTTAACCGACCCACGCCTGATACCCCCTTTGTGAATGCATGGGCTTTGTAATAATTTCTGCGTATGGCTGCAGAACTAGTTAAAACTAGTAGAGGTTTCTCTGCTGGGTTTATATGTCAGAGATGCTAAGGTTTCAGTTCGCGGTGGTAAGAGAAAAATGAATAGATTCAATGCGGATTGGAGAAATTACTCTGCGACAAGATGGGTCACCACAATATATGGCATCCTTGTTGGGGCTGCAGGGATTGAGCATGGTATTTTCGAGGTTCTGCAGGGAAATATCCCAACAGAAGGAATAATGATCGACGCGATTGGACCCGCCTACAGATTCTGGCCTGGCGCGGGAGAGAGAGCACTTACACTCATTCCTAACTACCTTATTACAGGAATCGTAGCGATTGTTGTAGGTCTCTTAGCTATTACTTGGTCAGTCGGGTTTGTTGAAAGGAAATATGGAGCTAGTGTACTTTCAATTCTTCTTGTGACCTTGTTTCTTGTAGGAGGAGGATTTGCTCCGATCTTCATGTCATTATTTGCATGCCTTGCGGCAACAAGAGTCAATCAACCCCTCAATTGGTGGCGTTCACATCTTCCCGGGAAGAATCCCTTGGCGAAGCTTTGGCCCTGGATACTCATCTTCTATACCATTGTATTCATACTTGATGTTGGCATACAGATATTCGGTATTCCATTGGACGTAGATACTACCACTGCGCTCGTATGGAATCTTGCATACCTGATGTTAGCGCTGATGCCAGTGGTTGTCATTGTAGGTTTTGCCAAGGATGTAACTGAGAGCTCCGCAATCTGATGAGATGTACAATAAAGGAAGTGGAGATGATAGCACACATCATCTCAACTTTCACGATTCACTAGATGAATAGGGAAATCAGGTATCCGTTTCAAAGCTTGCTTAAGACACACAGGTACTAGATTGATGTCATCAAGCTCAGCAGGTTCAAACCATCTGAAAGTGATTTTCAAGTCGCGTCCCTGATATAGTATATCTTCCTGACCATAGAATTCATTTTCCAACCAGACTCCTTCATTCTCTACAGGTTCAACTAGGAAACATAGACCTAGCCCATGGACATTCTTGTTCCTCGGTCCATAAGGAACTCCTTCATTACCTTCGAAATAGAAGAAGTTCTCAATCACATAGAGAAGGCGTTTGACATCTATCTCAAATCCAGTCTCTTCCAACCACTCTCTCTTGAGTGCTTCCTCAAGGGTTTCGTGTAGATGAACACCGCCACCGGGAAAAGTCCAGAAGTCGAAAGTTTCTGGGCAATGTAGAAGGATACGCCCCTTTTGAAGCATTACTCCCTCCGCTCGAAGTCCAAAACTGCCTGTTTCTGTTTTTAGAGAGATCTTGATAGGTTCCACAGAAAGCCCCAACAACGGATGCTAATACTACTATATGAATTGTATCAGAAAGAAATAACGGAAACGAGATGTTGATTACTACTTGAATAGTTGTGATAATTCCTAGAGAAGTCACGACTGGTCCGACTGTCGAGTACCACCTTGGGCCAGGAGAAATGTATTCAAGCAGCAACTCGTAGGAATCTAATCAAGAAGTTCTTCCTAATCGATATTCAAGGAGTAAGGATAGCAATGGTTAGTATTGGAGCAAAGGATGTAATCAAAGGGAATATCCCCGAAGTGAACTATCTAATAGTCCATGACAAGGGTCTAGCAGCGGATTTTGCAGAGGCAATCAACGCTCTAACGGGTCAAGGATGGAGCATAGAGCATATCTGGGCTGCGCAATCATTCCATTTTGCACTATTCAAACGCAGTTAATGAGAAAAGAGTCACCTGAGAACTGAAATTCAATAATGATGCAGCACAACCATTCTAATCAGCATGGCATACTAAGTGCTCAGGATGACTAGGAAGAGGACTCAATCGTGGTTTCAAGCAGGCAGGTTTGAGGTTCACGCTCTCAATCTCATCTAGCTTAAACCATCTGAATTCTACATCAGGGCGATGCAATGCCCGAAACGCTCCTTGTTGCCATCGTCCTTCAGGTTCTTTGGGATGAACAAGATAGTAGAAACCAATACCATGAATCCTTGTGCCATATTTGATACCATATGAAGGATCATTACCTCTATATACAAAGAAGTTTTCGATAGACCATAGCAAGCGTTCAACCTCAATCTCGAATCCACATTTCTCCTTGATATGTCGCTTGATTGCATCTTTAGTCGTTTCAAAGAATACCGGACCACCACCGGGAGTCAACCAATAGTCGTTTTTGTCAAATTTAGACAATAGAATTCGGTTGCTTTCGAGTATGACCGCTCTAATATTCGGTCCACCAATAGTTCCTTCCCCAATGCCAAAGTTATCCTGATTTGTTGACATGACAAACTCCGAAAATATCGGTATATAACTTGTATATGAATGATGCTGGAAAATGAGAGTGGAGCCGGCTCTGGGAATTGCACCCAGGTAAAACAGCTCTGCAGGCTGTCGCGTCAGCTACTCCGCCAAACCGGCTCGGGTATCGGAATCTATCGACTTTTCTGTTTTAAGGATGTCGGCAATTTT
>JAEORN010000240.1 GCA_016840825.1 Candidatus Thorarchaeota archaeon | reverse complement strand
GGCATGAAGTCGGGGTGGCCCAGAGGCCAACGGCGCTTGTCTTATGAGCAAGTAGAGTTCCTAGCTCTCGCGAGTTCGAATCTCGCCCCCGACGCCATGCCTTTGTTTCCATTTTACTAAATTGATATCTTGAAGGAAGCAAAGCAGGGATAGCTCACCGCCTGCCTTACATACTCTGTCAATGTCTTGTTGTCAGGTATCCCATTCTGCCTGATATCACAGAATACCATCGTTGGAATCAAGGATACTCCTTCTATCCTCTTCTCTTCGATATCAATCTCGTGGATTACCTGAGATGGCTGATTCATTGTCGCCAGTATTTCAGCAACGATATACTTGACAGTTTCACAGATTTTGCGAACCCGTGGACTTCTACAAGAGCAGATCTTAAGTCTGCCGCCTTTGACCTGGCTTGGCTACTCCCGCTTTAGTCAAAGAGTTGACCCCGCGTTTTTCTTGTAGAACCTCGCCGCACGTATCTCCACCATTGTATTACATGTAATAATATATGATGGGAAGGATTGCAAAGATGGTGGGCCGCGCCGGATTTTTTGGCCACAAGCTCGTATAGAGCCCATGTGAACCAGCGACCTCCTCGGTGTAAACGAGGCATCATAGCCGGGCTAGACTAGCGGCCCATGATTGCGTTTGCGTTCTACTCCGCAGTCAATTAAAAACGTACCGTCGTGACGCTATGACGTGAAATTCCTGTAATGAACTATCCATCTCAACGATATGAAGTATATCATAATCAACTTTCAGCTTATCAACAACGTTGCTTCTCATCTCATCATCGAGTCGAGATTTGAAGGCACAGACTAGTAGTCCAAAATCCTTCAATAAGGGGGAGTACTGTTCAACTAGCTTCAATGTCCCATCCGGGTCAGTAGTGACATCAATCAGTAACAGATCGAGTCCCATTTTGTCACAAATAATCTCTGGGTCTATATCAAATGCATCTGCGATGAGCAAGGACACGTTCTCATATCGCTCAGCGATCTCTACCAGTTGAGGTCGAAATTCCTCAGAAACCTCGATTCCTGTCACTTTGGCATCTCTTTGTGCAAGATAGGTAAGAAATCCCCCTGCAGAGCTACCAATATCTAGAGCTATTCCTCCTGGTGAGATGATACTTCCTTGAAGAAGTAGCTGAATTCTTTCTAGCTTCTTGTATCCCTGCGGATAGCCAATTGTATAATCAGATATGACGATATCCTCAGTGCCATCGACATGTTTGGATGGTTTTGCGACAACTCCATCTACAGTTACATATCCTTCCTTGATAGCTCTCTTAGCAGCTTGTCTGGATGTGAACTTCCCTTCTTCGACAAGCCAGATATCAAGCCTTGGCACTTTTCTTCGCTTCCTGTATCTCTCGAGGTATGAATAGATGCATGGGGACACCACGCATTCGAGGTCCAATAGCTGCTAATATCCCTGAGGCACGAGTACTTCGCTTACATTGCAAGGCAAACTCGAAGAATCCCAACTTCTCAATATTGTAGATGTCATCAGTATGTCCAGTCTTCTCCAAAGTGGATTCGAGCATCTCTCGATTGGCGCCAAATACGAGAAGCCGTTCATGGTCATCCGATATCCAGTCATAGAATCTATCCAAGAACTCCCGAGTAAACTCCGCGCTAATCTGTTCATTATCATAATTCACATCTGTGACACGAATCTTTGTCGGTAGGTAATCTACAAGTATCAAACTACGTGCGATCTTTCTCAAGGGAGTATTTTCCATTCCCATCTGTTCTCGTACTCGGTGTAAGGGAATAAGTGCGTCTATCTTTGGTTCAGATAAACCAATGTCAACATAGATACCATACCCAACCTTTCCTACATCTACTAGCCTACCTGAGAATATCTCTTCGGGAACAATCTCATGGTATTCAGGAGTCTTTCCATACTCTTGAGCCAAAAGATTGATGACAAACTCCGAATCTGGACCATCGACTGATAGATATACATGCTCTTTCTTATCCACATCTAGAGTTACAGATGACAAGTTCAAATCACTGATCATGGACTCTATCTCAGACTGAATAGATGTCAACAGTCTATTTCGGTATTGTCCATATACCTTTGGAGCAAGAGTGACAGTTTTCAATAATAGCTACCCAACTAGTCTGAAAAATTCTTGTTCCTAAGTAGTTTTTGAAGTGTTGAAGCATTGCATTAGCTTACAGATGTTGCTTTCAAATCAGCTTTGAGTTCTTCAACACGTTTTTTCAGGAAAGAAACAGCTCGTTTGTTATCTACAAACTCTAGAGCCCCATTACATGTAGGGCATCGAAATGAGAGATTCATTGCTTCCTCAAAGGGTACAGGTGAGGAGTCTCGGTTCACACAAGCATATAGGTCATTATTGCTTTCATGTTCTAACCGTTGTTCCAAGAGATTGAGTACCAGTCGCTTCTTACGGTTCACTAGTGCCTGAGCTTTTCTTGGGTCGATTTTCCAATAATAGAGGAACCATCCTGTATTCGTATCCCTGATTCTTCGATAGGACGCCAGATGGTTATCATGCAATTTGTACAGAATTTTTCGCACTACATTCAGCTTGAGATCAGTCTTCGTTGCAATTTCTTCATCAGTGGTTTCATCTGCATTTACTAGGACTGTTGCAACGTCAACCCCTTCTTTTCCTGCTATTTCCTCGACAACTAAGCGGAAGAGGTCAGTGTTGAAGTTCGGATGTGCCATTTTTATGATTTCACCTGAATGATATATGGATAATTGAATGAACCCGCTGATAGTCAAGAGACCAAAGCCGAGAGATATGTGCTATTAATAATATATGTTCATATACTATTTAAGCTGACCTGTTGTACCATATTATTTTCTATAGTGACTCAATACTTCAGGTTTCAAGATCAAGTCACTCTAGTCACCTTTCTGAGATTTCTTTTTCTTGACCTTCACAATGTCCCCAAGTGTAGGACCAGCCGCGTCTTTCTCGCGAGTTATCTTTAGGGGAACAGCGTCAATAGGCTCGAGGAGGGAGATGTCCAATTCTCTTTCCAATCCACGAATTGTCTTTCGTGTTGGCTTCAATCTTCCGGATTCTATCGATTGAAGAGTTGAGATCCTCTCACCTACCTTCTGTGCTAGTTCATCTTGACTGAGATTCTTTCTCTGTCTTGCTTTTCGAATAGTATCAGCATAACCTTCAATCAGAACCATGTCATCAAGAAGTGGTGCCGACTCTGGTCTGGGTTTCACTCTTTTTTGGGCCACAGGTTTTGAAACTGCCTGTGGACGACCTGCCGTTGTTGGTCTTGAACTCGAACTACCAGTCCAAGATGGCTGACTGGGCCGATCATACCTAGGTCTACCTGACGAATCAAGTGATTGTCCTCCGAATTTAGCTGCACATTGGGGACAAACTTGCATTTCAGCACCTTCGATGGTAACATTTCGACCTCTACCTTTCATGTTCCTGCCGCATAGTTCACAACTAGGCATAGTAGTTCCCTCTCACTCATATTTCGGTGTGTGTAATAGATAAACATTGACTTTGCTCTATTATTGAACTAGGTTATCACATTCAAAGGTTCCTAAATACGGTACAAGTTTCTCACTAGTTTCTTCAAAAATAGGATTATTCAGACCTTTTCTACAAAAACTACTCAAATTTGGTATTTTTTGAATAGAAGATACGTCAAGTTGGAGAAACATAGAGAGATCAACCATAGTACAATTTGCGCATTTTTTCTTCATTAGGTGACTCAACTACACCTTTGTCGGTTATAATAGCTGTCACTAACTCGGGAGGAGTGGTATCAAATGCGGGATTGTACACTTTTGCTGTGGGCACTGTAACAGGAATCCCATTTATCACTCGGATCTCATCTGGATTTCTTTCTTCTATCTCAATCTCATCTGGATTCGTTTCCATATCTATAGTAGACATTGGAGCTGCTACATAGAATGGAATGTTATGATACCTTGCAGTTATTGCCATTGTATATGTGCCAATCTTATTGGTGACATGTCCCGTTCGCAATATTCTATCAGCTCCAACGACACAGCAGTCTATTCTTCTTTCTCTGAAGACAGTTCCTATCATACCATCCGTGATTAGAGTAGTATCAATCTCATCCTCCATCATCTCAAAGACAGTTAATCTTGCGCCTTGCTGTCGAGGACGAGTTTCTGCAGCATAGACCTTGATATCTCCATTGTATTTCTCATGTGCAACTCTGATTACAGCACCTACAGTTCCCAAATGCACTGTTGCCAGAGATCCCGCATTGCATATTGTCTGAATCGTGAACCCTGGCTCGATATACTGAAGAGCATGCTCCCCTATGCTCCTACACATACGTACATCTTCTTCAGCTATTTCTTTAGCTTCATCAATCAGTATCTTCACGATTTTCTCTACTGTTCCTTCTGCAGCTTTTGCGGCCTTGAGCATTCTTGCAGTAGCCCAAGTAAGATTAACAGCAGTGGGTCGAGTGTTTAGAGTTACAGCAGCTCTCTCAAGGAACTCTATTAGTGATTCCTTTGTCTTCGCCTTGCTTTCGATCGCAGCCAATGCCATCCCCATTCCTGCTGCTGCTCCGATGGCTGGAGCTCCCCTTACTTCCATTATTTCGATAGCTTTGGCCATTCGTTCATGACTATTTGTCACAATATGCTCTACTTGTAGTGGTATCTTTGTCTGATCCACAAGTCGTACTTGATTAGTATCATCAATCCACTCAATAGTTCTAAACATCATTATTTCCTCGTAGGTGGGTTTCCAAGATAGAATCAATTGTACTAATAAGCTTCCGAGCTATATCATCAACAATCGGAGTAAGTCCTTCTCCAAATTGAATATTTTGTGGTTGCACCCCGAGTAGAATGGTCTTTCCATTTGTCGAATCTTCCAAGTATTGCATCAGAAAAGATAGAGGCATACTATGGGTACTTATCGCAATACCTCCAATCCTATCCTTTGTAACTAATTCGACATGTCCTATGGGCTTTCGCATATCTGCTGCATCAACCATGATGACCCTTTCTGCACCAAACTCTGCCAATGGTCTTGCAAAAGCTTCAGGCACAGAGCCAACATTCTCGATGAACACATCGGGGTGTTTGGTTCTCAGATTATTTACGATAAAAGGACCAAGGCCATCATCAGTACGAAGATCATTCCCTATACCAAGAATAGCAATCCGCTTTGCACCTGCAATGAATTCTTCAAGTCGATGAGCAAATTCAGAGTCGATCACAGTCTTCGACCGATGATATTCCGCTATTATTCTTGTTATTGGACATGTCGAAGCCTTTTTCACAATTCAACACCGCGACATCATAAGTAGGCGAATACAATTGTCAGATGATGATAATAGTCCAGAGTTTCCATTTGACTCCGAAGAAGACTTAGATGAGATAATAGAAGAAGAACCTGAGGAGGAAGAAGAGCCTTCAGATGCGCTCTTTGAAAACAACAAAGGCTATGTCAATACTACTGACTCTGACAGAATCGCACAACAGGGTTTCTACGGGACTCGTCTTGAAGATGGAAGACTTGAGCTAGAGCCTGTTGAGATACTTCATCTTCTCGAAAGAAAGAGAATCACCCTAAAGATTCCTGACGGATCTGTAATAGATGCATCTCAAGTAGTAAATTCTCTCATGAACGAGGAGTCCGACCTATGGGTAAAGTATCTGGTTTTTCGAGACCTGAGAAGTAGAGGGTATGCAGTTCGTCAAGGATTTGGAGGAGGAATTGGATTTCGGGTTTATGCACGGGGTGATAAACCAGGTACTGCTACAGCCAAACAGCTAATCTATGTCCTGAAAGAAGACGATTCTATCTCGTTACATGATTTGGATATGATAACTGAAACTGCTGTTGCAGCAAGAAAGAACCTATTATTCGCACTTGTAGACCAGAATGGTGAAGTGAACTACTACAAAGTCGCTCAAGCAAAGCTCCGCGAAGTTGGAGGGATACCAAATAATGAATGATGATTGGATAGATGATGATGCAGAACTACTGAAGCTAAATGCCTTCTTTGATGAACACACAATGAGTGTACACCTAATAGAGAACAATCCCCCACGCGCAAAAAGAGGTATGCCTGGAGATTGGTCATTAGTAGAACTCTCAGAGAGAATCCTTACATATGAAGAGCTTGATATTCTTGGCGAGGCCATAATAGAAACAGCAAGAAATGATCGTCAATCCTTCATTGAGATTGAAGAAGAAGGTGCTGCTGTAGTTCAACTTCGTAACCTACGCATTGCCATCGCCATGCCACCCTTCGCAGACAAGTATGAGATCTCAGCCATTCGACCAATCACGAAGCTTACAATAGATGATTACGAACTTAGTCCAAAGCTAATGAATCGCCTTGAAACTCGTGCAGAAGGAATACTTGTTACTGGAAGCCCAGGCTCAGGAAAGTCAACATTCTCTGCTGCACTAGCTGAGTTCTATAGCAAGAAAGGCAATATCGTCAAGACCCTTGAGCAACCTCGTGACCTTATGGTTTCAGAGGACATCGTACAATACTCACCTCTTGATAATAGCATGGAAAAGGCAGCTGATATTCTCCTGCTTGTCAGACCAGATTATGTGATATATGATGAGCTCAGGAAATCCAGCGATTTCTCAGCTTATGCTGACCTACGCTCTGCTGGGGTCGGTATGGTTGGAGTAGTTCATGCAGGTTCATCAATTGATGCAATTCAACGCCTTACACTTGGAGGTAGGGTCGAGCTTGGACAGCTTCCGAGTACTGTCG
>JAEORN010000239.1 GCA_016840825.1 Candidatus Thorarchaeota archaeon | reverse complement strand
CAGATGATTGTCTTGTCTGTTTTAAGAGAAACTGGAAAGAATGGTGTAACACCCAAGCAACTCATAGATAATGTTTCATTTGCTCCAAGAACAGTTAGGTATGCGTTAAGGAAACTTTTGAAGAAACGTCTTATCAGAAGGTATCCGTGCCTTTCAGATATGCGCCAATGGATCTATCTTCCTTCATAGATGGAGAACGGACTATTAGCCAGCTCGGACTTCAATCTTGCCGATGCTATCTTCTCCTGCAAAGAGTACTTTTCCGTGAGCTTTGACCAGTTCTGAATAGATATCAATTGGATTTTCAATTGATGATAGAATCTCTGCATTGTATGCACAAATGGCTGTCATAGGTATATCAAGAACTGAATGAAGTGCCCTTTCGTACTCAACTAATTCTTGGACCAAATCGTGCTTGATGAAACAACTCATCTCTCCAGTGACCCGCAATCCTTTGAATCCTTTAGACAAGGCTTCATTATACGCCTTGTTCCAGAATTCCATAATATGCTGGAGATCAACCTCTCCATCCACTATGTAAATGTCAGAGTAGTTGAATATCTGCAAAGCGCCGCTTTTCTCGTGTTTTTTCACATCAATGCCATAGTTGGTCATACCCACTCTGATTTCATCAGGTGATTCCTCTGAGCAGATATAGGCTGCTGCTTCTCCTCGATTTAGACCATGAGTAATATACGGAAATAGAGTATTGTATTTGGATTGAACAGAGTCATAGAAGAGAACAACATGGTCTCGTGGTCTCAACCTATTGAGGATTCGAGTCAGTTTTTGAGGCGGCGCAATAGAGAGGTTTCTCCAATCCAATGCGTCGCGAAATTGTTCCTCAAAGTCCCTCTGGATAATCCCGACCAGACTAGGAGAATTTGTCCATAGACACTGACCATCGCTAAACGAACTACCAGCAGAAGTTGTGATCATTGCTTGGTTCTTATCAAAGAGAATATAGCGGCTTGGTATTTTCTCCGAATAACGAACTGTGAATGAGTTGTGGGGTATTTGTTTTTTCAAATATTCAGGAATTAATCCAATCTCATCAGGACACTCGGTTAGGATATGTACATCCACATTCTTCTTCTTTGCTATCTTTAGTACATCACCATAGGACAAAATGAATCGAAAGGCATTCTCAAATGAGTCCACAAAATCAACGCTCTTTTTTGCATTGGTGATAGCTGATGTGACCTTTCTAGTAAGAACGTCTTTTTCTGATATTAAGACAAAATGGGATTGTTCTTCTTCTTGTTTCTGACTTTGAAACACTTGATCGAACTTCTTGAGGACCTCCTCCTTCTTTGAGAGAAGCTGCCGCAACTCATGACTTGTCTCTTCCTCTTTCATCTCAAAAAGCGTATTGAGACCATCTTGTAGTGGAAGTGCTTTGACTTTCGCAGGTCTTCCGAGAATTCGCTCAATAAGACCTATCTTCTCAAGTTTCGGTATGGTTCT
The DNA here is from genome assembly GCA_016840825.1 of Candidatus Thorarchaeota archaeon. Next base: position 9,259 of record JAEORN010000239.1, on the reverse strand, counting down.
GTAGACTTCTTCACGGCGTATATTGGCTTGTTTTGCTATTCTGCTTGCGGTAGTAACACCAATCTTGAGGGCAGTAATGTAGACTATGGACTCATAATATGTGAGGCCAAATTCAGATAGCAGTTTGGCGCTATCTTCTAGCATCGTCAATATGATTTACCCCCTTCGAATTGTAGAAAAACACACAATATTCCATGATTCCATATTTAGCATTTTGGTAAAAAGTAGAATTTCCCGATTTTGCTAGTATCACACAGAGAATATAACATCTCATGTTCTTCGATTTTCATAATACCCCCTAGTCCGAGAGAATAAGGGGTACTGAAATGTCCAATCGATGTGGAGCATGTGGGTCCACAGAGAGTCTACAGTATGTCTATGACTCGTTCTGTGAGGCTGGTGAGTGGAGATGTAACACCTGTCTGGGCACTAGATTTCCTGAAGGTTCTCGCATAGTGAAGTTTACTGATAGGTCACATCCTCTCAGACCAGCATACTATATGGCGATTGAAACGCAGGAAGATCTAGATCTCATCATGACAGTAGGTCAACGTGCACATAAAATGGGTGCCAAGGGGATTGAGGCTTGCTTCTACACTGCGCTCAAGCATGGACGTCCAGTTGGTCCTAATCCTATCAGCCTAGGTCATTCTGATAGTGAGTCCAAATTAAGAGCCTGTGTGGATACTCTTAGGATGCATTTAGAGACCTCTGAGAAAATACATGCACTTGAGGACAACACTCCCCCAGAAATCATCTGGTCAAAGACTATGTCAGCAGTAACAATTAAGTAACGTCAAGAAACTGAATCTTGTCCTCATTTTGCATATTTACGAATTGCTATCATCACATCATTTTCTTGTTCTTCAACCTTTAAGTTTGCCAAACATCATAGTGCTTCTCACATTGCATCAGGATTTCTCGGAAATCTTTTAACCAAGGCTTGATTGAAAGGAATCTAATTTTCTTTGGAGGCGAGATAATTTGCAACCATGGTTATTCGGGCTTACGCTCGAAATGATTTTCCTGCTAATCTTTCTAATCTTCATTCTAAATCTAATCATTCAAGGAGTATTTCTTGGTATTGGGCTTGGTTTTGTGAATGGCAGTAATAGAGAGATTGGCACTACATTTGTGACTGCTCTTCTCATGTCACTTGTCATTTGGATTCCCTGTCTTGGCTGTTTCATTGCCTGGTACTTCATCAAGAGTCGACACAATGTCGGTTGGGGTGGTGCACTCATAGCCTGGATTCTGGGTGGAATAATTCAGATCATCGTAATGATACTACTACTCATATTCGTCTTTGGCTCCATCTTTGCAGCTATTTTGGCCGGACTGCTTCCGATGTTTCCATATCCATAAGCTCCAGGTCGTCGAGGAATTGGTAGAGGATGGTAAAGACACAAGACCGTGTGACGAGATTCTTGATGACTCTAGTCGTGGAAGGCTTTTGCTTGATATGGGCCGCGTAATTCGACATCCTCTCCAATTCCTCAAGATTACTGATCCGTTCATTACTTCACATCATCCCTCGTGTGGTCATTTCGACGGCCACTCAGTTGCTATTCGCGGGCGAAGATGGTGCATAGGTTGTACTTTCAATACGCTCTCATTCTTTGGAGCAATGGTTTTACTGTTGCTAATCTGGCTGGTTGATGAGAGTTTACTTATTCGATTCTACCTTTTTTGGGGAGGAGGATTGGCGATTCTAGTGTATTTTGTTGTGAGTTTCTCAGGCGTTGTAGAGGGAAGTAAGAAAGCAAAGGTGGGCTCTAAGTTCTTGTTAGGTTCCGGATTTGCATCTATCTGCTGGTCTATCCTTCTCATTGATGGTCTTCTCTCTCCACTTCTCCTTTTCAAGATGCTATTCATTCTCATTCTCTATCTTGGATTCGTCACGATTCTGAATATCAAACGAAGTTTCGAAATATTGCACGAGTGTAAAAACTGTGAATACGAAATGCGATGGAGTAAATGTCCTGGATTCCGAAGCATTGCTTGCCGGCTCATTGATGAGGGATTTGTGCGTCCTGAGGAGAAGTGACTTATTGACTGTTTAATCGCTTGAGTGTTTCCAGAGCAATCTTGATCATATTCTTCTCCCCAGCCTCAAACTCAGCAACACGCTGTCCTTTGTAACGGTTCTCAGTTGTCACTAGGTTCGAACCAACAGTAAGAATGCCGCCTGCTCTTTTTCCTAGATCAATTGCTGCCATCAGGATAGCTGATAATTCCATCTCAAGTGCTACAGCACCAAGTCTGGCATACTGCTCATTGAGTTTTGGGGACCGCTCTCGCAGGTAGAAGTTCTCGCAAGTCCTTACAATTCCTGTATGATATCTTACTCCAATCTCTTTTGCTGATTCAATAAGCCCTGTTAGAACCTCTAGGTCTGGTATTGCAGGGAATGATAGAGGTGCGAATTCCAATGTGCACCCCTCGTCCCTAATACATCCGGTTGCGATTATATTGTCACCTAATCCAATCTCTCTCTGGTAAGTCGCACATGATCCAATGCGAATGAAGGTGTCCGCTCCGATAGCTGCGAGTTCCTCGACTGCTGTCACGGCTGAAAAGCATCCCATACCCGTTGACATCACCGTGACATCAACACCCTTGTACTTGCCAGTGAAGGAGAGATACTCCCGATGAAACGACTTTTCATCGCACTCATCAAACATTGATGCTGCAAGTCTTGCACGTTCAGGAGAACCGGGTAGCAAAACATGTCTAGCAATCTCGTCTTCCTTCAATTTGATATGAGGTGTTCTCCCGTCTTCACCTCTCATGACTCCTGGATGTGCCATACATAACTAGGTTACGTTCTTAGTCTTAAATGTACAGCAGAGAAGTTATGCTAGTTTATTAGAAGACCTGTCTATCAAAATATTCATAGAGCCGATTTTTGATAATTCACTTAATGACTATATTAGATGAGATTGATAAGAAGATACTTGGCATGCTTGCCGTTGACTGTAGAACGCCATATCGAGAGATAGCCAAATCCTTGAGAATGTCTGCTACTGCCATTAAGAGCAGAGTTGATGAAATGGTCGCTGCTGGAGTCATAATGGACTTTGTCATTGAGTTCTCACCAGCTATGATTGAATGTGAACTCGCGGCAATCTGGCTAAATACGGATGGCACCGAGGATAAAGAGCAGTTCATTTCAGAGATTGCTTCAAACAGAGGTGTTATTCAAATCACACTCGTCTACGGAGGCGACTATCTAGTATTTGCAGAGTACACAAGCTCATTGGAGCTAGCGGCTCTTTCTGAGGCTTTTAGGAGTAATCCCTGTGTAAGCTCCACGGAAGTGCACATCATAATTATTCAAAGGGGAAAGAAGACAAGCTTAACAAACCTTCAGCTAAGGGTTCTCAAAGCCCTTCTTAAAGACGCGAGGATGTTAATTAGAGATATCGCAAGCGAAACCGGTATGACTGTGCGCCTCGTTCGAAGGACACTGCGAGAGCTAAAGCAAAGTGAAGCAATACAATTCTCGCTCAGATGGCGTCTTAATGTGGCGGATAGATTGAGCTTCCTTCTCAAGCTAAAATGGGACCCAAAGCAAGTCACTAGGGATGAGATTATGAATATGTTGCTAACGAGATACCAAAATGAATTCTGGAATATCTTCCAATCCGTCAGTGAACCATTTCTGATGGGCGCTGCGATCGTTGACAACTTGAATAATCTCGATACACTTACTGCCGAGCTCAAGACGCAACCTGGTATAGTGTATTCTGAAGCATTCATCTACCGACCAGCATACAGATACATGGGTCTTAGGAGGCTCTATCTCGAGGAAGCCATTCAGACTGCTGGAGTCTAGACAGAACTGATTCAATCCCTCTGTGAGGGATTGTCCCAAACATCAATTGGAAAAAGAAACAGATGAAATTTGTTGCATTTTCCTGCAAATCAAAACCTTCATGAAGTATTTCTTGACATTTTCAATTGATGCCAAAGTTAGATTATGTTGACAGGAAGATAATTGACATTCTATCTCGAGATTGTAGAACGCCATATCGAGAGATAGCCAAATCCTTGGGAATGTCTGCTACTGCCATCAAGAATAGAGTCGATGATATGGTCGCTGCTGGAGCCATAATAGATTTCGTTGTTGAGTTCGTACCAGCCATGATTGGTTCCGAGTTAATGGCAATCTGGCTAAAAACAGATGGCATGGAGGATAAGGAGCAATTCATCTCAGAGATTGCTTCAAACAGAGGTGTTCTGCAGATTACTCTCATCTATGGAGGAGACTATTTGATTTTCGCAGAGTATACAAGCTCATCCGAGTTAGCGGCTCTTTCTGAGGCATTCAGGCGAAATCCCCATATCAGCTCAACTGAAATGCATACTTTGCTTTCCCCGCGAGGAAAGAAAGCAAATCTGACGAATCTTCATTTGAGAGTCCTCAAATCTCTTCTTGAAGATGCTAGAGTGCCTATTAGTGATATCGCAAGCCAAACTGGCTTGAACGTGCGCCTAGTTCGAAAGATATTGCGAGAGCTACACCAAAACGAGGCTATTAAATTCGGACTCAGAGCGCGCCTCAATGTGGGAGATAAAGTGACCGTTCTTCTGAAATTAAAATGGAATCCAAAACAGGTTTCTAGGGAAGAGATTCTGGACATGCTGACTGCACGTTACCAGGATACATTCTGGCAGATTTTTCCATCTGCGAGTGATCCATTGCTAATTTGTGCTGCATCTTTCGACAACTTGAATCACGTTGACACACTCACAGCCGAGCTCAAGATGCAACCAGGCATTGTGTATTCTGAGGCGTTCATCTACCGACCAGCATATAGATACAAGAGCCTTGGCAGACTCTGGCTCGAGGAAGCTATGCAGGCTGCAGGTATTTAGTCAGATCTAATCGTTTTGTAAGGTGTCTTCCTTACAAAATGACACTCTTTGGACCTCTTCTATTCGTTTTATCAACCTCATACCTGACGCAGCTAGATATCCTGTTTTTGCACATACTATACTCGTGAATCATCATGACAGAATCACGAGAAAAACAGAAGGAAAGGAAGAACAACCCAGTGACTGATTCTCAAAGACTCAGTACTCTACAGCTGCCAATGAACTCGTTCTTGGCATTTCTTGGTCTAAATGGAGCTATCTGGAGAATCAAGCTTTCCTTTGATCTCACTCGTCTGACATCAGGCGGTAAAGCTATTCTTAGTCATGACCTCACATTGAAAACAATAGAATATTGCTTTTGGAGGTAAAAAATTGGACGAAGTAAATATTAAAGGCTTAACAAAGAGATTTGACGATTTAACTGCCGTCGATCACATTGAGCTGAGTGTCCCCGAAGGTTCGATCTACGGACTACTGGGACCAAATGGAGCAGGCAAATCTACATCAATTCGGCTTCTATGCACGCTTCTCACTCCAAGTGAAGGCACAGCTTCTGTAGGAGGCTTTGATATCATCGAATCACCAGTACGTGTTCGAGAGATAACTGGTGTCATGCCAGAAGAGAGCAATCATACTCTCTATTCTACAATGTCTACCTATGAGAATTTGGAGTACTTTGGGAAGCTCTATGGAATTCCAGATGCAGAGATACCCGAAAGAATCGAGGAGCTGCTGACTTTCATGGGGCTCTGGGAACGAAAAGATGATCCTGCCGGAGAGTTGAGCACAGGCAATCGACAGCGTCTTGCTTTATGCCGTGCTTTACTTCACCGACCAAGAGTGCTCTTATTGGATGAACCGACTTCTGCATTGGATCCTATTGCAGCCAAAAAAGTTCGAGAACTCATCCTTAGCCTTGCTAAGAAGTATAAACAGACCTTCTTCATCAACTCACACAATCTAGCGGAGGTTCAAAGAATCTGCGACAGGATTGCAATCATCGATAAGGGTCGAATCTTACTTAGCGGCAAGACAAAGGAACTTCAGGCTAAACTGCGAGCTAGTCAGAATTTCACTATTCGCGTCAACAATGACCTGGAAAAGGCTCTATCAATCGCAAAATCCATGTCGTTCGTAAAATCGGCTGAAACAGAAGTTGACTCTCTTCAAGTCACAATTGAAGACCCAATAGGCAATAACTCAACTCTGATGCAATCGTTACTGTCTCAAGGAGTCAGAATTATCGAATTTGCAGAAGAAGCCGCGACATTAGAAGATCTATATCTTAATGTCGTAAAAGGAGGTGTTATCTAGTGACTCTAAGGAAATCGATGCTTGTTGCCCGAGCTGACCTGCGTATGGCACTGAAAGTGAAAATGGTCAAGTATAGTCTTGTTGGTATGGCTGCAATGGCACCTGTTATGCTAATTGGACTTGTTTTGCTATTAGCATTGGCAGCACCTGCATTTGCAGCGGCTACAATAGCAATGATAGATCCAATCATGTCACCTATGCTTGGTATAATGGCTATAATTCCAGCGACTCTAATATCTGCTAATGCACTTGTAGGTGAAAGGGAATCGAACACTCTTGAGCCTCTCTTGTGCACACCCTTGACAGATCGAGAACTTCTAGTTGGCAAAGTACTGAGCTCATTCATCCCAACCATTGCTTTGCTACTAGGTTCAATTCTCGTCACAGAGATTGCCACAAATATAATACTCATCTCTGTAGGCGCTCAAGCAATGCTATTGCCAGGATTGCCCAGCCTGTTTTTACTCCTAGTAGCTGGTCCTATTCTTATCATGGCAATAGTATCATTGATGGTCCTCATCAGCGGGAAAGTCAAGCGTGTCTATGAGGCATATCAGTCGTCTGGATCAACTGTTATTATCTTTCTAATTCCTATGATTCTACCAATGATGTCAATGAGTGATGTAGGAGTTGCAGATATGAACTTAGTATGGTTCTCCAACACTATTACACTAGTTATTGCATCTATACTGGCAATCGTCACATGGTCTCTGGCAATTACTAGATTCAATCGTGATAGAATGGTATCAATGTAGTCCAAGAGGGCATTCCGCCCTCTTCCTCTTTTCTTTTGCTCGCCAAATCAACATGCGGTTTAGAAAAGTCAGTCTTGAGGAGGCAATTCAGGTTGTTTGATTTCAAATACTTCAATCCAATCACTTTGTAAAGTCCACTCTTTACAAAGTGACATTCTATGAGCCTCTTCTTGTATTCTTATCAACTTCAAACGTGACGCAACTAGATATCCTGTTTTTGCAGACATTATACTCGTGAATCAATATGATCGAATCACAAGAAAAAATGAAAGAAAATCAAAACCACACTGCATTTGAGATTCACGGGCTCAGCAAAGCCTTTGGAAACTTCTATGCGGTGAAGGGACTAAATCTACAGGTGCCGAAGAACTCAGTCTTCGCATTCCTGGGTCCAAACGGTGCTGGGAAGACAACCACGATCAAGATGCTTTTGGGCTTGAGTCGACCCACATCGGGCGGCGGAACCATTCTTGGTCATAACCTCACAACGGAGAACAAGAGAATTCGTTCCCAAGTGGGCTACATGGCACAGAATCAACAGTATTCTCAGAGCATGACTCCTCGCCAAATCCTCAGATTTGCAGCCAAGTTCTTCTATGAGCGAGGCGGCCAGCAGTTAGAGGACAAGATTGACGGACTGCTGCATCTTGTTGAGCTTTATCAAAAAGCTGACAGAAAGACAAAGGGCTTCTCAGGCGGAGAAAAGCAGCGCCTTGGAATTGCCCAGGCTCTAATAAATGATCCAGATCTGCTCATCCTTGATGAACCAGCGGCAGGACTAGATCCTCAAGGCAGAGAGGATGTCCTTGATCTGATGCAGTCTCTCAGAAGCAGAACAACAATCTTCTACTCTACGCACATCCTTGATGATGCGCAGAGAGTCAGCGACCGAGCGGCAATTCTGAACAGAGGGAGTCTCGTTGCAAGTGCATCTCTAAGCGAGCTTCTTGCAGGAAATGAAGGCATAGTCTATACAATAACCCTCAAGGGCGACCCACAGAGAGCGAGAGACCTCATCACAAAGCAGTCGTGGGTGAACTCAGTCCAGACTATGGAACAGAATGGCCGGACAAAATGGCTAGTCTCAGTAGGAGATGAAGCCTTGGCAGAGGAGGAACTCCTGAGGCTCATTCTCAGAGACCGGTCTCTCTCTGTCTGTGAATTTGCTATGAAGAAGTATGAATTAGAAGAAATTTTCCTTAGACTTGTGGAGGATGGAAAAAGTGACAACTGAACAGATATCACGAACTAATACAGAACCCTGGTACGCAGGGATGAAGAATCTGATCCGCCGTGAGCTATTTCACGAACGTAGTCGGATGTACTGGATTCAACAACTAGTGGTTTGGACTCTCTTTACAAACGGACTGGTTGCTCTCATTCTTAGTATGCCTAATGGCATGATTGGAGGAGGGGAAACAATGTTAGTTTTTTCATTGGCTATTTTCTATAGTATGCTGGCCTTCTTCATGTCGATCTTCATCCCAGTATTGTTGCAGGGCACCATCATAGATGAGAAGGTATCTGGCACTGCTGCATGGATTCTCTCAAAACCTGTGTCAAAGAAGGCATATATTCTTTCAAAGATGGCCGCGAGTGTTCTAGCAATCATAGCAGTTTCTGTGGTCATTAATGGTGTCATAGGCTATGGCGTCTTTGGTGCATTTGGCTTTACTCTAAACATACCTGGATACATCATGACTCTAGGACTTTCAGGCGTCGCTGTGATCTACTTTGTAAGTTTGACAGTAATGCTTGGTACTTTTACAACAAGCAGAGGCAAGGTACTTGCAGTGGCAGTAGGTCTGGGACTTGGAGCACAGATTATAGCCCAATACTTCCCCTTTGTCTTAAACCTAATCCCATACTCCCTTCCAGTGATGGGTGTCGGATTTGTGATAGGGGGACCGATTCAAGGTCTTGAATTGATGCTCCTATCCGCCTGTGTTCAGATTATCATGTTCACAGTCATTGCAATCTTTGCGTTTGATAGAACTGAGCTATAGTCTGGAGATAACAAGATGAATTCAACTGAGATGATGGAGAGGTTCCGGCGATTTGTTCGAGCCGACCTCTCCCTCGCCACTCCAAACAGGATGCACCAGGCTACAGAGGTTCTTCTTGAAACCAGTACGGTGCGCATCATTCTGACAAGATACATAGACAGGACAGAGGATTTCGACATTGATATTGAAGTTTCTCTGCCATCCCTGCCAGAAACTTCTGATATAGAGTTCATTCAGGAATCCATAGATGGCATGATTGCTACCCTTGAGTACCTGAAACGACTCACATCCAGTGGGTTCAGT
>JAEORN010000238.1 GCA_016840825.1 Candidatus Thorarchaeota archaeon | reverse complement strand
TCCTATCTCAGTAGAATCCTCGATGATATCTCCGATGAAATCGAATATACCGAATGGAATGTCGATTGGGCCCACAAACGTCGAAAGATGAATCGTGATGATTAAACTCCCTGCTAGGAAAATTACTAGTGAAACTACTGCAACTCCTAGCAGTGCTAAGAAGAATGATAGGTAGTTCCTTATCGCGAATCTTGTTGAGACTCGCAATGTCTCAATATACTCGCCAAATGTCCATTTCCTCAATTCTCACACATCCATCGTTTCATGTCCAGCAATGCTATGATTCTAGCATCCCATGTGCGTAGATGCATCGAAGCTGTCGATGGTTCTCCATTGATTCTCCTATATTTGACGGTTACCACTGCAATGATTGCTATTATAGAAGGTGCACCAATGATCATGACAAAGAATGGTACCTGGGAGTAGTTCGGAATATAGCCCTCATTGAACGAGTAATCCAGTAATACATTTGGCACATCATCCCACGCGAAGACATCCATGTACTCTGTCGGCGTTTCTGGTGAGATTACACTTGTGATGATGTAAACTTCTTCTATGTCCCGACCTTCCACATACTCAGAGAAGCTACCTGCTATTGAATGATGGATTGCTTGAGACACCCTCCATCCATCTGCATCACGAATTGCTACCACAATACCCAGAGCATTTGGATAGGGATTCTCGATTTCGAATGTGAAATTCGAGTCAGGTGAATATAACTTCTTCACATGCATTCCATAGAGATTATGACGGACATCTGTTCTCTCTATTGGCCAGTTATCAGAGTAAGTACTATGAGTTTGAATGACATAATCCTGTGTCAAGAAACCATACCGTCCATCCAAGAGCTCGGGGTTATCTAGTACGCAAGCTGTAATCCAATCCAAGTATACTTCATTGAACGAGAAGGAGTAATTCGCATCATCTAATGCTCTTTCAACGGCAAGAGCTCCATCTTCCTCTATTGCCACTAAGCCTCTTACGAAATCCACACCGAATCTCTCAGAAAGATATGTTACAAAGAGGTATCCTTGTCCATAGCTCGCATCCCATTGCCTCCCATAGAATCTATTGAAATATAGCAAAGATACATCTGGATAGATCGTAAATGAGGTTGTTACAGCATCTGTTATGTAATACCAATAACCCGCATAATCAATAGCATAATTCGCCAATCCTTCTGTAAGAAAATCGGCTTCATCAAACTCATTATTATCCCAAATCAGATGATTGAACTCATGGATTGTGATGCAAACTGTTTCATTTAGATCCTTCTCTGAATCGACATAGACCATCTCTCTTTGATTTGAACGCGGCCCTGGAAGTTCATTTCTAATCTCATGTGTGCCCAAATATGCTTGACCCATTGTTCGAACCATTGGGCATAGATATATTGTCACTCTAGGGTCATTATCAATATCCCCCAAGGAGCCATCTGGGTGACCAGCAATCTCGACTCCTTTTGGAAAGATCACTTCATCAAATACATTTTGTAATGCTTCACATTTGGTCACTGCGTCCTCCTCTCCAAGAAGTTGAATTGATGAATTAGCCATATACACATAACAGGTGATTCCAACTGCAAGGAGTGTACCTTGTGTTTGGATGGCTCCTTGTAGGCTTGGAGTCCAGAAGGATATCTGATAGCCAACACTCTCAGAGTCCTGAGCGATTAGATGCGAGAAGTTGTCTGTCATATCTATAGCCAGTGGCTCGCTCTCAAGGGAGAACGGAACATATACATAAACCACCTTCCTCTTCGCATATTCATCTATGAAGCGGAGTACAAATTGGTATCCTGTACCTGATTCGAAGTCACCATATAGATCCAATAGCATTATTCCGTTGAACCATTCCTCGGTTGCATCATTGCCAGTCATATTGTCTATAGCTTCAAGGTTCTCAATTACTGGATCACATTCGACTGCAACCAGCTTGAGATCATCAGAAAAAGGGCTGAATATAGCGTCAATTTGAATCAGGCCAGGTACCATATACGAGCATCCTATCGACAAGCATTCGACTTCAGAATTGTTCTCAAAATACGGTATAAGCCATGCTGCCGCAATAATGCTGCTGCAGATCGCCAGAACACCGACCACAGCAATGACTTTTCTTGACGTACTAATCCTCTTTATCAAAATGGTTACACCACCATTCTAGTATCTGATTCCACAATATAAAAACGTTTGTCATTAGAGCAAACGTTTGCCCCAATTACGATAATCGCCCATGAATTCCAGATTTCCTGGGGACTGGATTACAGGGTCCTAGGGCATTATCTCAAGGTAACCCTTCGTCTATGATAGATCATGATGACCGCTACAATTATGATTGACACTCCCGAAATTGACAGAAGAAAGATGGTCATTCCTGAGGGATCGGATTGGATTCCCTCCGAAATCCTGTAATCCAGGTCCACAGATGGGATTTCATCAAGATCATAAATGGCTCCAAATTCTGTTGGAGTGTCATCTGACATCAGGGAGATTATAAAATAGACCTCTTGGACATTGTTCCCAACGATGTATTCAGTTATCTCTAGGGCAAATTCGGTATGAAGGGTTTGAGTAACATGCCATCCCGCATCATCTAGAAAAGCTGTGGCGATTCCCAGTACGCCTGATGGAGGATTCTCAATCTTGAGCGTCATCTGGTCTGAAGGCGAGTGTAGCCTTCTAGCATGAATTCCATAGTAGTTGAATGCAATATCTGATTTTTCGATTGGGTAGGCCGCACCATATGAATTCTGGCAATCAATAGTATATTTCACCGATGCAAATCCATGGATGCCTTCATAGATCTCTGGATTATCCAATGTGATTGCAACTATCCAGTCAAGATATACATCGTTGAAGGTCAAGTCATATCCTCCATTAGAGAGAGCCACATCGACCGCGATAGCTCCGTCCTCGGAAATAGACACGAGACTCTTGACGAAATCAAGTCCGAATCTCTCATATAGATAGACCATGAAGAGATATGATTGTCCGTAGCTCACATCCCAGTAAAAATCACTTGAGATTCGATTAAAGTATAGCAGCGATGACTGTGGATTATCTATGTATCTCAGTACCTGTGTATCAACCATTGTGGACCAGTATCCCGCATATAGAATCGCCAGATTTGCCAGACCCTCTACGAGAAAGTCTGCCTCATCCAGCTCATGATTGAACCATATCAAATGATTGAACTCATGAAGGGCGAGACATACCATCTCATCGATACTCCACATTGCATCAATCAGGAACATTTCTCTATAGTTAGAGTATGGGCCTGGCAAGTCATTCCTGAGATCATAGTACCCGCCGATAAGATGCTCACGAAATGGTCCAAGGAGCGCTGTGACTTTAGGATCTCCGTCAATATCTCCGAGGTTGCCATCTGGATTGCCAGCAAGCTCAATGTCCTTTAGATAAATGATGCTATCAAAAGCTTCACCTAGCTCATCGCACTTTGAGATCAAGTTTGATTCTCCTTGAGCTTCAATGCATGAGTTTTCCATGTATATGTAACAGTGGTCCCCAACAGAAAGTAATGTTGCGAGTACTTGTTCTTCTCCTTCAGGATATGGTACCCAGAAGTATTGTTGGTCGCCAAATGTTTCAGTTGATTTTATTATATTCTTAGTTGGAGAGACAGGGGGGGACCCTTCAGAACCCCCTATCAGATAATGGCTTATTGCAATTGGATTCGAAGAGAATATACACATGGAGGAAGGAATGAGATACAAGCACAGGATTGTTAGTAGTATCAGGGTCCGCCTGCGCTGATTGTCATAACAACCTTGTATCACTTTCATTTCCTCACCAATCTAAGGCAACAAATCAAATTAAATACGTTTGCTATTGGCGCAAACGTTTACACTTTTAGCAAAAGAGCTTCGTCCTCAGTTGATAATTCGCGGTTTTTCAGAGTGTGGGAGATATATACAGAAGGGCTGAAAAGGAAATCAACTGATGAAGTGATGAGAGATATGTCGGACCTTGCGAAATTAGTAAGTGATCTTCCTCTTCAACCAGGAGTCTATCTCTGGAAAGATGAGAAGGGTGAGATTCTCTACATAGGCAAGGCAAAGGAACTTAGAAAACGGGTCAGCTCCTATCTTAGGAATCACTCCGACCGGCGAACATGGGAACTTATGCATCGAGCTAGAGATCTAGAGACCTTTGTAACTAACACCGAGCGAGAAGCGCTTATCCTCGAAGCAACCCTCATCAAGATGCATCAACCAAAATATAATCGTGCACTCAAGGATGACAGAAAGCACGCTTGGATTAAAGTAGATGTACAATCAGAGAAGCCAACTTTCATTGTAACGAGAGACGTTGTGAAGGATGGGTCGAGATATTTCGGTCCTTATAGGAGCACAAAACGTTTGGAAAAATCCTTGGATACTATCCGGAAGTTCATTCCAATCGCAATGTGTCCTGACCCCACAAAGGTGAAGCGTGAATGCATGGATTACCATCTTGATCGTTGTAGTGGGATCTGCAAAGACCATATCTCAAATGATGAGTATAGAGCTTATGTTGAACAGATGTGTCTCTATCTCGAGGGAAGATCTGAGCAATTGACTGAGATGATTCAAGAGGAGATGATTAGAGCATCTGAGAACTTGGAGTTCGAGAAAGCTGCTGAGCTACGCGACCGCCTTACCGATATTGAACTTATCATGCGTCGTCAAAAGGTCATTGATACAGATGGTGGTATATCCAGAGATGTTCTGGGTATATCTCGAACTGAAGAAGCTGCACTAATTGAGATGTTGCTCATTCGAGGTGGGCGCCTTATTGGCCAAGATCACTTCTATTTCGAGGAGAATATGGATTCATCAGACGCAGAGGTTCTTACAAGTTTCATTGAGCAATTCTACTTCATGTTACCAAAGGTGCCTGAGGAGATTCTTCTACCTGTTGAGATACCCGATATGGAACAGCTGAGTGTGTGGCTAGAAGAAACAGCTTCTTCACCAGTCAAGATTGTTGTACCTGATGCAGGCAAGAGAGTAGAGTTAGTGGAGATGGCAAACAAGAATGCTTATCGTCAGCTACGGAAGATATTGATTCTTGGTGATAGTGAAGAAGAAATCGTTGACGAAGGCGTTAAGGAACTTAAGCAGGCTTTAGGTCTCTCACGAGCTCCACTACACATCGAAGGTTTTGATATATCAAATATCCAAGGAAGTGATCCTACTGGATCCTGTGTAGTGTTTGAAAATGGTGTGCCAAACAATCGACGTTACCGTATGTTTCGTATCCGTTCAAAGGAATCTCCCGATGATTATAGAATGATGAGAGAAATCGTCTATCGAAGGTATCGAGGAAGACTAGAGGAAGGCAAAGCGCTGCCTGATCTTATTATTGTCGATGGCGGGAAGGGACAGCTCAATGTCGCGATTCACGCATTAGAGGAACTTGGTCTTGATTATCTACATGTTGCAGGTATCGCAAAGGAGCAGGAGATTCTATACACACGGAATAATCTTGATGGAATAGGATTGGAATATGGTTCAGACGGGCTCAGACTAGTTCAGCGCGTTAGGGATGAGGCGCACAGATTTGCACAGAAGTACCATCACAAGCTACGAGAGAAAAGATTCAGTGGGTCGATCCTTGAGGAGGCACCAGGAATAGGTCCGAAAAGACGACAGGCATTAATGCTTGCTTTTGGTAGCTATGATGCGATTCGAAAGGCTACGGTAGATGAGATATCGAAAGTGGATGGTATGAATCATACCAGTGCGAAGGTCCTGAAGGATTGGATTGAACAAGAAGATCCATCATAATTTCAAAATAGATATCAATAGAAGAAATCATATGGGTGTTTGTTACAAATAGAAATGCAATGACAATCAGAGTACTCTTTACCGTCATGTCAAAACCCGACAAAGCAGAGGTGATTTTGAGTAAACTACGTGCTCAAAAGGAAGTGCTAGAAGCACATACAATCTCTGACGGGAAATTTGATGTTATTGCGTGGATTGGTGTACCGTCTCTTGGGCATTACAGGATGTTCATTGAGAAAATGGCTGAAATAAAGGAGATCGATGACTTCGAATCCTTCATCACTGTGGATGGATAGTTTGTCCATTGATTGCTTCTATATGAGTCCTGTTCCTTCTTCCTCCATATAGACCATAGACTATCAAACCAATCAATGATAGTAATCCTCCCAATACAATAGTTTCGAAATGTAAACTTGGGACAAGAAGAATGCATGTGATTACACCAAGTACAGGTATCAGGGGGAAGTATGGTGCTTTGAAGGTACCTGGAACACTGAGACCTTTGTAATGCAGCATAATGACTGATGCATTAACGATTGAGAGCCCGACTAGATATCCGAAATCTGCAAGAGATGCAACAAGTGAAACATCGCCTGGGAATGCGAAAACACTCACAAGAATTAACGATGCTACTAAGGCTGGTATGGGTGTCTTAAGCTTGGGATTCACCCTATCCAAGAATGAGGGGAAATATCTATCGCGTCCCATTGAGTACGCAACTCTTGCTGTCGCTAGAAAAGTTGCATTAAGAGCTGCGTAGTTCGATGCAGCCATACCTGCCAATCCAATATATCCTGCAGTGGGTCCCAGCATAATGGCATAGACATCTGCAATTGGAGTGTTAGACTCTTGTATGGTTGTATAGTGTGTTGCTCCAACGAGTACGAGAGCTGCAGCCATGTACACTATTGTGGCAATTCCAAGAGTCAGCACAATTGCTCTTGGGATATTCTTTGCGGGTTCCTTGATTTCTTCTGAAGCTGTAGTGATTAGCTCGAATCCAACAAAGCTGATGTATATGAAAGAAACTGCAGTCATGAACTGCGGGATTCCAACAAAATCTGGGATGAAGGGATCCAGATTCGTTGGCTGAATGAAGAAGAGTCCGATTAGAATGAAACCAAATAGTACGATTGCCTGAGCTATATTCAGAAGTCCTAGAACACCTGAGACACCTTTGATGCTGATGATATTCGTAATGAATGTAATCATGATGATGATGATAGCAATCATTCCGACAGTAGACTCAGTAGAAGTAGGAATAAAGAAAGCGAAAGTATGTGCGACTGCCAAAGCGTATAGACCACATGCTACTACATTCCCTATAAACAAGAACCATCCTGTAAAGAATCCGAGTGAACCTCCAAAGGTTTCTGCAGCAAAAGTATACCCTCCTCCTTGTTTCGGAATCGAGCAGGCAAGTTCTGCATAGTTGATTGCGGTGAAAACGGTAAGAAGTCCGGTTGCTAGATATGCGATGACAAGTGCAGGTCCTACAATGCCTGCAGCGGTACCAGAGATGACATAGATGCCGCCGCCGAGCATTGCACCAAGACCTATATTCGTTGCGCCAATGAGGCCAAGACGACGTGCGAATTTACTGTCCGGACGCTCATCAACGAAGGATTCAACCAACTGTAGCACCCGCCTTACATAGAATTCAAGGAATGTGTAATCTAACTATTCCAGTCGAATTTGTGCCCCTTTTGAAGATTCCTACTAGGTCATCCATTTTGGGATGATTAATAGCCTACCCCGAAGTTTAAATGTGATAAGGTTGCGCACTGCTGGTGTAAGACTCATAATCGAGTCTGAAAGAGAAGTGACCAACGATGATCTGGAAGGTAACTGATGCCTGTACAGCATGTGGAACTTGTGCTGATGTTTGTCCTGTTGATCCAACTTTATATGTTGTCAACGACAAGGCTGAATACCAAGTCGCACGTGCTGATGAATGCACTGAATGCTATGCTTGTGTAGATTCATGCCCTGAAGGTGCAATCGAAGAAGCATAACACAGAGAATACAACAAACTACTATTCCAAATAATGGGATAGTACGTCGACAAGGGGGTCCAATGCGGACTCCCTGTCGTTGATACTATTTTTTATTATATCCTACCTTTTACTTTCGTGGGGCTTCCAAGAAGCGAATTAAAGAATTCCAGTAGACTATTATCCGTTAATGTGACTAGAATCCTGATCTTTTCCTCCTCAATGTTCAATCTTACTATTTCTAGGCCACTTTCTTCTTCACCTCGGAGTACTATCGTGTTCTCCGAATAGAGTGGTCCGGACCCAAACCTTTCTTGTACTGCTTTGATGATTTCATCCTGTTTTGCGATTTCTGTTTCATAGAATGCCTTTATTTCACCCATCTAAGCGACCTCACGTAACCGTTCTGTATATTAGAATATATCAAACAACTGATAAGTACCAGTGTAACACGATTCAAACGGAGTGGAAAAACATTGCGTCATATCGCCTTGGTTGTAACCTTGCTTCTACTGATTCCCAGCTTTAGTATCGCAGTATCAACTGCTGCACCTATTTCCGGGAATTTCGAGCTTTCACAATTTACTCTTCAGACTTTCAATCGGAATATGAATGTAACAGCATTCGTAACGCCAGACAATAGTGTTGAACAGCTCTATCATTTTCTTGATTCAGCTCAGCAGAGTATCTACATTGAAATCTACCAATTCAATAGTCCCGCTATACTGGAGAAGATAATTGAGATTCATGATAATAATCCATCTTTGGATATCAAGCTCATGCTTAGTGAACATGTCGTTAGTCTAAGCGGCTACAATGTGTACACGGCGTGGAATCTAACTCAACTTGGCATTCCCGTCAGATGGACCTCTGATATATTCACCTTCTCTCATCAGAAATTCATTATCATTGATAATAAAACCACTATAGTGCAATCAGGAAACTGGGCTAAAGCAAGTTATCCAATGGATGACTGGCAGTCAGGCTCTTCTTCTCCGGATTTCACTCAGAAGAATTGGGAAGGAAACCGTGAGTTCCAGATTGCTTTGACAGATACTGAAGTGACCGGATATTACAGAAGTGTGTTTGATCACGATTGGGACATTGGTACAGATTATAATGAGGGCGTAGATGGTACGGGAGATCCATTAGAATGGGGAACGATTTCCTACACTTACTATCCTAGAGTCTTTAGTGAAGCTGCAACCTTTAGCGGATCAATGAACGTAACTCCTGTATTCAGTCCAGATACAAGTTTGGAAGCAATTCTATGGTGCATAAACAGTGCTCAAGCAACTCTTGACATTGAGATTCCATATATCAACAACAACTCTCTAGCTGTTCGAGATGTTATCGATGCTATAGTGGCGGCAAAGCAAAGAGGAGTTTCTGTTAGAATCATAAGCAATGAAGGTGATGGCGATAATGATGAGATTTCCCAATACCTTGCAGATCTAAATATCCCCCTTGCCTGGATGGATACAAGATTCTTCGCCCTACTACATAATAAAGCGATTATTGTTGATGGTCGAATGGTGTTGATATGCAGCATTAATTGGAGTGGTGAAAGCATAACCGAAAATCGTGAGGCTGGAGTTGTAATCGAACATGAAGGTGTTGGAGCATACTATCAGAGTGTCTTTAATTACGATTGGGGTCTTGCTGATTGCGACGCATTTGGAGAAGTGAATATCGGATGGTTACCAAACATCCCTGATAGTACTTCATCCATTAATGTCACAACATATGCACACATGCTCTTTTCAGATGTCACTCAAGTAATCCTTGGAGTAAAGATTAACAACGGAGCATGGACAAACTACACAGTAACGTCAAATGTCTACAAATCATCCGAACATGAGCTAGAGAACTACTACTATCTGATTGGAGCTCAAGCTGACGGAACGAACATAACTGTTCAGTCCTTTGTTGAGGCTAGCAGTGTCTGGTATAAGAGCATTGAATTTGTAATTCCGGTGCGCGATAGCTTGGGTTCAACCACTTCAATCCCAACGACACCTACAACACCAACAACAACGGCCACTGACCCATTGGCTCAATTCCTTGCTGAATTTGGCATATGGTTGGCAATTGCGGGTATTGGTATTGTATGTGGCGGTGGAAGCGCTGTAGCCTACAAGAAAGGGATGATTCCAGGAGCTTCAAAGAAGACAACTCGTAAAAGTAGCAAGAAGAAGAAAAAGTGATCTCTTCGATTCGTGGTCGGATTCTAATCTGACCACTTCTCATTCTTTTTTTGAATTACTATGCCATCTCATCAGCTGAGC
>JAEORN010000237.1 GCA_016840825.1 Candidatus Thorarchaeota archaeon | reverse complement strand
CCGTAGGCGAACCCCCGAGCATTTCCTCGGAATAGGGACGAAGGTCAGGTCGCGTAGTTTCATAATCGACAATCAAGTCTGTCATGCCACAGATGGGAGCTGCCGCTGCGATGAGCTCTCGAGAAAAGTGAGTTATTGCGTTCCAACTCATATACCCACCATAACTCGTACCAAAGATGCCAACCTTATTGGGTTTGGCTAATCCTTTCTCAAATAGAGCCAAAATTCCCGTTTGAATATCAGCCAGGTCATTTCCACCCCATCCATCTTTCTTAATGAGTTCTCGATAATTCACTCCGTAACCCGTGGAACCCCTATAGTTTGGATCAAGTACGCTGTAGCCTTGAGAGCAAAAGAATTGAATGGATACATTCAGCATATCTTCAGAATGAGCAGTTGGTCCTCCATGGACATAGACAAGAGTCTTCTCGTTGACTTCTTTGGGTCTATAGAACCATCCATGGACCATTGTATTGTCAACTGAGACCCATCTGAAATCTTCAGCAGGGGTAAGATCGCTATATTTGATATTACTTCTTGCTAGCATATTTGTTATGAAGACATACTCACGAGGGTCTGGATTCCTCGGATCAAACTTGACGAGTTCCTTTGGACTTATTGAGCTATAGTAGAAACCTAACCATTCATTTGTGGAGATTAATGAGATGGGAAGTAGATTACCTCTCAATGGAGTAACATCCCTAAATGTGGCTAGTTCCAAGTCGAGAATAAAACATCGATTACGCGCTTCACGTTGGCGCACCATAACAATATGTTGACTATACTTTGGCACAAAGGAATCATCATACGGCTCAGTAGCAGAGGGCTTTGTCAGCCACTGTATTTCATTCTCGGAGAGGTCAAGTAGACCGATAGCCACCGAGTCGTGCCGCTTCCCTTGAAGTGTGTCTGTATTGAACAGAATTCTACCGTCGAAAGTCCAATCTGCAAAAACTTTGGCTGTTGGTCCAAAATTCAGAATTTCCTTGTCCTCATTCCCATCGATGGATGCAATCCACCATTGAATTCCAGAAGGATTTTCGTCAGATCTACTATAAAGAACATATTTTCCTCTTGGTTCGATAGATAGCTGTGTATATGTTGGCTTATCAGGTCTTGCGATCACAGTTTTCCGATTAGTTTCAAGGTCTTGCACAACTACACGAAAGGTTTCTGTTTCTTTCTTTACATCATAGTCATAATTGACTGCATAGGCGATGAAATCTCCCTCAGGTCCGAAATACCCGCCTCTCATGAAGTGATCAGGATTCACATCTGTGAGGGGCAACATTTCTTCTGGGGAATCAAGAAACACTCGGTATAGTGTCACCCACTCATTTCGGGCCTTATCCTCTGCGACAATGACGGATTTAGAATCAGGTGCCCAGTCTCGAAGAATTGTGTACTCAGAAGTATGAGTTAGCGCAATCAATTCACTTTGCATTTGCGTGCTTCCAAGGAAGACATCATAATTATCATGGATTCGGTTGACCATCATCGCTACATGTTCCTTGTCGGGTGCGACAAGCACGTCTCTGATATCTGGTAGATTCATTAAAGAATCAAGATCAATTTTTCTCCCTGGTTGCATAGGCAGAAAAGAGACACACTGTTTTTTACATTTTTTGAAAATCGTATCTCATTCAAATGTAAAGACGAATTCCAAATATGGGGAGTATCAATACTACTCCAACTATTATCAAAATGGCACCTGCTATGATTTCTATTCTACGTGCTTGACCACTGAGAGATTTTGTCATTCGTGTCCTAGCTTCCCCCGTAACAAGAGCGATAGCAAAATACGGAACAGCAATTGCAATTGATACGAGAACCAACATAAAAGCTAGAATGAAGAGATTTGATTGTGCACCAAAGATTGAAACAATAGCTAGAATTGAAGGACCTGCACAGGGAGCTGCCATCAATGTATACCCCAAGCCGATTAGAAACACCTGGTTCAGATTTGATGGTTTTTCTGGCTGTTCTTTTATGCTAAGTCGTGATAGATGGAGTAATTCCCTTAGAGTTTCGGATAGCATGAGTACTCCAAAGAAGAGAATGAAGACTCCAAGCAAGGCTTGGAGATTAGTGAAATTAGTCAACAAGAATGAACCCACAGAGGCTGCGAGATATGCAATAATAGCAAACAATCCTATTGAAACTAGCATTCCTGTGACAAGGGCGCCCGTAACAATCAAACTCCGTCTTCGACTATCTGTGGTCTGAAGACTATTTAGCAGGAATAGAGGAAGGAGAGGAAAGAGACATGGTGACAGGGCGATATACAACCCAGAGCCTACTGCTCCGGATAGCATCAATAAAAGCTCGATAACCCCTTGCACTCTCTTAACTCCTACGTAATACTTCCAACTCTGTCAGAGATGCTTGAGGCGCTCCAGACACCAATATGATAGAATCTAAAGTAGCCATCGCCATCAATGAGAACCAAGGATGGAATATTCGCCACACTGAAGTAGGTTGCGAATGCACTATTGGAGTCAAGACCATGGTCCCAAGGAAGTCCCTTTGTAGTTTTGTAATCCTCCAACATTGCCGCTGTTTCACTAACATCTACTGAGAGTGAGATAATAACTAATGATCCCGAAAGACTTTCATATACGGTCTGCAAGTTCGCATTCTGTGTTATGCATGAACTACACCATGTTGCCATAAGGTCAACAAGAACTATTTGACCGTTAAGATCATCTAAATTCAATATTGTACCATCAGACATTGCAAACGACCAATTATCAGGAACCTGAAGTCCAAGCTCCAGTAGGTCTCTATCTGTGGTTATTCCCGTGAGATGCGTTTCTGTATTATTTCCTGAGGTCTGGAAAGCGAAAAGAGATACACCAACTGTAAGACCAATTATGACAATTGCTGCAGTTATTCCAACCATTGCCAATTTTCCGAGTTCCATACCTATACCTCGTAGTGCACAAGATATGCAGGTACATTCATTCTCCTTTTAACGTTTGTGCATCAAGCATGCACAACCGCTCATTTTATGGATATATTATTCGTCTGGAGAGATTGTGAGTTCCTGGATTCTCTTCAAGTGTATACTGAATCTCGGGCTCAGATGCGGACCAAGGGCAGGAAAGGAAAACCACAGAATGAGGTTTTGTCTTCTTATCAATAGCAACATACCCAAGATTTGATAACTGCTTAGCAAACTTGCGTGCTTTTGCTTTACTCTGGCCACCTCTATCTGCAAGTTCATCATACGAAAGTCGTTTGTTCTTCCGAATTATCTCTAGCAGACTGTATTCCGGAACAGCATTGATTGCTAGGCGCAAAGCTTCATTTTCTCTGCGAATAGCATTGGCATCACCCGAAAGAGCGCGTGAGAGCGAACCTCGAAGATCGTTGATCTCTTCCTGAAGTGATGCCCTCCCAGCTTCATATCGAGTTATGATTCCATTGGACGCATGGATTAGCTCCGAACTCAAATCGTTACCAAGACCATCAATTGCCTCACGAGATGCCAAACGGGACTCACGAACAATTCCAGCGAAGTCCGCCAAATCAAACCATTGTCCTTCGAGGAGAGACTCAACTTGGTTATAGTAGGAATCTAGTCTTCGCACCCAGCTGTCTCGAATCTCTTGAAAAGCACCAGCTATTCGAATTGTAGTTCTTGCAGCAATATCATCTGGACTCGCCATGACACTCACTAAAGATATTCCACATGAGGATTAGATTAGGGCTAGTGTCACGGAGATATGACCTATTGTTTGCCAATCCAGAAAACACGAGGATGGTGTGCTTCTAAAATAGGACTCCATTTCTTTGTCTGAAGCTCGATATCAGCCATGAGAGGGACTGTTTCATCTATCATAAATGATTCCAAATTTTGGCAATGGAATAACGGACTTATGTCAACAGTCTTCATCTGGTTCTCACTCAAATCTAGCCAGAGTAGGTTCTTACATTCTTTGAGAGGCAGCAAATCGATACTAAGAATTCCTATGCTTCTTAACCAAAGACCCTCAAGATTGTTGCATCTAGCTAAAGGGTGAAGATCTAGACTGCTTATTTCATTCTGTTCAAGAAAGAGTTCTTGAAAACGGGAACAATGACTTAACGGATCAAGGTCAATTCCATATATCTCATTGGAGTCCAATCTCAGAAAGCGGAGTAGAGAGGTGTAGCTCAGTGTAGAGAGATCAATCTCATGGAGGTGGTTGGATTGAAGATACAGTTCCTCAAGCTGGCAGCATTGAGCAAGGGGACTAATGTCTATACGATTCAATTTGTTGACATCAAGTGAGAGAGAAATCAGATTCGTGCAGTGCGAAAGAGGATCGAGCTGAACCGATGAGATGAGATTTGATCCTATCTTGAGTTTCTCAAGGCTAGGGCATTCTGCAAGGGGTTGCAAGTCAATGGTTTTAAGCCAGTTACCTGTAAGGTCAAGTTCTGTGAGATTCTTGCAATTTACTAGAGACTCTAAATCTAGGTCGATTATACTTCGTCCACTCATATCCACTTTAGTAGCAGAATCATCTACAAGCATATAGAGCTCGATACCATTCTCAATTCTATACTCAATGCGAATCTTAGTCATGAATGTCCGCACCTGTTCATTGCATTTTATCACTACATCACTATTATATCTAAATATCTACTATCGCCCAGAGTCAGTGTTACGATTGAGAAACAACTCAAAATAAATTGCTGAATCCAATCCTCATAATATAGATCCTATGAAGACACACGACGATGTTCTCCTATCTCATGTAGCCATTCAACATCATCTAGAATTTCATTTATCGGCTCAGGGAAGAAACTCTGGTGTTTCAATTTGTGATTGGCACTTATCGATACGAACCCGTCAATAACAAATGACTCCAATTGCTCACACTGAAATAGCACAGATATATCGATTGAGCTAATTGAGTTTTCATTCAGGTGAATATATCGCAAATCATGCGCATTTTCCAATGGCTGCAGGTCAATGCTTGATAGCCTGTTTCCAGAGAGAACGAGATACTGGAGTTTTGAATGACCCTTGAAAGGGCTAAGATCAACCTCGTGAAGTTGATTATCAGCAATATACAGCCATTTCAGATTTCTGCAGTCTTTGAGAGGATGTAAGTCAATCTCGCTAAGACAATTATCTGAGAGCTCAAGTGCTTCTAATTCTCTACATCTCGAAAGAGGCTTCAGATCAATGGTTTCTAGCTTGTTTGAGGTTATACTTAGAATTTTCATTCTTGTGCATGCAGATACAGGAGTCAAGTCCAGTGAAGTGATGTAATTCGTGTTGAGAATCAATCTTTCGAGACGAGGGCAATTACCAATAGGTTCGAGACCTAGTGATTTTATCCCAAGGTCAGACAAGTCTATTTCAGAATAGAAATCATCTTTCTCAACCTGATACATTTCGCCGTCCAAATCTATGTACCTAATGGTGAATCTAGCCACCACATATATCTCCAGCCCATTTATTGATGAACGATTATTTCAATTAGCACAGAGGTTTATAGATTTGTCCAGAAGGAATCTTTCGTATTAAAAGGGGGTCTATTGAACGTGAGATGCATTCAAAGCTAAAATCATCGAGTGAAAGTGACTCCGACTATTTTCTATCAAGATGAGCCCAAGGTAATGGATCCGGGAGTGACTGTATGAATCTGGAAATAATCTCCTTTACACCCTCCGGATTATGCACTTCATCGAAGATTATTGCTGGCACTTCACTCATCGTCTTGGTGCATATCTCTACATCACCCATACCGACGCGTTTCTCTTCAGGATTACTGCTTGTCCTGCATAATGCAATCTCATCATAGAATACCCGAGTCGTCTTGCGTCTGAAAATTCCCTTTCTTACTCGTACATTCCATGTTGTAATGATGTAAAGTGTGAAGTAATGTCTGGTTTCTGCACCTACAATGAGAAAGACTCCAAAGATCATTGCGGAGAGACTCAAACTCCATGAGAGAATACTATGTGATATTGCTCCAAGAGATGCCAAAATCATGAACGTGAGTCCAACTACAAAAAGCACGACCCCAAAGACGTAGTAGAAAATAAAGGAAGCCCTTTTTGGATGAAGAATCAACACAAGGCGTTCCCGCTTTTCTGATGGAAATTTGGGAACAGGGCTTTCAGTACTCATGTGTCAAATCACAACAACTATCCAATGCACTCGACTTATCAAAGTGTCGAATACCCATTGACTTGGAAATGAACGCTGGTTGCCAAGACGCTATTATTTGATTACACCGTATATCTACCCAGGATAAATCTCCCAGAGTGTGTCACACGCATGAACTACATGTCCAACAAGGGTTCTAATCTCATCGGCTGTTAGGTCAGTGTCATTTGTTTCGGCAATAACGATGATGTCATCATCTTCATCAATAGCATATTTTACACCATTTGCCTTCCATGACTCCTTGAGCATATCATATGCAAGTTTCATTCTTTTCGTTTCTCCACCCTGGTAGAAGTTCGTAAATGGCGCGACAATGT
>JAEORN010000236.1 GCA_016840825.1 Candidatus Thorarchaeota archaeon | reverse complement strand
GCTCAGCGAGTCAGTGACCGTGTAGCGATACTTAACCAAGGAATGCTGGTTGCGAATGCGTCCATGAAAGAACTTCTTGCAGGACAGGAAGGTACAGTCTACACATTGACTCTCAAGGGCAATCTAAGACAGGCGTACGAGTTAGTCATAGGTCAGCCTTGGGTAAACTCAATTCATGCACAACCAATCAATGGTAAGACCGTGTGGTCAGTTTCTGTGAATGATGACTCGATAGCTGAAGAGGAGCTACTTCGCCTTGTGCTTATGGAGGAGAGCATCTCAGTATACGAGTTTGGGATGAAGAAATACGAACTGGAAGAGATCTTCCTAAAGTTAGTGGAGGAGAGTAAGAATGGCAATTAGAAATCTAATCAAAACGAACACCGAACCTTGGTATTCTGGAATTGGTAATATGATACATCGCGAGCTCTTTCTTGAGCGAAGCAGGAGTAAATGGATAAAGCAGATCGGAATATGGACCCTGTTGACAAACGGGCTCCTAGCAATCATCCTCTTTATACCCGATAACATCTTGATAAGCTCAAGAGTTGAAACAGCCTTGTTCGCCTTTGTTTCGCTCATAACCTATTTGATAGCCCTCTTCGTACCCGTTACACTTCAGGGTATGATAATCGATGAGCGTCAGACAGGAGTGACTGCGTGGATCCTATCAAAACCTGTATCAAGAAAGGCATACATTATCGCGAAGCTGGTTGCGAATGCACTTGTGATGACAATTGTATTCGTGGCAATTCAAGGAGCTATTGCATATGTACTAATAGTAACCCTTGCAGAATTCATTAATCCTATTGGATTTCTAATAGTCATGGGTCTAGCAGGTATCTCAGTACTGTATTTCACAAGTCTGACCTTAGTACTTGGAACGATCACGGATAGTCGGAGTACTGTGATGACAGCCGCCTTGGTGATCGTATTAGGAGCTCAGATGCTTGCGAACACAATCCCAATTCTGCAACTTCTCATTCCGACTACGCTCATAATGTTCGGAATCGGCTTCATTATTGGTGGGATTTCTCCTGCTTTCCTAATCCTATTAGTATCTGCTCTAGCAAGTACTGCTCTTTTCACATCAATTGCAGTCAGATCCTTCAACAGAACTGAGCTATAGAGAGGGTATCTTAATGGATATCACTGAGATGTGGAAGAGGTTCCAGCTATTTGCATCAGCGGACCTCTTCACCACTCAGAAATTTACCAGTGAAGAGGTTTCCCAGACATTACTAGAATCTGAGTGGGTTCGCATTGTGCTCATACGGAATCCAGTATTACCAAATGCTGTTGGAGTGGATGTTGAAGTATCAATCCCTAGACACCTTGAAGTTCATGGAACCAGACAGATCCATGCACTTATTGAGCAATTGATTCAACACCTTGAGTATCTGAAGTGCCTTGCAATTGCAGGATATACAATCGATGTGATTGTGGACGAGGGATTATGGATCGCATCAAATATTCTAGACTCAGGAACATGTCAGGAGGATCTTGCACTCCTTAGTCCTCCCCATACCATGTAGACACTTGTCATTGGTCAAGAAACAAGAGCGCTGTCAGAAAACTGCTTCTTCTGACATTGCTCTTCCTATGTTTTTGTATAGATAGTAGTCGAGTAGAGAATAAGGTTACTCACTGAAAAGAGAACTGCAAACACTTCTATTGTCAGAAACTCTAGAGGCCCTTCAACCACGAAAAGAAAGGCAAGTGCCGAAGCCCACATTATGGCATTTGCAATTATCGTTGCTCCTAGTTTCCGGTTGATAACATTCAACTGCACAGCAGAAGTGGAATAGGATACAAGCTTCACCATTAATGCATATGTGTCCTTTCCAAGGTCAGAAAGCTTGTACAGATCCTTGTCGTGTATCAGTAATGGAGATAATGCATTAAGGTGATAGGATAATGAAGCGCTTTCCTCGATTCCTGTCCCATTCTTGATCTCAGTGAATTTCGCACCTTTTGCTTCCCCGATATAACGGAGAATATCACGACGTATCTGATGACTCAAGGTCTTGAAGACTTCCTCCTCCAAACCCTTGTTCTCTTGAGTTCCATTGCTCATCGATTATCACATGTCTATACTACAATTTAGAGCATATAACATACCAAGTCAAATGGATTTTACTAATCACTATTTTACTGGCTTTTACTCAATAGCTCTAAAGACTGTGGGAGCTATATCAAGTAGAGTGCCCAGAGATAGATTACCATTGCTAGAACAGCAAGGGTTGCGCATGAAATCACTTGCCAACGATGTATTGTTGCTGTCGACTCTGAAACCTGAGTGTATTTGAAGCGGTTAAAGACGATGTAAGCTACGGGCAATGTAATAATTGCAGCAGCAATTTGATCTGCTATCCAGTGCTGACGAACAAAGAGAGTAGAAATCACGACCGCGATAGCGATAGGCCAAGATACATAGCCGTACTCTTTCTTTGCCTTCCAAAGCGCGTATGCTGTGAGTAGGGATGTTGATCCATGAAGACTCGGGAAGCAATTGACTTGTGTATCATGAGTGTAAAGAGCCTGTATCTGAAGAGAGAAGAAATCAGTTCCTGACACAACTCTATCAGGTCCAAGCACAGGAATAATCAGGTAAATCGCGTATGCGATAAGGTTGACAAGTACAAATGCTAGGACTAGTGCATTTCTGTACTCGCGGTCCACAAATGCAACGTAAAGATAGCTGAAGAAGATGAAGGAATAGAAGAGATACCAGTAGATTATAATGAAACTGGGTATGAGAGGAATAGCAAGGTCAATGGGCGTAGCAAGCTGGATTGGAGTATGCAACTGAGTTGATAATGGGCCAACGATATCATAGAGCATAGCAATCCCAAAGATTATGATAATGCTGAGAATTCCATAGAGCACCCAAATATATTCCTTAATCTTGGAAGCATTCATAGGGCATGTCTATACCGAATCGAACTAAAATCCCTTTTCTTTTGATTGAGATGCCCCCTAGGATAAGGGGGCATTGACTCCGATGGAATTCGGCCTACCATGGTAGAAAATGCATCGAGAGATTCAAGATGAATATAGCATATACGAGGGTGACTATTCCAGAGAGAACAAGCCAAATACGTGTCTGTGCTGTTGGCAATGTTCGCATCATTTCCTCGACTATGACTGTCTTGCCCTTCTTTTTCTTCGCTTTCATTTCAGGGATAGCAAAAGGAAGGTGGATACGATATGTTCCTTCAAGCCTTGCATATATCTCTGCACCTGTTAATCCTTCAAAGAACCATCGGGCTGGTGCCAGTGCACCTCCTTTCATCGTACCCTTTACCTTGTCGCCACTTCCCTTCCACACCGGCCATAGATCTAGGAAAAAGTGGCTAGCATTTGTCACGAAAAACACGCATACCAAGTATGTAACTAGCCTTAGACCAAAAAGATCGCCATAGAAATATGCAAGGATGAACAGGAAGGTTGCTGGAAGCGGTGAATGCGTGAACCAATCTCGATGATGAAACACTCGATCTGCTACTTGGTCGATATCTGGAATCTCGGAACCTAATGCAGCTAATAATCCCAAGATTATGAGTAGAAGATCCTGTGGCATTTCAAAAGCTGAGAAGTAGAAGAAGAAGATACTAAAAATCGCATATGAAAGAAAACCAAACCAGAGGTGCCATGTTCTACAAGCCATTTAATCTCACCTACAACTCGAAAAGTGAATTGATTGGTAGATATTCTATATCTGCCTATAAAGATTCTAATCAATCGTGCTGGTCATGTTTTCTTGTTGGAATTCACGAAACAGTGTTGTGTTTGCAAATAAAATAGAAGGGGTAGGAAACCCCTTCTCAATAGCCATGCTACGTTATTTGCATATTATTGCTGCTTAGTGATAATTGAGAGTACTATAAGACCACCAGATGTTGTCGTCGTACCATTTGATGTGCCAGGCGTTGGTGTAGAGAATGTCGTCCACGTTGCACCTCCATCAATCTCTCGTCCGTAGCTAATATCATCCGCGGACGATGTGTAGACATACGAATCGAGTACAGTGATTCCATCAGGATTGATGTAGTTCACAGTATCACCTGCATTGTTCAACGCGATGTTTGTAACACTTTGGTAGAAGACTAGGAATCCGTGAGCAGGAATAATTGTCCCTGCAGGAATCGTATATGCTGCAGTCCCTCCAGTTGTGATATCATCGATGATATATCCAGAGAGGTCAACTGCTACATCAAGTGGATTGTAGAACTCGATCCATTCCTCTGTATACAGGGTGTTGGGGTCTGGGAGAAACTCATTAATCACAATCGAATCGCCTGAACCCACAATACCACCATTTGATTCACCGGGTGTGGGAGTGTCAAAAGTAATCCATGTGGAGGAGCCATCTGTTTCCCGACCGTAGCTAATATCATCAGCAGAGGAGCTGTAACTGAATGTATCAAGTATTGTAACGCCATCAGGCATCAGGTAGTTCACTGTATCTCCAGCATTGTTTAGTCCAATACCAGTCACGCCTTGGTAAAACACTACAAATCCATATGCAGGAACTATCGTACCTGCAGGAATCGTGTATGGACTGGTACCTCCTCCAATCAAATCATCCAGCACATACCCAGATACATCAACTACTTCACCGAGTGGGTTGTACAGCTCAATCCATTCCTCTGTCCATAGCGTGTTAGGATCTGGCAAGAATTCATTGATGAGCACTGCATCTCCATTGGTCATAGATATGACATTGGATGTACCAGGAGTCGGAGTATCAAATGTAACCCAAGTTGAAGAGCCATCTGTTTCGCGACCATAGCTGATATCATCTGCGGAGCTTGTGTAACTATAGCTGTCAATGACTGTGACACCATCCGGATTGATATAATTCACAGTATCGCCATCATTATTCAAAGCTAGGTTCGTTGTGCTTTGATAGAACACAAGGAAACCGAAAGCAGGAATGACAGTTCCTAATGGGATAATGTAGGCAGCTGTTCCTCCGGTTGTAATATCATCAAGGATGTATCCAGAGAGGTCAACATCAACAGATAGAGGATTATACAGCTCAATCCATTCCTCTGTGAAGAGCGTATTAGGATCGGGAAGAAACTCGTTGATGACAATCAGGTCTCCATTGCCGGTTCCTGCTCCATTCGATGCTCCAGGCGTCGGTGTATCAAACGTGGTCCAGATAGACGCACCATCTGTTTCCCGGCCATAGCTAATGTCATCGGCAGATGAAGTGTAGGTGTAAGTATCAATTATAGTCGTGCCATCTGGTTTGATGTAGTTCACTGTATCCCCATCGTTGTTCAAAGCAAGACCCGTTGTACTCTGATAGAAGACTATGAACCCGTAGGCAGGAATCGTTGTTCCGAGAGGTATAGTATATGCTGCTGTTCCGCCAGTCGTTATGTCATCCAGAACGTAGCCAGAGATATCGACTTCGACATCCAGAGGATTATACAGCTCAATCCATTCTTCAGTAAAGAGTGTGTTCGGATCAGGTAGGAACTCATTGATGAGAATGAAGTCCCCATTGTTCGAGCCAACTCCGTTTGTTGCACCTGGAGTAGGTGCATCGAAGGTTGTCCAAATGGAGGACCCGTCAGTTTCTCGTCCATAGCTAATATCGTCAGAAGATGACGTATATGTATAGGAGTCGAGTACTGTAGTACCATCAGGCATGAGGTAGTTGACTGTGTCGCCAGCATTGTTGAGTCCGATTCCTGTAATACTTTGGTAGAGAACAAGGAACCCATGAGCTGGGATTGTTGTACCGAAGGGGATAGTATAGGGGGCAGTGCCACCCGTTGTTATATCGTCGAGGACATAACCAGATACATTCACTGTGGAATCCAGTGGGTTGTATAGCTCGATCCATTCTTCTGTCCAGAGCGTGTTCGGATCTGGTAGAAACTCATTGATTAGCACAGAGTCACCATTCGGCAAGACGATGATGTTTGCGGCTCCTGGAGTTGGTGTGTCAAATGTTATCCAAATAGGTGAACCATCTGATTCTCTACCATAGCTGATATCATCAGAGGATGAGGTGTATGTATAGAAATCAATGACCGTAACACCATCAGGTTTCAGCAGATTTACTGTGTCACCAGCATTATTCAGTCCTACGCCAGTGGCACCTTGATAGAGGACAAGATAGCCATATCCAGGGATAACCGTCCCGGCAGGGATAGAATATGGACTTGTACCGCCGCTAGTGATATCATCAAGGATATAGCCCGACAAATCAGCATCCAGAGCCTGTGGATTATACAATTCAACCCATTCCTCAGTCCAGAGGGTGTTGGGATCGGGAAGGAACTCATTGATCAAGACAAGGTCGGCATCGCCACCTTCTTCAGTCATAGCAGAAACTGGATCAGATTTCAATCCTTCATTGATACTCGTATCGACTGCTGAAACTTCATAGGTATATTCAGTAAGGGGATCGAGTCCTACATTGCTATATGAATTACCAATAACTTGGGCAATCATTGTCCCGTCGCGATAGACTCTATAGTGAGAGATATCAGACTCAAGATTCGCATCCCAAGATAGATCGATCTGTGACATGCTTATGGTAGTTGCAGTCAAACCTGTGACCTGTGCAGGTGGAATGGCATCAGGCTCGATTGGATTGTCCAAGGTAACGAATACATCAACAGGGTAGTGGTCAGAACCAGTGTCAGCGGTTGCAGTATCTCCAACAGTCGAATTGATCAATTTGTCAACGAAGTACGAGTTCACTACTATGAAATCGATACGTGAGAGATATTGCTCATCCTGATGACCATAGGAGTAACCAGGATCAGTTGGATTCAAAGTCCTGAATACATCTGTGAAGTTGTGAACTGTAGACGAGTACTGACCATAGATTGGATCTTCTGGATGGATCTTCATCGTCATTGGTCCATAGCCAAGATCACCTAGCGGTGCAAGATCACCTATATCATCTGGTGAGAATGAGTTAAGATCGCCCATATACATGATAGGCACATTACCCAGACCATCCATATAATTGATGATTCCTTCGGTTTCACGCTCTCTACGATATTCATTCTCAGCTCCAGACATTGCCTTAAGGTGGGCACCAAAGATATGCACATCACTTCCATCAATTGTAACAACAGCTTCTACGAAATCATGGGTGACATCATATTGAGTGGCGTCATCAAGGGGCACTATAGGAATCTGATTGAATGAAACAATAGGGAATCGACTAAGGATTGTTGCCCCACTAGTATCATACTGGATATCCTGTGCACAGAATCCTTCGTATGGTAGTTCATCAAGGAAGTATGTATTGAACTCGTCAATGACTTGATTTAGAATATAATCTTCATTGTCATCCCATGTACCAGTTTCGATAAGAACGAGAATATCAGGATTCTCCTCTTTTACCACCTGCTTCCAATCCGCATTTGATCCAGAAGCTTCAATGTTATAGCTCATGACCTTGAATGCACCAAATGTATTGTCAACTGTGACTATGACAGATGTTTCACCCCAATTTCGAAATTGGTCCATGGCTTTGCAGGTGATTGTATGCTCTCCATCTAGCTCAAGTGTTGTATTCCACTCGTACACTCGCGTCCAAGCTCTTACTATATCATCAACAAGAATCTGGTAGAAACGAATCCTGCTTCTATCTTCTGCAGAAAACGAGATCGTGACTGAACCAGTTACGATTTCACCTTCTTCTGGAGTATCGATTGTAACAATTGGTGGTGTGATGTCACGTCTCCACCTCCATCTCCAATGATGCCCACAAGCATCTGCAGTGGTGGTAAATGCGACACTTAGCATCAGAAATGATAAGACTAATAGAATACCTACTCTTTTGTGATTCAATACCTATGCCTCCTAACGCGTGCGAAGTAGCCTAGCTACAGATTACATCGAAATTCGATTTCGTTATAAATTATGATGGTAAATGAAACTCGTACGCACTGACTGACGTGCAGGCAATAACAGATTCTTCGATTGAAGGCCTAATTTTTGATAGATTAGTTCATGTCGTCTTCCCAAAGCCAGATAATTCTCAGAAGAGTAGCGATTGCTGCCTAATCATCAATGATTCTGCGATGACCTTCAGGACAGGTGCCATAGGTACAATCGTAGAAGCCATCGTCATAGACTACTTCCATGTCAAGATGATGTCCACAATAGATGGTATCGCACTTGGGACAATATCCATCGATACCATCCTCAAGAAACGTATTCTCTTGAAGATACTCATGCAAAGACTTCAGGTTCCCCTGTTCAAGGAAGTCAAAGATATGGCGATTTGATTTCATATCGAGATTCCTACCTGACGTGATGCCTTTGTAGACGATATACTCTGAGCCTTCTTCTGGATTCGAACTCGCAATGATGCCTATGGCGGTAGCTCCGCAGATTGAGCAATCCAAGTAGAATTCCATGGGTCCTTCCTTTCGGACTATCTTGTCAGGAGGGTTTTCTACCGGCTCTGAAAGATATAGTTCAAGAGCGTCCATTACAGACGCGGAGAAGAGGATGAATGCACGTTCGAGTTGCCCTCCAAGCGTTACCGCGTTTGTCCCAGATATTGCCTTCAATTCGCTTTGGACTTGAGCATACTTGTCCTTTGCCAATTCAAGATAGCTCTTAGCATTGAAGGCTCGCTCTTCAAGAGTCACACCTTCCAGTGAAGGACATGACTTTAGCAATTGCCATGATGATACGATATGAAAATAGAGGTCCTTAACATCACTCTTCCACATTTCATCAATATCTGAAAGTTCAAGAATCCTGTCCTTGATACTCTCGATCTCATCTATGTGCTCGCGGATGCTCCAGATACGTTGCACTTCTTCCGATTCTTCCATGCGCGTCTCCTATTGATACTTTGGGAATTATCTCATAAGGATTTAGAACTAGCTACTAATAGTCCGAGTCTAGTCTTTAAGAGAGCGGAGTTTCTCTGCCAACTCAAGAGCTTTCTCATCTCCGTGCTTTGCTCGATATGCTTGGATGCCAATTCTTACTATAGCATTCCTTTGTCCAACGGGATTATCAGGATCGAAATGGGTGACAGAGATTTCACAAGGAAAGTCATCGCAAGCCCCACAGAAAGAAACACCCTTGTCAGATGCACATTTGAAGAGCTTGCATTCGCCCCACCAAGGATTACCTCTAGTTTCGATACATCCCTCACAGGCAGGTGCTTCTTTTCCTTTGTAGCTTGGACAATCGTCACAATATGCTCCGCATGCATGCAGACGGGAGATTTTCATACCTTCTACAGAGAAGCGTGTTGTAAATAATTCTTACACTCCACGAAAAAGCTGCTTCAAAATTGATGAGGTTTTAAATTTTCAGAGTGAAAGATTTGATTGATATCATTCTAAGTTAATACTAATAATTCTTGGTTTTTCCGAGCTGAGAATTTTTCTGTCATTCACTGTCAAGAACCAACCTATTTGCAGGGTGATGAATCAGAATGACTAAGGAACATATAGTAGAATCGATGCGTGAATCAATCCATAAAGCAATGTCAGAGCAAGGGCCTACAGGACTTGCTATGACAATAGTGACGATGGATGAGGTAATCTGGAGTGAAGTATTTGGACATCTGGACAGGACGAAGAACAAGCAAGTTAACAAGGAAACCCTCTTCTCCATTCAATCGACAAGCAAGCTCATCAATGCCATAGTGTTCATGTGCGCTGTCCAAAAAGGTCTCATCGGCCTTGATGACCATCTTATTCAATACTTTCCAGAATTCAAAGTGAAAAGCCGCTGGGGACCAGATGAAGGTGATAAAATCACATTCAGACATCTTCTCTCACATCAATCTGGGCTCCCGCAGATGACCCGGGTTGGTAGCTGTTGCGATGATTCACCTCATACCTTCGAAGAGCACATCCATAGCGTGATCGATACTTGGTTGGAGAGTCCGGTGGGGTCCAAGTTCTTCTACTCTAATATTGGGATGGATCTAGTTGCCTATTCGATAGAGAAGGTCAGTGGGAAGACATTCCCTGAGTTCGTCGATGAGGTACTCGCGAAACCTCTCGGGATATCAATCACATATGGAAGCATAGAAGCTAAGAAGAATCCTAATCGTGTGACTGGTCACGAACATCCAGAGATCCCAATCGATATTGGTACTGCATTCGCCTATGGATGTGGAGGGGCATGGATGAACATAACGGACCTCGCTGTCTTGACTCGTTTTCTCTTGAATAGGGGGAAACACAATGAAGAGCGTATCCTTCGAGAGGATCTAGTTGATCAGATAATGACTCCGCAAATTGAGAATGATGAGGGATACACGTATGGATTCGGTTCTTTCATCATTCAAGGGGGGAATGTAAAAGTCGTTGAACATGCAGGAGGTGGGTTTGGCTATGCAGGGCTTCTTGCTATAGCACCTGAACAAGGCGTTGGTGCTGTCGTTGAGATGAATATGGAGAATGTTGAGCTCTCCTACAAGCTGATCCTTCAGGC
>JAEORN010000235.1 GCA_016840825.1 Candidatus Thorarchaeota archaeon | reverse complement strand
CATGACGAAGGTCTAGAACATAAACGACATCGACATGCACACCTCTCCGACCAGGAATACCTTCGATGTGTACGCCCAGTACTAATCCATTGGGATAAACGCGCGTTGTATGTCCTGTAGCTTCGAGTGCACTCACTACATCATAGTCATATGTAGCTCTAGCTTCTTTCTTTATGTCCGAACTTTCAGAGGTGATTTTTTCCTCTTGTTCATCCTTTAAAGATGGTTCTTCAGTTATTGCCATTTTCATCACCTGAAAATCGTAAGTCAATTTCCTCCCATAATTTCTGAGCATGTTCTGCCACGTAGCTCAGATTTCCTTCCCTTGCTATTGCTGCGATAGAATACAGAAGCCATCTGGATCTCTCTAAGAGTGATATCAAATCACCAAGAGATAGATGGAGTTCATCAGCCATGTCAGTTAGCTGCATCCTCGTTGAAGCTGCCAATCCAATCATCATATCGAATGTTTCATCCAAATTTTGATTCCCTTCTAGAGATATCAAGTGTCGTAGCAGAGAAATGAGCTGAGAAGTATCAGATATCAAAGGAATCATAGCAAGGAGTTCTCTAGCTGTGCTGGTTCGGAGATATAATCGAGAAATCAATCTACCCAAACGTGTTATTCTAACCTTTCCATTATCCGCACCTTCAATCAATCCAAGACGTATCAAAGTGCCAGATGGACTAGATTCTCCTAAAGCTAGAGGAATGATATAATCAGCAATTTCGGAGTATTCCTTCGATACACTCATTCCAAGAGCGACAAGATGAGGACACAGAATTCCATGCCTGTCAATTGGACGCCCACACGAACACATCGGACCTTCCATTGTTCCACTTCTCCGAGTCCGTGTAGAAAATCTGCAAGTGGTACTTTCGCCCCCCTTTTGTACAACTAATCCTCCAACGACTGAATCATTCACTTCCCTTATTTTTACAACGCCTAAAACTCCCCCACGTGCCGCTCTAATGGTATCAGAAAGTGCATGGCATTCGAGAGCTGATACAGCATCAATAGCATCTAAGTAGAGAATTCTCATTGGAGAGTGAGTGGTTCGAATCGCTTGGTGCAATAGAAATGTTTCTCCAAAATATCCGTTCTCGATCTCATCCAAACGAGCTTCATCAAACATATCTAGTGCAACAAGTAGTTGTTCCTCAAGCACCTCAGGGTTGGCAAATGAACTTTGGATAGACTCGTATTTGGGTTCGAGAATATCCTTGTTCATTGAAGTATCCCTACGGATTAGAAAAGCATTCTGAATGATTTCATCTCCTTGACCTTGACTATCCGTGATCACAACACCATAGCCTTTGGAGTCTAAACCTGGTCGTCCTGCCCTTCCAAGCATTTGATGAATCTGATTTGCAGGAAGTACCTTGCGATAGTCAAGAGGAGAGCGAGCATTCGCTATGACTACTGTACGTGCAGGAAGATTCATACCTGAAGAGAGTGTAGTTGTTGATGAGATAGCTCGTATTCGACCATTCCTGAATAGATTTTCAACTAGTCTTCTCGCCAATACTCCTAAGCCTGCATGATGATATGCAATACCATTATGAAGTAATCCACGAAGATCTCTTGGAATATTGGCATCCCAATGTTCCACAGAATCTAGTTCGGAAATAAGATACTCCCGCTCCTTTTGCGTTAGTTGCTTCCCTATATGTTCTGACAATCGCTTTGCTTCTGATTCTGCATCTCGTCGGGTTCTGTGGAATATCAGAACTTGCCCATCTCTCTGAATCGTGGTCATGACATATCTAAGAACTGCATCTTCCTTGTTTGGTTTTGTAATAACATTGCAGAGAAGAGGAACAGGACGTTCATTAGATTCAATTAATTGGCAACCCAACCAATCAGCTAATTGGTCAGGCATTCCAATTGTTGCAGATAGGGCTACAATCTGTAGGTTTTCACTGAGCCGTTTCAAACGAACTATTACGGACTCAAGCCTAGCACCTCGATAACCCTCTGATAATGTCTGTATCTCATCCACAACTACAGTTGCAACTTGATTCAACCAAGGCGATTTATGTCGCATTAATGAGTCTGCACGTTCGTAAGTCGATACGAGTATGTCATATTCATCATATGAGGATCCATCCGTCTGAAAATCACCAGTTGATATTCCAATTCTAATACCGTAGGATGCATATCGCTCTTTCAATGTATCATAGATTTGATCTGCAAGTGCTCGTAGGGGGGTCATATAGAGACCTCGACTGCCAGAAGATATAGCACGCAAGAGAGCAATTTCACCGACCAAAGTCTTGCCAGATCCTGTCGGACTACAGACTAGAACACTCCTTCCATCCATTAATCCTTTGTCGATTGCTTCTGATTGGACACCTCTTGGTTCAATTCCAATCTGCTCAAGCATTCGATGGATTTGTGAGGGTACATCCAAGGTAGCTGTCATGATGTTGTTGCCACCTCTTTGTCAGTCTGTCGTAGTGCCATGTTACCCTTCATAGTCAATCTGTAATTCTTATACGAAACTCCACTATGAGATTCATGGCCTTCAAGAATCAAGCTAGATTCCTTTAGTCGTATGAGAATACCCTCAACATCTCCATCCTCTCCTGAAGCAAGGATGAATCTTCTAATTGCCTCTTCAGTCAGTGGCTCATATCTCTCAATTAGCTTGAGGATTTTTCTAGGGAGATTGTCTTCTGTTTTCAAAGTGAGAATACTTCCAGACATACGCTTAGGCAATTCGGTCGTTGGGGGTAGCATTGTCCTTATCCGAGAATGCATACCCTCCTGAGACAGAGTGTTCAATTCTGGGAGCTCATGCAAGCGGATCGGTTGAGCTGTTTCTACTTCGTTGTGTACAATCAAGGCCACCCCATCATCCATTGTACGTAGGAAGGAGGATTCTCTAGCAGACCATCGAGCTTTGCTATGGAGACCTGTTCCGATCACGCTAAGTGCAAGTCGAGAGCTAACTGAGGCTATATCCTTTTCATCCCTTAGTCGAAGAGAGATACATGAGCTTAATTCATTCTTAACACCAGGCGAGAGCATATAGGGTTGGTCGATGCTGATGACAACCGATGCGACCTTAGACAAATCACGTACAAGTGAATCAGTCCAAAGAGACCTTCTAGAGTACTTGCTATTCTCAGTACGTAGACTATCAGGATCATCAATCATGATAACCAGATCCTTGTCAGGTTTGAGACCGGATAGTTTGATCATTAGTAGATCAACAGCAAAGACATCTAGTGGAATATCACCCAGGTCAGTAACAATGATACTGAGTGGAAGGGAGGTGATCGTTGACATAGAAGAAGTCTGCGTACCATAGAATGCGCGAGCACCTGAACCCTCGTGCAATTTCCGTAATCCTTCTAGTCCCCAGAGTGAGAGCTTAACAGGATGGACATTGGTCTTTAGTATTTCATCATCACTCATTCCATCGGAATCTGTTTCGAATTTTATATCTGCGACAGTGGAATTGGGTAATGCAACTGCTCGACCTAGAGCTACCTCCAAATCAGCCGCAGATGTGAGCGACTTATCGGCCAATGTTTCAAGGGCTCTCAAGAGTCTTGGGACAAACACATTCCTATGAACAGACTCAGCATCGATTGGATTAAGTATGAAATCCTTGCCTAAAGTCAGTCCAACTCCTGAATCATCGAGAGCAACTATATTCAGCATTTCTGATCTTGCTGAAATAATGAGTACTCGTTTTCCAGAGTCAAGAAGAGATTTAGTTAGCAATTTAATGAGATTATGACGACCATTCTTTGAACCACCACATATCAACACTCCATTTGTGATATCATCAAAGGAGAGACCTGTCGTGGGACCAGTTTGAAGAGTATCTGGATTTAAGACAACACCTAATGGAAGATCAGCAGGTCTACTTCGTATATCAACGACAAACTGGCCAGGAACATTCGTACCAACCTCATTAGCCAGCTCTGATCGTAATTGAATTAGCCATTCACTTAGTTCTTGACCTACAGCGTAATAGGAAGGAGATGAATGAGCTCCTTGATAATTTGTCAACCGTTTCATGACATCTGTGGGCCTAAGACTCCTCCATCCTTTTGAAGGGACAGAAGCCTTCACCGCAGCTTCGTGGAATCGAACACCGGTATCATCATGGACCATCCCGATGTAACAGACCTTCGAAATCCATAGACCTGCTTTGAAGTCCATATAGGTCTCTAGCTCACTCTTGGACTTCGTCTTTAGATATGTTTCAATCATTCCAGTCAAGTTTCGGTCCTCGATGATTTTACCAGTATCACCAGGAACAAGAGTGACAGATAATGAAAAGCCATCAGATGATGGAAGCGCCCTAATTAGAGAGGCCATATTTCCAGGGAGTTTTGGAGCAACTGATTTCAACTCCATCCCAATCAACGAGAATTTCTGTCCCTTTGAACGACGGAGATACTTTTCTTCCTCGATAAGATCAAAACCTACTCTTGCATGTTCTCTCCACCCACTTTGTGCATCAATGGCTTCCCTGGTATTGATGAAGGAAGAGAAAATGAAGAATCCAATCGTCAAGACGACAGTGAAGATGATTATAACATATGGAAAGAGAATCACAAGAATAAAAGCAACCAGAACTACTCCAATAGCTTGAACCCATGATTCTTGTTTCTCTCGAGTATCCCATTTTATTTCGGTTGAACTTGTTACAGTGAACGAGGATCTATTCATTTCAGACATCGGGTCTTGCGGAGGCTCAGAACCCAGAACATAACCTCGCCCTTTAGCCAACTTGCTTCCCTCCGATAACTTGGTTTTGTTGAGCAAGAGCCTGCATCATTCTCCTGAAACGTACAATGTACTCTTCTCCATCCTCCAGCAGAATATTCCGACCAATAATGAGAACTTCAGGGAGATCGCCGAGCGGTGGTTTACCATGAATCAGTGGCTTTGGTGAGGTGATTAGTCGTGTCCACTTATACCCGTGTCCAAGTTCGAGACTTTCGATTAGATACGAAATTGAAAGTGTAGGAGGAATTGGAAGTCGAATTGTATTATGCAGATACTTCAATGTGTTCTACACCTCCCCTTTTTATCAGTTCAATATCCTCAATAGATGCCTCAGTCACTGGAGTATGAGGATATGCAGCCCGCATGGCACTCTCAAGAACAAATGCATCTTCGATAACCAGATCAGATAAGATATCCATCCGTTTTACGCCATTGGGAAGCCTGATACCTTTTCTCGAAACCATGAATCCGACACGTGTCTTAGATGAACTCAATGGACGACTTACGACCCATTCGAGCACTCCATCTGGCTCATCTTGATATCTTGCCTTCATTGCAGAGAGGACCTTTGATGCTGAGTGACTAAGATCGATGCCAAGAGGAATACTCCGTATCAACCTGAGCGCACATACTTCAACTTCCCATCTTCTAATGATAGCTAGAATGTTCCTTGAATCATCCCAATACAACTTGATGTTTGAATCAACCCGATTGTAGGAATATATCAAAGCGAGTAACGATGCCATTCCAATTATCGAGATGATTGTACCTTCAAGAGACTGCTGAATCGCAAAGGACAAACTCCAAGCTGCAGCCAATGAGGCGGGTAACATCCATTGAAGATTGAGTGATTCAGATAGCTTCACATTATGTCCCTCTCAGAAGTGATCATAACAGCTTCAGTTTCATTTTCCACATTACCAACAATAGCACAGTTGATGGCAACTATCATCCAGAGAATTGAACTCAGTCCAAGAGCTGATATGATAGCTATCTGACCAAGCAGATACATAAACCAAGTAAAGCATCCAACTATGACAACTGCTATATTCTTCAAATTCATCTTATCCAACACCCCGCATTTCTAAGAAGCTCGTAATGGCCTCTTTCATTTCATCAAGACCTCTATATGGCCAGAGATCAGAAACAACATCGTCCCCAAACATGGAAACGTATTTCTCGAACCTCTGATCTAGCAAAATGACTACTCCCCAATCTTCAGGAGACCTTCTTAATCGTCCAACAAGTTGCACGACTTTGCGTACTGAAGGTATAACCGAGGAGTAATAGTAACCTGCACCTTCCCCAAATCTCCGTTCATACCAATCCTGTAAGGATCTTTGATATGTATTCGGAGGACTAAAGGGGATTCCCACTCCAATAATCAAATCAACCTGTGAATGGCCATTTGCCACAAGATCAACACCTTCACTGAACTTCCCACCATAAACAAGAAAGACAGCTTTTGGCCCACAATCTACTTGATCTTTCAAATCCTCGATTCGTGCTTCGCGATTCTCTACTAATCGTTCACGAAATCCGCAGTCAATGTTATAGCTAAGGATCTGCTCCATTACCTCGTAACTTGGAAATGCAATCAATGCTGTCTTTTGTGCTGGTGTCGAGATGAGAGCAGTTTCGATTCTATCAGCAAGGGCGCGCCAAAGCTTCGGTCCTCTCTGTGTGTACTTCGTTGTAATATCACGATCGAGAAGAACAAGTCGAGATGCTTTAGGATATGGACTTCCTAAGTCCTCTGTAATTGCACCCTTTACACCCATTAGTCCAGCGTAGAGATTTGTTGGTCTGAAGGTGCCTGACATGAGGAGAGCTGCTCTCGATCCCCGCAGAACAGGAGCTATGAGTCCAGCTGCATTCAATGGACGAATTCTAAGAGTTCCATCAGAAATACGAATCTCATTTGTCCATCTAGGAGATATCTCAGCTGTGATGTGCCAGTCATCACTTTCTCGAGAACGAAGACCTGTGAAAAGAAACTCAATTAGTCGATCTAGTGCTGTTTCAGTTGGTATAACATCATCGCCTGATGGAATCTGAGTGCTTTCCATCAGAATTTGTATCAGAGAGGGATCCACAAATCTTGGTAAGACCTGCCATTTGTTCAGAACTATCTCATTACGCTTTGTACCAAGCTTGTCTAATGCGACCATAAGAGTTTCCCAGAGAAAATCAATAACCTCTCCGATCCATCCAACTCC
Source organism: Candidatus Thorarchaeota archaeon (assembly GCA_016840825.1). Next base: position 8,417 of record JAEORN010000235.1, on the reverse strand, counting down.
CGTTTCTTTCTTTACCGACGATTTGTTATCTCGAAGCCATAGAAGATCATCTCCAGCAAGAGAAGCGCCTTCAGACGATAACACATGTTCAGGTAGGTTGTGCGCCTCATCAATTAACAGATCAGCATCACCCAAGTGTTGTCCTAAGCTGGCAAGTAATGCATTTCTAATTCGTTCTTTGAATAAGTATGAATAAGGACCGATTATGATCCGACTTTTCCTGGCACACCATCTAAGAGCTTCATACGGGCATATTCCCTCTTCTTCCCCTAGCGATTCCACCTTCTCCCTGTTAACTACTCCTTCATCTAGAAGAGATGAAACAATCTGGCGAGCGTTTTCTCTGATAACAGGTGTCCCTTCGTCTCCTTGACGTTTATAGAAATCCCAATAGAATGTGCATCTACCTGAGCGTATTAGCATTGCACATCCACGCATGAATCCCATTGATGATTCTGTATCCATCCTATATCGATTGGGACAGACATGTATTCTGGACACCATACTTGTCGCAGTCAAAGACAGATCGGAAGTATGGTTTCTTGACTTCAAGACCTCAAGTTCTTCCTCAAATACCTTTGATTGCGAATGAGTCCGTGTAAGTACAAAGAGTCGAGAGTCTGGATCAGACTCTCGTGCTGCAAGATAACCAGACAGAGAAGCTATGGTTTTCCCAACTCCACAATCAGCAGATAGCAAACCCACAGTCCCCTCACTATAGGTCTTCGCTGCCAAGACCACTGCTAAATCCTGCTGTGGTCTAGGCTCGTAAGGGAACCATGATAACGGGTCTGCTATACTCTCTGCCAATTTGTATCCTCCAAATGCAAAGTCGACTCTGCTGAATGAATTCTGAACCTAATCGAGAAATACCGCTGTAACAGGTCATTGAATTTCTGCACATTCGATGATGATGTGAAGCCCTTTGTTGCAGATGCAATCCTATCAACAATCTCAGGACTGTATCCTCTCTTCATTGCAATGGACCAGAAGGTTTCCTCTACTTCATTTGCGGTTGTATGAACAAACTCACATGTGGTTTCAATTAATGTTCTCAGAAATTTGACAGCATCCTTTGATACCGCAGGTATTTCAGATGCCCTTGTGGAAGTTGGAATGTAAAGTTGGAGACCCTCATCGCTGTCTAGGTAGACCTTACTAGGGACTCCTCGTGTTCCTCTCATTGTTTCAAGATATGCGAGAATCTTTGGTAGTTGCGCAAGAAGTGGTCTTTCCAAGTCTCGCCAGAATATCGTGGTTACAACATATAATTCAGGATCAGGTTCATGCTCAGCCATCTGAACAACAGTAAGTCGATTGGAAGTGTGTCTTAGTATCAAATTCACTAATGCGATTGAGCTTCTATTGGGAGTATCTTGGGGTATCTGAATATATCGTGTACTTGATGACACTTAGAAACTCCCTCCTTCATTCACAACGAGACCACCAGCAAGCTCTGCAAGCAATCCTTCGCTCTTCAACTGCCCGACGAAGTGAGTCGCTCTGCCAAGATCTATCCCAGCCTCACTGCATTCTCTTAGAACTTGCTCCATCGAGGCAGGTCGACCTCGATTGATCTCGATAATTGCTTCAACAATATTGAACACTCGTTTCTTTAGCCCAATTCCTCGTGTTGTGCCTACTTTCTTTGAGCTCAATCGTGTTGTTACCACAAGATCTGTCATGATCTCTCTGGCTTCATCAATCGTGGCTGCGTATAGCGTACCACGTTCATGCAATATCAGTCCATTGCATAGACTGCATCGGGCTTCATCCTCTTCTTTTTCCACTGGAGCAAATCCTACGTTCTTGCATCTTCTACATTGATAGATTCGGAACATACCCCGGGTCTTCAAACCGCTTCCGCCTCCATTGGATCCTCCTCTACCTCAGCCTTTGCTTCTTCAAAGCCAGAGTCCTTTGTTTTACCTAATTTATTGAGGATATCAGATTCAATGTCCTTCTTTGATTTTGCATCCTCATAGAACCCGCCCCAACCAATCTTCAATGACACATCAAATTCAGGAACTCCTGCGTTGTCCTGGAGGGTGATTCTTCGCTCATCATCCTTTATCCTGCGAACGTAGAATCTATAGTCACTTGCATGAGAGAGAACATGCCCTCCGACAGGGGCATTCGGATTCCCACCGTACGAACTTATGTTTGCCATAACCTGATTTGTGTATGCAAAAACTGCACCGGTGGCAGCCGCAGTCCTTCGCATCTGATTGAGAATATTATTCATGTCCTGCTGTCTGAGCTTGAGTTGGTCAAGACCAGTGTACTCAGCTCTGAAGAGCCCAGTGAATGAATCTAGAATCACGAACTTGTAGTTCTGCTCTGCACACAACTGGGGAATCGTTTCAAATATCTCTGTGATTTGTCCAGATAGGATAATCTCCGCATGACCAATGTTACCCAAAGCTACAGCGGGGTCCAATCCCCATCTTAACGCGTTTGCCCTAACTACCCATGGCTTGAATGATGATTCACTGTCCAACCACAGAACTCGTCCACCGAATCCGCCTTCCTCTTGAGGTAGTTGAGATCTCACAGCGAAGTAGGAGCACCACTGGGTCTTCCCTCCTCTAGCAGGGCCATAGAATTCAATTATTGATCCCTCTTCAATTCCGCCAAGCAATGCTTCATCTAGCTTGGGAAGTCCAGATTTCAGACGAGGTTTGGTTTCCATCTCTTGCTCCACTTCAAGTCCTGATTTGAAACCAAATTTGCCAAGTAGAATTCTTGCGTTTCGAATCAGTTTTACAACCGTTCCTTCCCCGAGCTTTGTCTTTTCCTGCAATTCTACAGGATTCTGAACAGCCAACAGCTCTGCAGTGGTTACATAAACTTCACGAAGTTTCTTTGCAGCTGCTGGTCCTACGCCACTTACTGCTTCTAGCTCAGTCATAATGTAATTCCTCCTTTAGTTGATTTTCCAATGGTCCTCTCAGTGGTACTAATCGATAGAAAGAGTGCAGTTCATTTCGAGGTATGAGCATCCAACCATTCGTGTATCCTGCTAGGATGCCGGCTAGTCTGTTCTGTATCTTCTGTGCATCTTCCCCTTCGATTGGAAAATATAATCCATTTTTCCGTAGGTTCCCCACAATACTCACGTAACCGCCAAGTGAGTCAAGACCTGAACCCATGCTAGGTTCTTCTCCAGGTTGAATCTCTTCAACATCACCAACGAACTCAACAGCTTCAATGATATCGATAATGAAAGGAGCCCAGCTCCATTCGGGGTCTCTAAGCTGGAGAACTTTGAGTCCAGCTATTGCCCCACCAAGCCAGGTATAATCAATCATTTGTTCAGTTGGAGGCATTGCTCTATTGTTCATGTCAAGGACCATATTCATGTAATCTCCTCCGACACCATTGATGGATACGCACTCATGACCTCGACTTGTGGTTCAAGCGCATTCAGCCAACTAGTTAATTCTTGAATCATGTAATTCTCAAGGAATGTCTTACTGAGCACTGACTGTAGCAAGGCAATAGATGCAAGTTTCACTCGGTGGAGTGCGCCTGTTCTTGTTTCCAAGTCTAGCGGCTTGTACCAATCCATTGTAACAAAACCAGATTCTCCAGCTAGGAATTCTCGCCAATCAATTTCATAGGGAATGTCCTTCTCAAGAACACCCAACAGCACTTTGATCCATTTTTCCCATCGATCCATGAATCTCCAAACTTTCCTTGCCAGAAGATGGATATCTTCATCCTCAAATACAAGGATGACACGAGTTGCTTCGTCTCGTTCTATTGCAGAAGCTGCTACCATCTTATCCTTCTGTTCAACCATCAATGCAACAAGAGGAACAAGCCCCACAATGTCACACTGATTGAAATTCCCAGTGAAATTCTCGTTATACTTAGGGAAAGGTGAGAGAATCTCACTTCTCATTCCTATTTGTAGCACCAATGTTCTACTGTCAGTCAAGATTGCCTTCTCGATATGACGATCAGTGCTCTCAAACATCATTTGAAGATAGACTGTCACATCAATGGCGTGCTTGTGGTTGGCGGTTTCGTATTGACGTGACAATCCTGCCTCGAAATTCTTCGACATCGTCTTAGCACCCTATCCAACCTAGGTGCAAAGTATAAGTTCAAATTATGGCGCGAATTGTAGATTCTCTATTAGTACTCAGATTGATATTATAGAGTATTATAGACTCTTATAGATTGAAATCGACTTTCATAGTTCCCCATCTTTAGTTTGAATAATCGTTCTATAAGTATTCATAATAATTATGCGGCAGGATGTGCAACAGAAGGATGGACTTTCATAATTCTATGCATTATTTTCAGAATCATCTATTCAAAGATGAAGCATCTGGTTGAAAATAATGCCATAGGAGAAGAACCTCAACTATTCCTAGAAACACAATGACATAGAAGTACAGCGATGATGATAATGCAAGAAAGGGAGTAGCAAACAAACCGAGACTGTAGAATAGCGACAATCCCAATATCCCGTAAAGCGCAAGCCAATAGAGAGTTGCAAGTGACATTGTGAATAGAAGACCAATACCTGGGAGGAGAATTACTACTGTGAGAACTATGTGGGAATTTCTCCTCGGAATCAAAGCAAAAATACAGGACACGATCTCCACAACACCCCATACCACCTGAATAGCTACATTATGTGATACAGATTCCAATAGTGGTGCACCACCTGAAATCCAGAAGAAGGGAATTACTAGAGCGCTCATCACATACAGAAAACCCTTCATTATTTGAATGCCAGATACTAGGATGAGGTCAGTATCCATCTCTCTAATCTTGATTCCCACTTCCTATCACGAGTATGGTTCTCTTGGATTTGATATGAATCTACTTGTATTGAATTTCACACATACCAGTCCTAGGTGTTCCAAGACTATCCACCTACACTACCTATACTATGAGTAATGTGCCTTATTTGGTGATTGTGAAACAACAGTAAATATATTATAGAAAATTGAATTCGAAATTCCAGACTTAATCACGTGATCTCTATGGTGCGGTATTTTAAGAATTCCAGGATGATAGAATTATTTGATGAACTTGGAGTAGTGGTAACAAAAAAGAATCAGAATGCAATAGATGAGGAACTCCATTTCTGGTTAAGTGTTGACTATCCCAATCAAGCAGCAACATGGAAGCTCATTCGAAAAAGGTTGGATGAAGATGGACAGGGCTTTAAGGAAAGATTAAGAGAGGTCCTCGCGAAATTCGTTGATTCAAAAGATGAATCACCAGAAATGTAATAGCTTAGCCTAATCTCTCTTCCAGATGTAGCTTATTGAACCTTTTATTATTTTAAAGCCCAAACTTTTGTATAATGCAATGGCGGTCTTGTTATCTATATCCACTTCCAGAATCATCTTGTTTCTACCGTTGTTTGCCGCTTGTTGCATGCTTGTTCCAAGGATGAATTTGCCGAATCCTTGGTTTCTATACTCGGGTATAACTGCCACACCATGCACGTATGTTCCTTCATCGATAAGATCAATCTTTACAAATCCAACTACTGTATCACCATCATACAGAACAAGAGACGCGGTTTCTTCCATTGGGACCTTTCTATTAAAAAAGGATTCAAAATTCTCCCTTCTTTGGGAAAGAGTTTGATCAAGATACCGTCTATCTCCACTAGTTGAGAAAGCATGGTCATAGCTTGACCATAGAGCATCATTTGAGATATCAACCAGGGGACGAAAAGTCATCGTTGGCGGAGCATCTCGGATTTCAAAATTAAGGTCGGTCAAATCCGCTTCCATATACACCCATTCGAAGCCCCGTATCATTCCAGAAGGACCATAGTACTGGTCACCACATTTGGAAGCATATTCTCGATGTTCATCTGTCAGATTCATTAGAAAGACCTCCATCCTATTTCTCCCAGTGGATTTGGTATATTTGATGCACTCGGATAGAAGCCTAATTCCGATAGTGGATTCAAAGGGATTCACTAAAGGATGCCAACTCAAGAGATACGTCATAGACTTAGTCCAATGATAGAGAGCTGCCCACCCTCGTATCTCCTCATTCTCTTTTGCTATCACTATGAAATCAGGGCAATTATTTTCGTGATTGAAGAATTCTCTTATCTCAGTCAATGTTGAGCCATACCTGAATGGTATCGACAAATCCGAGTAGGCTTTGAGGGTGAATTCAGAAAGTTCATCGACATCGAATGTGCCACGGGAGTGAATCTCGAGTTGAAGCATAAGTGACAATTCTTGAGTCCATTAAAAGAGGATGGGTCTCTGCCATTCTTACTGAAAACGAAAGTCTTGATAAGCTAAAATGCAATACAATACCTGTGGTGGGAAATTAGAGAATGAAGGAGTCCAAATCAAAACCAAGGCTATTGTGTATGCTTTTCGTCGCATTGTTTTCCTTATCACTTTTCTCTATCATATCAATACCGAGAGTTCAAGCTAATCCAATCCCTGTAAACAATATAGATCTGAGTCATGGCCTCATCGTTGATGAAAACGTTACGATGCCATCAGCCGTAGTAAATATTACAATTGAACCCTCTCTGTTAGATGTATATACTGCCAGACATAATATTACCATTAGTTGTAGATTCGTTCTCTATAGTAATACGACACATTCTAGCTTGATCGGTTTTGCATACCCTTCAAACTGGGATAGTTCATCATCATCAGCAAACTCTGATTTTGTGATTTTATTGAATGATTCCCAAGTGGATTATATCATCCTTACATCAGAAGAAATTTCCAATGACACAATATTGGGAGAAGAAGCAGATTGGTTAGCAGACATGAGTTACGCTGTTGTCAATGTCTCATTCTACGAAGGAACAAACACAACCCTATCAGTTTCACGAAGAATAATCAATGATATGGCTGATGGTTATTTCATGTTTACCTATGCGGTTGGCACAGGAGCAGCTTGGAAAGGACCCACTAAAGAGGTAGTCACATTCACTATTACTGATACATCTCTCTATTCCAGTTATAGCTTTGGCCCAACAGATGGAATGACCCAACAGACATCCGGGAATGGTGTGATAGCTACTTGGCTTCTTGAGGAATTTGATTCATCTGAGCCATTAATCATGTTTTCAGGCAACCTAAATCTGCAAACCCCACCATCACTGGTAGATCTTGCAATAGTGGGTGTAGTGATAGTTGTCGTGCTTTATATCGTAGTTGTGAAGGTTAGATTCAAAACAAAATAGAATACTCCCTCCACATATCTCACCTGGTGTGATTTCGCCACTATCGAGCTTATGAGTGTCGATTTCATCCTATATTGTTCTAATAGATAGTTTAGTAGCAAATAGAACATTATGATTTTGTTTCTATTAGCTTGAAATAACATTTGATTATCTTTGTACCCAATATCCACACTGGTCAGTCCCCAAGCGCAGGGAAAACAAGGGGACTGAATGGGGTGCAAACAGATGTCAATCATGAGACGGCTAATTGGTGTCGTTGTGAAGAGAAGGAAGAAGCTCATCAAAGAGATTATGGAGAATCCCATTGAGATGGCTGATTCCACATTGATGTCTATCCTTAAGGTGAACAGTGACACCGTCATTGGACGCCAGTTTGGTTTTGACACAATTTCTTCCCCCGACGAATTTAGAAATCGAGTCCCATTGATGGATTCGAGAGGAATACAAGAATACTGGAACCAGATCTATGAGAATCCAAAAGGAAAGATACTCACAGCAGATGATGTAGTTTGGTATTTAGAGAGTTCAGGTACAACTGGAAGACCGAAAAGAATGCCAATTACTAGAGCAGGACTAAAGATGGTAGCTGCAGGTTCTATGCTTGCATTTATGGCATTCATGGGTCAAGATCAAGAGAATACCAAGCTAGTCGAAGGGGATATGGTAACTCTTGGTGCGCCAGCGGTTATGGATCACATTAATGGAGTACCAGTTGGATATGCAACTGGCGTATATTCTGCGCATCAAAATCCCATATTCGCACGATTGATGAAACCAGGACCTGAGATGTACAATATCACTGATATGGATGAGAAGATGTGGGAATATGCCAAGTTTCTAGTCGAGAATAATCCTACAGCGATCATGGGTATCTCCACATTGAATATGGCTCTCCTTCGAAGACTATCTGAGCAGTATGGACCTGCCCTTTTGAAGGAGTATACTGGTACCAAGTACGAATCAAAGATAAGAGAGAATATTAGCGAAAACGGGACTCTTGATGTAGCAGGTCTTTGTCCCAACATCAAGCTCTTTGTAGCTACAGGCATTAATACAGATCCATACAAGAAATGGATTCAGAAGATGCTACCAAATGCAACAATATGGGAGATGTATGGAGGATCCGAGGGATTCCATGGAGCACAATTAACAGCAGGACCTGATGTCTACCTCACACCACACGTTACCTATTACGAGTTCATTCCATATGAGGATG
>JAEORN010000034.1 GCA_016840825.1 Candidatus Thorarchaeota archaeon | reverse complement strand
GTAATAAGAAGGTCAACAAATGCTTCGAATTTTGATCTATTTCCTATCACTCGAGGATTTTTCTCCTTGGAGGCTCTGCTTTTTCGCCAAATGAAGTAAAATGTGGACCAGATCCATCCTGCCATGCAAAGTACACCAACGACAACTCCAATGCGAACGAAGTCGGGTACAATATATGCTGAATTGAGAGTCTCGAAACCAAGGAGTACAATTACACTGATTATTATAGCAAGTACGATGTTCCAACCTAGTATTTCCCTTAGGGATTGCCTATACGTATCTTTGATGTCTTGAAGGCATGAAGATGTATCCCGATGCACAATTCTTTCCATTCTTTTAGTAGATTCGACGCTTTTGGGCAAGGGCTCACTCCAGAGAGAATTACCTCGTGCCACAGTGCTGAAGATCAGGTATATACTCAAGAGTGACCAAATTGATGTGAAAATTGGATAGAGTTCTGACCTTACCCGTGAACTCCATGCGCTATATGGCCATACACCTGCATAGGCGTAGAATAGTGATATGAGATAAGTTCCAATGAATAGTATTGCTAAATTAACTACGAATTCGGCTCGATCGAATTTTCTGCCAACAGGATTTCTCCATCTGTCATCAAGCAGAATAAAACGCAATCCCATTGCTATTGAAAATGCGAAGAGTGTGTAAACTAGCTGTATTGGTATGGCATAAATTAGATTTACTGCAAGGGCTCCAACCATCAATAGAAAAGTGAAGAAGATGTCCATTCTAAGGATCCAGGTAGGCTGCACAAGGAATGTTCCCTTTGGCAGTGATAGACTTTTTCTTAACGGTGACCAAGTGTGATTAGATTCATCCCATAAGATGATATTCTTTCTCTTGGCTCTCGCCATATTTCCCCAACATAGACCGATCAATGCAGGCGCTTGAACTAATGCCACTGTAAAGAGAAAGTAGTATGCAATGCTGTAGAGTCCTGAAATTGGTATGAGAAATGCAGGAATTAGAATAATCCAGATTAGACTAATGGCAATTGTCTTGAGCATAGTGTCCCTATAATCTGCAGCTTTTCCTCTTCTGTCGCTTGCTTCAGCTCTCTCGTCCGCAGTTAGATATTCTGAAGACTCTAATTCTTCGCTTTCTTCAAATGCTCTCTCTTTGTCAACCCAAAGATCTGGAGTCAATGCTATTAGTCGTATCATCAGATATACGTCAAAGAATCCAGCTAGAATGTATGTAAATGGAGAAAATGCAGTCATTAACCAATACCATGGTGATATGAAAACGAATCCAAATCCAAGATTTATAGTCAATATACATAGGAGTTCAGCAGTAAAATCCCTTCGTGCATATGAGATAGGATCTTTTTCAGATAGTCTGTTGTTTATCATGAAGATTCTGTAGATAAAGAATGGAATTGCAGGAATAAAGATTGGAGTGAAGATGAATGATACCATAGCAGACAATGAGAGTATTAAATCTAAATTCATCCAAGCCCTATCCTGCTTGGGGAGAAAGTTGTCTGGATAAGTTGTGAGTTTTTGCAAAAATGGCCAGTCATCATAGTATCTTTTGATGGGTGTTATTCCTTTCACTGTGTTTATGAAGAATATCCATAGACCAAATCCCGCAACCAAACCAATCTGAAGGGGTACTACCAATACCGCTGCGACCCCTGCTGCCAATGATGTAATACTGATCCAAATAATCGCGACAAGCAAGAAATGCAGGAATCCCTCTATATTGCTTGAGAGATTATCAGGAGGTTTATGTTCCTGAATAGGCGCTCGTGTCGAAGATGGTATTGGGGCCGGAGTCGGAGGTAAAGCGGTTTCTCTATCTTCTTCGGATTCATCATACATCATGGATTCTATGTATTCTTCAGCTACCTCAGAAGGTGCACCAAATCTAGCAACTGTACGTTTTGCAGATTCAACTGTGAGAATTCCTCCTCCTTCTTCCTCTGCCGCTTCGATGATGTATGATCTAAGTTCTTCAATCACGTCAATAGCTATGCTACTTGGTAAATAACCTCTGACTAATCTCAGATAATTCTCAATCACATGCAGTGCTTCTTCAATCATACTAACTCCGCCTCCTGAAGTAGAAGCACTAGCTGGTTGGTCAAGTCTTCCCATGATTCTACCATCCTATCGAGATATTCTCTCCCTTCACGTGTGATGTAATAGTGGCGTCGCATTCTTCCTTCAAACTCCACCTTATGACCTTCAAGCATTCCTCTTTTCTCTAACCTTCTAAGAAGAGGATAGGTAGTACTTGGCTCAATCTGAAGCGAGCTGAATTTGTCTTCACTTAGCTTCTTCATGATGTCATATCCGTAGGATTGGCCTGCAGAGATTACAGCGAGAATGGCTAAAGAGAGTGCACCTCTTCTGAGCTCGAGCTTCCACTTCTGATACTCCAGCTCAGGATTTTGGGTTTCTTTCGCCATCTTTTACACCACGATTATATATATCGCACCGCGATACTATGTGGTACGATATATATAGTATGTGGCACGATATATATATAAGAATTTTGACTGGCGCTAAACATGAATTTGTCGAAGAGAAAAGGTAAAATCATGATTCGGCAGAAATAATTTGTAACACAGACCCTCAAAATGATCTTTGTTATGATTCTTGGTTGAGAAAGACATGAGCGAAGCAATTAGCGATGATGGCCTCCAGCAAGAAATTCTAATCGCAAAATTTCATCCGCGTCGGACTGCCAGTCTGGTATTTTACATCTTTGGCTTTGTGGTCTTTATTGTTGGTTGGGTTTTCATGATTGCAAGTTCTGCTGATATTATTGAATATACCATGGTTGCTTGGCTATCTGGTATTTGGGCAATGACAGTTGGAATGCTGTCTATCGTCTGGCAGGAGATAAGACGACGTTACACTTTGTACATTATAACATCTTGGAATCTACGAGTAAGAAGAGGATATTATAAGAAAAGAACCAAACGTGTCTTCTATGATGAGATATCTGATGTGAAAACTCTCACAAACACTCAGGATCGCATGGTGAATCAAGGTGACATCGAGATATATGTCAAAGGCGAATCCGAACCCGCACTCACCTTCTTTGCCATTGATAATCCTCGAGGAATCTATGAGCTTATTCAGCGCATGCTTCGAACTGCTCCTGAACCATGCCCTTGGAGCCATATTGAGCGAACCCGAATTGCACCTTACTAGTATGTCATACTAGGGCAACACTCGCTCTAATTTGGCAAATAGTACGACTAAACTTGAGGTACAATGAATAGTCCAGATGATAATGCTGCCCGATTAACATTGAAGATCGCGGGTGTTTTTCAAGAAGTTCGAGATACTTGGGTAAGAAGACTTGAGAATTACTTTGGACAACTAGAGTCTCTGGTTTCTGGTCAATGGATAGAGCCTAGTGATATGATTGGTCTACTGCACGAAGCAAGATCTGCATCCCGTGAAGCTTTGGATGGCCTTGGAACTGATTTAAGTGCAGAATTGGTTCATGAGTCAAGAGGTGTATTCGGTAGATTCGAGTCTGAACGAGAAGCACTTCTGGACGAGATAAATGACCTTCGATCATCCCTCGCAGTCGCAGCATCTGGGGACGAAGGGATCATCAGAATGGAGAATACATCACTTCGTCGAGCGATTATGGACATTCCAGAGTACAGATTGTTAGAACACATTAGGAACTTAGGCCGGGGAAGTTACAAGGAATTAGTCCGTTCGACCGGCTACAAAATGGCTGAAATTAGAAAATATGCCAAATCTCTGATGAAGAAAGGATACATCAGTATCCACAAGAGCACAAGACCCCATACTATGCAATTCATCTCGGCACCTTGGAAGAATTTGTGTTCCTCGACCGAAACTGAGAATCTTGATTCATCTCAAGTACAGCTTCGCCAATTAGCTCACTGATTGTTTCCTAGTCGTTAGCTATACCCAAAGTTTATATTGTTCGGTTGTGCACGATGGATACACAACCGATATGGATAGATGAATAATGGAACCTGAAAAGATGCTGATTGCAGTTGTCATCACTTCTGTAGTAGTTGTCGGATTTGTGCTTGGTCTTACATTGGCATCATCTCCAAATGATGGTACAAGCAATAGTACTAGTTCTTCATCTTCCTCATTCGAATCTGACATAGATCTTGGACAATCGAGAGCAGCACCTGATTGGGGACTGCTTATGTCCAATGGTGAGGTGTTGCAATTAAGTAGTCTTGAGGGGAAATTTGTGATAATCGATTTGATGTCACTATCCTGCCCTGCTTGTGAAACTCAGAATGGAGAGTTGGAAAGCTTGTTGAGTTCCATGGGGGATAGGATACATGTAGTTTCCTTGAGTGTAGATGTAAGCACAACTGTTAGCCAAATGGAGAATTACAAAGAAGAAAATTCTCTAAGTTGGTCACACGGTCTCGATACCAACAGTGTATTCACACAATATTTCAATTTGAGATATACTCCAACTATTGTAGTAGTAGATGATGATGGTTATTTCCGTATGTACCATGAAGGAGTGTGGAAGGCTAGCGAAATTCAGCAGACACTATCTCTGCTGGATCGGTAGCTTAGAAATAGCCATTTAGTAAGAATGATATTCGATTAGATAATGAGTAGGTGTGGTCTGCATTATGAAATCCACGATTCTTGTGAAGGTAGCAGTAGTTTCGACATTGGTAATCTTCGGATTCCTTTTTGGAATTATATACATGCAGAATGCTGGGACTTGGCCAACAGGGTCTCATAACCTATCTCATGATACAGATTTAGGATCTCAGCAGATCGAGCTGCCAAATTGGAATATGACACTTTCAGATTCTTCAACCGCTTCACTTTATGATTATCGCGGGCAGATAGCTATAGTTGAGCTAATGGCCACTTGGTGTTCATCATGTGAAACGCAAATTGGATACCTGGCATCACTACTCCAACTTCGTCCTGAGGGGATAAAAATCGTAGCACTCTCGGTGGATATTTCAGAGACTCCTAGCATGATGGCTAACTACAAAAGTGAGCACGAATTCTCTTGGGATTGCGGTGTTGAAAGCGACAATAGCTTTTCTGAATACTTTGCAGTTGAGTATATTCCTACAATCCTGATAATTGACGCCAATGGATACTTAAGGTGGATCCATGTAGGAACATGGAGCGCTAGTAATATGAATAGTACGCTCACTTCAATGGGATTATAGTTAGTCTCTCCATTCCAACCGTTTGAATATGGCATTAAATAGATCAGGTATAACATCTACAGGTCCTGCATTTCGGGCGATTGGAACCTCCCACTCTTTCGAAAGTGAACTGATTAGGGTTACACAATCTCCAAAGTCCGAACAGCTATCACAGTCCCCTCTGTGGTCAAACCACACTTGTATCCCCATTCGAGGCGAATATGAAATCACAGTTTCAGACTTGTAAGCAGCACAATATCCTACGGCTAATCCATGCTCTGCACTTATGTGATGGAGCTTGACTCTATTGATTTGTGCAGCATGATCCAAAATTAGCTCTATTTTCTTCTCTGCTTTTCTCAGAGCTTTACTGACATATGCCCTTGAAACATTTAGCTTATCAGCTATCTCGGAGGGTGCAATACCTTTCCGTCGCCAAAGCCAGATTTTCCCTTCTTGACCTGAAGGATACTTCAGTACTACGGGTTGCTTTGAGAGTGTTCTTCGTTTATTTGTCAGCATCTATCATGTTCCTCAATTGAATTACGTGCATATTTATTAAAACAGAACCCCAATATAAATTAACCTAGTAGTGGCAATTAAGGAATAGAAGTGACATTGAAGGCAAAATATGCCTATTTTGAGAATATCAGTTAACCCAAAAGTGGAAATTATTGGAATAGTTTATAAGCAAATGTAGAATATATTAATCATGGGTTGGTCCGTGGGAATCGTGGTCAACTGGAATAGAGAAGCGGGATAGATGGATTTCATCTTGAACGAGAGTGGAACTCAATTTCCATTGATACCCTACAAAACCCGGGGGAAACGGAGGCGAGATTCTCCCTCGCCTCTGAGAACTCCTTTCAATCTTCATTTTCTAGAATAAGATTATCTTGCTGTTGGGTTTCATCATAAAGGAATGTTAGTTTGAGATCATCAGGAATTACTCGAAATAGAAATGTTCCACCGAACACGTTGATTACAGATTGAATGGCATTCCAAGGTATCATAACAGTAGATGTAGCTAAAGCAGCTTCTGGAGTATAGCCATAAAGAACTTGTAGAAGAGGAATATTCGTGATGAACATACCTACTGTACAAAACAAAGCTGCAAAGACTGTATACAGAGCAACGCGCTTTGAGTATGAGATCTCTCTTTTCCTTATGAATATCCAGATTGATAGTATGCCTAGTATCTTATAGAACTCTGCTAGAACCTTAAAGACTGCTCCAAAGGGATTACGATATCCAATTATCAGTCCCATGAATCCCACTCCAAGCAATGAAGCAACAGGTCCGAAAAAGAGAAAGATTAACACAAGCGGTATTCCTGTCCAATCAATTGTGAAATAGATTCCTGGAATCGGTATATCTGTTAACCCTGTCAAGGGGTAAATTTCCAATGCGAATACCATTGCAAGAAATATTGCGAGTAGTGCAATAGTCTTGGAATCAAGCCTTTTAGGAAATAGAACTCTGGTTTCCATCCTCTGATCCTTCTATTAATTTCGCCATGCTCAATGGGTAATAAAAACTAGTTGATTACAAAATCCTTTGATTTGCTGTTCCTATAATGATAGAAATCAACGCAATGAAAGTGCTTCTATCGACACAAGAATGGCTTTGTTGATTTAGGCCTTTCAATAATCTGACTGAAACCAGTCATCCTCTGACCTGGGGTGAGCATAATGAATTTCTCATGGTGCTTCTCCTCACACCATCCGTAAATCGCTACATCTCAATCCAAGCAAGGGAGTTCTCAAACGCGCACTCGCCCCAGGTCTACAATATTGCTCAGGTTTATTGCCAAGAGGAAATCCTTTTCATCAGTTCAAGCTTAGAATATGGGAAAGGAGAAACCCCTCATGTTCCTTACGCGAACCGACGAATATCCTCTTGATCAGATAATTGATGTCGCATCTGGCAGGACCAGAGCAGAAATCGTATTGAAGAATGCCAATGTTGTCAATGTATTTACCAACGAGATTGTGAAGGGTGATGTTGCAATCCATAGAGGATTCGTTGCAGGAGTTGGTGAATATGTTGGGAATGAAGTTATCGACCTGAAGGGAAAATACGTTTCTCCAAGCTTCATCGATGGTCATGTGCACGTTGAATCTTCAATGGTCATGCCAATTCAATATGCAAGAGCAGTCGTGCCACACGGTACTGGAGCGGTGATTGCAGACCCACATGAAATTGCTAATGTGCTAGGAATGGAAGGTATAATGTACATGAGTAAAAGCATGAGGGGCGGTCCTATGGATTTCTATATCATGCTACCCTCTTGCGTACCTGCTACTGATATGGAAACAAACGGAGTGACCTTAGATTTCCTTGACATTAAACCACTAATGACGGAGCATTATGTCTTAGGTCTAGCTGAAGCAATGAACTATCCTGGTGTTATCTTCAAAGATCCTGAGATACTTGAAAAAATCCGTGTTTCTTTGAAGCTTGGTAAAAAAATTGATGGACATGCTCCTGAAATTTCATCTACTGATCTTAATGCATATGCAGCAGCCCGGATATCCTCTGAGCATGAATGTACTACTCTAGAGGAAGCTAAAATGAAACTGGCCGTTGGAATGCACATTCATATTCGAGAGGGCTCTACAGCCAAGAATCTAAAAGAGCTTGTCCCACTAATCAATCCTGATACTGCTCTATCATGTAGTTTCGTCACTGACGATCGGAATTCGCTAGATTTACTTACGAAAGGACATGTTGATAGTATAATCAGAGATGCTATCCAATATGGATTGGACCCAATACTGGCAATTAAGGTTGCAACACTATCAACAGCACGTCATTATGGAATTCAATATCTTGGAGCTGTCGCACCTGGCTATCACGCAGATCTTGTCGTTCTCGATTCACTAGAAAAAATCAATGTGAAAATGGTCTTCAAACAGGGCGTTCTAGTAGCGAAGAACGGAAAGCTAACGAATGATTTTGGAGTCCAAGAACAGCCTAGGCTTCGCCGATCAGTAAACATACACTGGCTTGAACCTGAGGATTTCCAGATTAAGGCTCGTGGAAAGAAGATGAATGTAATTGGCATGATTCCCGATCAGCTCATAACTGAGAGGTTAATCGAAAAAGTCAATGTTGAACATGGACTTGCAGTTCCTGATGTTGATCGTGATATATCTAAGATTGTAATCGTTGAAAGGCATAATGCAACTCCACCAAAAGGAATGGGTTTCGTTAAAGGCCTAGGTATCAAAGAAGGGGCAATGGTTTCATCTATCGCTCATGATAGTCATAACATCGTTGCAGTTGGCACAAATGATACTGACATGGTACAAGCTGTTATTCAAATTGCTAGAATGCAGGGAGGTATCGCTATTGTAAATGAAGGTGAAGTCAAGGCTGCACTTCCGCTACCAATAGCTGGTCTAATGTCTGACAAATCGGTCGAATGGGTAAGTGAAAAGATGATGGAGCTGAAGGCTGCGGCTAAGAATCTAGGAACATCACTAACTGAACCCTTCATGGCAATGGCTTTCTTGTCGCTCCCTGTGATACCCAAACTGAAAATCACTGACAAAGGTCTAGTTGATGTTGAGCGTTTTCGATTCATCGACCTTTTCGATACGGAGTAAGATGAGGGAGGTAGCACTCCCTTAACCTAAGCCCAGTTTTATTTTCGCGTCCTCTAGTTGATTCCTCTTTTTCCACCCAACTCGTATAGCTATTAGAGAGCCTACGAAGATGAGCAAGGTTGCAAAGATAAAAGCTCCCAAGAGGAATGCGAGATAGATCTGATTTGGAAATTGTAGAAGGTTGAATTGGAGCCCTCTGTAAATAAGAACAAGTACTTCGAGCACCAGGAAAGCAAACAACATGAGTCCTGCACCGAGCTGTCGCTCATGAACATATACCTGCAATGCAGTTTGTAATATCAATGCAGAGATGAAGTTTCCAACGATACTTAGCACAACAACTTGATCCCCTCTTATGAACCAAAAGGAGATGTTTGCAGGTTCTATTAGTCCCCACTCTGTAAAGAACTGGATATACACCATTGAGATGAAGAAGAATAGCTCAAATATCATCATCATCAAAGCACCTAATCCAGTAACCCTAAGTATACTATTGTCAATATTATCCGCCCAATCCATGTTAGTGAGACGTTCATACTCTGGATTTACAGGTCGTGCCCATTCACTCTCGCGGATACAGGATGCTTTTCTGCAGTTTATAATAGTGAACAGCTTTCCACCATAGTTACCTACACGTTTCTGCATATCTAGCTCACAGATGAGATCTCCACAAACACTGCACACTGCTTTTGCTAATGTTTCTGGATGATGCACACAATTTCTATCTTGATTCCTCCCAAGAACTGGGCTACCGCAATAAGTACACCTAGTAACTGTATCTTTTGCTAGGAATGCTACTTCTCCTCCGCACACAGGACATAGAATTCTCTCTTGACTCATGATATCACTTCCTGAAGTATGCATCGGGATCTGACACTTTCCGAGTCTTAGGGTCTCGGTAGCGACCTGAATCATCCCATGTTCGTGTTGTATCTCTAAGCACGGACTCTTTCCTATCAACTGGCTTGTCAAGCTTTATACCTTTCTCACGTGCTTCTTGCAATGATAGAAAGTCTGTCTGTCTGATTATCTTCACAGCTTCTATTGCAACACCAACGAGTCCAACATAGAAGAGAATAGGAATAATCACGATACCTGCCACTAGAAGGATAATAGCAACAGCAATAGGAATGGCGATAATAATGATGATCATTATTAGAAAGAATGCAGCCGCATCGTCTTTACTTCCTCCCCCTTTTCCTCCTGCTTTACCCATACTTGCTGCCATCCGCAGTGAGAACTCCAAAACATATTTCATTATACCGCCGTATGCCCTTAGGAATTTGCCATAGAGCGAACCCAATTTGGAGAAACGTCCGCCAGCCTTGCCAAACAGTTCATCAATTGGAATTACAAGCGACGATGTTGTAACTGCGGGCCTATACCTCCCCTCGAAGCACTTTCTGCACAAGAATACCGTAGAGTCCTCCCATCGGGGATCAACAGGTGGTTCTTGAGCAGTGAGACATAGTCTGCAGAAGTGCTCTCCGCATACTGCACAACTTGTCGCTGCAAGATATTCCGGATGGTTTTCACATGGTACGAAGACACTAGAAACAGCGAGTCGCACTCCGCAATAATCACAATGTAACGTGTTATCACGACCGACCTTTGTTAGTGGAGTTGCACCACCGCAATTTGAGCAAAGAATCGCCATCCCCTCATCAGTTGTTACCTTTCGAATCTGAAGAATTCTTTGTCCTTCTTCAAACGTTAATTCTGTCTGTCCGTCAGGTGCTAAAACATGTGAGGATAACGGTGATGGTATCTCTCCCCTTTCAATCAACCGAGCCCTTCTTTTATCTCTAACAATTTTAACTCCTGGTGGTGGAGCAACAACATTCCAACGAATGACTAGATATAAACCAAAGACAAGCTGAATAAGCAGGACTGCTGCTGCTAAATTTCCAATGTAGACATCAAATGTTGTTTCAAACCATGGGAACGACCAATGATAGGCAATTCCATATACAAAAAGAAACAATCCAGTAAGTATTACCGCTATGAAGCTGTAGAATATCTGTGCCGCAACTGCACCTCTTCTCAAGTCATCAACGTAATTTCCTATAACGAGTCCAGGCAATGCAACACCTACAAAAATAAGAACAGAATACAACGGTGTCATTGTAGGGTCTGCCAATCCCATCGAATACGCAACTAATAATCCGATGGTTGCAAGTACTCCGAAAACACCAAAGAGCATTTGAGTTAAACCAATAAATCTCAAAGCTCTTGGTCTATCGTAAATCGTGTCCATGAGATTGTTTTCTGTCAATCCTCTCACCCATTAAAGACAGATATGTCTCCGCGATATGCCAAATCTGCATGAGTCCTTTTACCCTTTACGCATTCATATGTAAAGTTTCAGTCGAATCAGAGATAGAGGTCTCTTTGACTGGAAAATTGATAATTGATACTCCCACAACTACAAGAATCAAACCAACAATAAATGTCCAATAGATGGTTTCTGCTAGAATAAGCACGGAAAGAGTTGTGCCAAAAACGGGAACAAAGTTGATGAAACCGCCTGTTCTAGTAGCACCTATCTTCTCTATGCTGATAAAGAAGAAGAGAAATCCAATGAAGGTTGTAAAAGCACCTAAGAAGAATACATTCCACCAGAAGTTCGAATCCAGAAAGAAAGTATGAGTCCATGGTTCCTCAAAGGCGGCTCCGATTCCGAACAGGATCATCCCGATGATCGCTGCACCTGCATTAGCTTCAAGAGGTGTCATGCTTTTCATGGATTCTTTTGCGATAGATGAATAGACACCCCATAGGCACATCGCACCAAGTATGATGAGATTACCAACTAGATACTCGAGTTGGAAATCAAGTAATGACTGGATACCTACCACAAATACGACTCCTAGGAATCCCAAGCCAAACCCGATATACTTCCAATTCCGATCTAGATGTTCTTTATGAATGATATGTGCAAATATGCTAATTGTAATTGGATTAAATCCTGCAATAATTGAACCCTGCGCTGCAGTTGTGAATCTCATCCCAACTAGGAACATGACTCCGTATCCAAAGATGCCAGTCAATCCAAGGAGAAATAGCCACTTAATTCGAGCTCGGGTGAAAAGAGACCTTGGTGAGGGACCAGTTATTCCTAGAAGCGCTAGGAAAAGAATACTACCGATTAGGAATCTAAAGAAACCAATAGTAAATGGAGGTGCAATATCAACTAGTATTTTTGCAGCAACCCAAGAGCCACCCCAAGTAAATGTTCCGATGACAAGTAAGAGGTAGTACTTGGAGTTGTTCTCTGACATCTAGTTTGTTCACCAGCGATTCTAGCTCGATTCATATAGGTATTAAATCGACCCATAGCGCAACAACATTCACTAATCGAAGGGTTCATAAACGGTTGTGCAAGATAAACGCACAAGCGAAGGAGAACCCTATTGTGTCAATGGATGATGAATTAGCAGAGATACGACGAAGAAAGATGCAACAATTAATGCAACAAGCATCTACACCTGCACAACCGGAAGTTGCAGAGCCTATGGCAAACGGTCAGGTGAATCTTCTCGTTGATGCGAATTTCTGGACCACTATGCAGAAGACCAAAACAGCACTCATTGATTTCTATGGAGAATGGTGCAATCCATGTAAAATGCTTGCTCCAATATTTGCTGAACTCGCTCAAGATTATACAGGTATGGCATTCTTTGGAAAAATCGATATTGATCGAAATCCCAGAACTACAGCACAATTCGGTGTTCAATCAGTTCCCATGATCATTGCCTTTAAGAATGGAAAACCAGTAGGAAAACTTCCTGGTTTGCGTACCTATACTGACTACGATCTGTTACTTCAGAAGTTGACTTCAGTGTAACAACGATGGAAGATATCTATCCATCCTTTGGATTGCTTCTTCTATTCTTTCTGTTGATACAGCGTAACAGATCCTTAGAAATCCTTCACCGCTCTTTCCAAATGCGGAGCCATGTACAGCGGCAACTTTGATGTTTTCGAGCATTTTGATAACAAGATCATATGAATTCAAACCAAATGAGGATATATCGGGAAAAGCATAGAATGCACCTCCAGGAGGTTTTAATTCAACTCCTTCTATTGCATTCAGACCCTTAGTGATTAAATCTCTCCTCTTACTGAAAGTTGAAAGCATATCTTTGATGCAATCCT
>JAEORN010000033.1 GCA_016840825.1 Candidatus Thorarchaeota archaeon | reverse complement strand
GGTGCGGCTCAGTTACCCCTAAGGTCGATCATAAGTTCATAATCTCATAAAGGAGTTCATCACTGCCGCACTGAAATGCTTGCAGGGAACAGATAATAGTCTTGTCAATTGATACATCAGGGTTGTAGCACAATACTCATCATGAAATAAATGGGAATTGACTCCTATGAAATCGCTACCTGTCAAGCAATTCTCTCTTGTAGATACTATTGAGAGTGGTCAGACGTTCACTTGGACTCATGAGGGGGATGGCTATGTGAATGCAGACTTGGGACAGGTAATCTATGTAGAACAAAGAGAAAACAACCTCTATTATGAGACCTCTTCATGCCCTGTTGATATGAACTCACTCTTTAGATTGACTGATCCTCTTGAAAAGATTCAAGCTGAGATAACGAGAGAAGGGATTATGGAGGAAAGTATCGCTTTTGCTCCAGGGCTTCGAATAGTCAGTGATCCATTTCTACCATGCCTCTTTTCTTTCATTAGCTCCAGCCAAAAGAATATTCCAGCAATTCATAACCTTATGAATTGTATACGAAGAGAGTGGGGTCCTAAGTATGATTTTCGTGGAAAGACATTCTACGGATTCCCAACATTGGAAGAAATTTCGAAGGCAAGAATTTCAGACTTCGAGAAGATTAACGCAGGATACAGATCGAAGTTCTTTGTGCAAACGATTGAAGCTTTGAGCAAGGAAGTTGTTACAGAGGAGCAACTTCGAGGGATGAACTATTCTGATGCTCATGCAACCTTGAAGAAACTTCATGGCGTAGGAGACAAGGTTGCTGACTGTGTATGCCTCTTCTCTCTTGGTTTTCTTGAGGCATTTCCTATCGATGTATGGATTGAGAAGGTAATCCGAGAGCATTATCCAATCTTTGAAGAGAGAGGAAAATCATATCATAAACGAGCGACCGCCGCACGTGAATATTTTGGAAGATATGCTGGGTATGCACAGGAATATCTCTTTTACTATTCAAGATGTTATGGTGTATGATAGAATCTTAGAAGGTCTGCTTCTTGTCCTTCTTCTCCGCATACCATGAGTGATTTGTTATGTTCTTGGACATCTCCCACGCACGAATATTATAGAAGCTCAACGGGTTGATAATATACTCACAGAGGGGATCAAAGGTCTCTTCATTAGCCACAGGACACAGGTTATTTGTTCGAAGCTTTTTGCATCCTGTTGGAAAGTATCCTTGTTCCTCCGAAACTGTTGATTTCTTTCCTGCAATATGACCAACTTGGTAAGATATCAAGGAGTCAAACCTGTCCGGAGCATGGCTGAATACATCACTAACATCTTTCTCGCTCATACCAATTCGAAGGAGAAAAGCAGCCAGTGCAAAACGAGCATCATGTGAAAGGTTAACCTGCCCACTGATTGAATCATCATACATCTTTTGTATACAGGGAGGAAATGCTGAATTCACTTGCCCCTCTATCTTGAAGGGCTCCGCTTGTTGAATGTAGCTTTTCATCTCAATCTCGATTCTTTCTACAGCCTCAGCCAAACGCCGGGGTAATTTAGGAATTTCAAGTCTTCCCGTCAACACAATTTGTTTGAACCGACCAGACACTAGCCTATCGAGTTCGCGACGTCTGATCAGAGTCCAACCCCGTTCCACATATCTATTAATCATCTTCCATTCTTCAGCATGAAAATCAGGAGCGACCTCTAAGAAATTTTCAAACCGAATCTTCATGTCGTAGGTTTTGATCTGTAAAGGAAGTTTTGCGCGTTCCATCAATGTGCCAATTAATTGGACATCCCATCCAAAAGAACTCGTACATAGATCGATGACAAAGGAATCATCTTCTTGGCGTAATTGTTTATTTACAGATTTAGATTCTACTTCAGCCTGGCGGGCTCGAAGCTGGGGACTGCCAATCTCCTCAACAATTAACCGTGCAGTAGGATAAATGAGAACTTCCTTCGGATCTTGCATACTAGGTAATTCAATCTCTTCATTGACTAGAGCAGAGTAGACTCGTTTCTCTGCAGCTTCAACTATGAAAGAATTCTCTGGCTTGTCAAGAAAAGATGCTAGATTTCCGAGGTCACGTGCAAACTTTTGAGATGTCTGCCTTGCTTCAATTGAAAAGGGATATTGTAGTGGTTTTGCAAGACTCGACATGTATAATCCTCTAGAATTGGTATCATCTGTTGTAAGTGGGTCGATAATCATCAATATTACGGTCGTAAAATTTCTTTCCACATATCGCACATTTGAACATCTGAATTCCGCGTTGCATCGCCCAATGGTCTAAGACTCGATTAATTCGAGTGCTCTGACAACGTGGACACTGTATTCCTGTATCTTCGAAAGCCCAGGGGGATTTCTTACGATTCGATGACATGCGATTTTCAGAATCCTTCATTTTCTATGCATCTGTTTTCTTTTTATTCTCAACTGATTGAAGGGAGATCATTTACGTCCTAGAATGAAGTCAGCCCGTAGTAACAGATTCTTGAATTCATTAAGACATTGTCGTTGAATCTCAGGATCACTATACAGTTTTTTCAATGCATTTCGACGATCCTCAGTTGCACTCATAGTTCCTTCATTGATGACCTTATAGGCTGCATTTGGTCTTTCTACCCAACGGCATAGCTCTTCATGCTCATTACTCAGAAATAGTACAACGGGAGTCTTTCTCTTACCATTTACTTTGAATTGCTGGTGATATCTTGCATTGGCATCACTATCAAGGATACGTAACTCTACCTTAGGGGATGCTGCTTGCATCCGAGCTAGTATTGGAATGGTACCAGCTGAATCGCTGCAACGGTCTGTGCCAATGACTAGTATTCTAATTTCGTTCTGAATGCTTCCGAGTGTCTCAATATCGCTTTCGCTAAGCTGAAGGTCCGTATATCTGGCCTTTATCAGTTCTATATTTTCTCGTGCTTTCTTCAGAAAGTCCTTGTATGATATTGCTGTGTCCCACTCTGCATTCTCAGCCATGTTTATCATCTCTAAATTGTGAAAGAATTCTATGGGAAAATTCCCGACACGTAATAATTCTCGAAAACGGATAAAAGGATTGTTCAGTGCACGACGAGTAGTTTCGGGCACCTGTTTTGTTTTTATACCTCAAAGGTGACGCATACATCATGAACGATAGCGTGAGAGCTTACTGTGGACTTGATTGTGCGGAATGCCCTGCATACATCGCTTACATCAATGATGATGATAAACTGCGGCAGGAAACTGCTGCAAGATGGAATTCACCAGAGTTTCCAGTTACTGCAGAGGATCTTACCTGTGCAGGGTGTAAGTCGGATGGTCCACATTTCAAGTTCTGTGCCAACTGTACTGTTAGAACCTGTGCAAGCAACCGTGGAGAAATGAGTTGTGCTCATTGCGAAGATTATGGGTGTGACATTCTAGAAGAATGGCTCTCTCATTCACCAGAAGACCACAGAGCTAATCTTGAAGCATATCGAACGTCACTGAAACTGGAGTAAAGTACATGAAACGAGCTGGAGTTGCAGACCTCAAACTTCATCCGGGCAAGGCGCCACATTGGCTAGTTAAGCGAATGATTCCGATGGCGGATGCGCTCTGTAAGGTTATTGTAGATGAGTATGGGACGGTCGAACTTCTCAGGAGATTAGCAGACCCAGTCTGGTTTCAAGCACTATCAAATGTCTTAGGATACGATTGGGATAGTTCAGGATCAACAACTGTCACTTGTGGAGTCTTGAAATCAGCTCTCTCATTTGAAACTCATGACATGGTAGGGATTGGAGGGAAGGGAATTGCTTCAAAAAAAGTCCCAGAACAACTCCGTGCCT
>JAEORN010000234.1 GCA_016840825.1 Candidatus Thorarchaeota archaeon | reverse complement strand
GTTCATAGACAAGATCAAACAATAATTGACTCTGTTTCCTGCTATCATACCAAAACCTCTCCTTTGCATTGTTCTAGCGTGTTGTGCCAAGAGCAAGATAATGGTGTTTCCCTCATTGCGTACTTGTTTCTCTCCGCTCCTGTCGAGAGAGGTTCTTTGGCCCCCAGTAAGCAATGACAAGTAGTACTATGCTAGTGGTGATAGCATTCACAATCAGGAATGAAAGATCGTTCGATGCACTAGGGTAATAGAAATGAAGCAGGAATATTGGAATGAAGTTCACAGCGAGATTGAACATCGTATGAAAGAACAGAGCAGTTAGAACACTCCCGCCGGTATTGTTGTGTAGCCAGGTGAATAGTATGGTGACAGTGATTACCAGCCACATGAATAAGGCAAGCGGCCATCCTTCCTGTGAAGTGCCAGAGGTGAAGAAGAACGGAAGATGCCATAATCCCCAAACAATCCCTAGGACTATGCTTGATATCACTGCAGTGTATCTTGAAGATCGGAATCTGGTTTGAAGCCGATCCAATGCGAAACCTCTCCAGCCAAACTCCTCTGCGACAGCAACAAGAAAGAAGAAGTAGATGAACTTCGTTGGAAACTGCTCGAGGAACCTAGGACCATCAAGTGCAGGAACCGTTTCAATTGCACCTAGAATGTAATATGATGCAATGAAGATTAGGGGGACCAATAGAATAATGGGAGCCCACCATCTCTTGTTGAATTTGTAATTCGCTCCTCTCTTGAGTAAGCGAATAACTCCGTCTTTTCCATTTGCACGAAAAGTTAGAATGAGGGCAAATATAATTGGTCCAAGCCCTCCAAAGGCTGTGAACAAATCAGCAGATACTTCAATAGATACTACACCATTTGTAATTAAGGCGGCGACGCTCCAAAACAACCATGTCCATGCCACGGTCAAGATAAAGAATAGAATGACTTCCTTAGTTTCTGAGTTAATTGTGGATTTCAAATTGAATACACCTATTAGTGATAGATACAATTTCGATTCGCAGAGGATATTATAATAATAATCCACATCAACGCAAAATTTGTGTAAGCTCCTTGGGAACGCTGCACTGATTCTAATTGACTCACTTCTCTGAACGTTTGACTACTGATGCAGCGATACCTAGTATGCAGGACAACACCAACCTCCTGTGTAAGACCTAATATGGCATGATTTAAATCTAAAAAGAAGTGTATCGTATGAGCTGACAGGAGATAGACCCGATGGATATCGATGTAAAGAAACTTCGAGCAGATTTTGATAAACCTCATGATCTAATTCCAGCTTCAGATGGCAAAACTCTGTTTTTACATAAATGGGAGCCTTCGGTTTCATCAAATACTGCAACTATCATTTTTCATGGAATAACTGCATATAGTGGAGCGTATGATACATTGGGTACTCCACTTGCTGATGCCGGCTTTTCTACATACGGGTTTGATTTACGAGGGCACGGCCTATCTGATGGAATAAGAGGTGATTACCCAAGTAAAACGAGACTTCAAAATGACATTAGCGAATGTATCAATTTTGTCAAAGCTAAGGGATTCTCAAAAGTTGTTCTTCTGGGTAGCAGCCTAGGTAATGTTGTGGTTTCAGAGGCTATAGCTTATTGTAAAGATCAAATTGATGGATTGATTTTTTTGAGTATTGGGAGATCCATCACTCCTGGCGCATTCCCTGAAATGTCAACTGGGGAGAAGCTAAAGACCATCGGGAAGATGATTTTCGCCTACAGACGTCCTGTTATTGAATACAAGCGGGAAGGTATGTCTGGAACAGATGATCCTTTATTCAACTTCAAATATTCTCCTCGGTTTCTAAATATCCTCAGTGCTGAGAGGTTTATGAAAAAATTCCAGTTTCCTGAGCGACTGAATCTCCCAGTTCTCGTAGGTATAGGAGAAGAGGATGAAATATTCACTACAGATGCAGCTCGTGCTTTCTTTGATGAAGTTCCGAGTGAGCATAAATCATTCCAAGTAATTCCTGGTGCAAAGCATGCTGAAACACACAGCCTATGCTCTCGACACGTAATTGATTGGTTGAAAGAGAATTTCGATTGATTTTATGAATCCCAATTCAATCCTTCTATTACTTCCTAACTGTGAACTTCTCACGTAGTTCTCGTTTGAGTATCTTCCCAGATATGCTTCTCGGAAACTCATCTAGAATCAGAACTTGTTGAATTCGCTGAAACTTGGCTCCAACTCTCTCATTTACCCAGTTCATCAGCTCATTCGATGCGATTGATGTTGAATCGTTTAGTACAACTGCAGCCACGGATGCCTCTCCCCATTTTTCATCAGGGATTCCGAACACTGCGACTTCTCTGACAGAAGGATGTTGTACTACGACTTCTTCGATATCCTTTGGATAGACATTTACTCCTCCAGAAATTATCATGTCTTTTTTCCGATCAACCAAAAAAAGAAATCCATCATCATCTAGATAACCCAAATCTCCTGAATGAAGCCACCCATCTCTCATGGCCTCTGAAGTCAATTCTGGACGTTTGTAGTACTCGGTCATCAAGGTCGGTCCATTTCCTATTATTTCTCCAATCTCTCCTACTGGAACATCCTGATCCTGATCATTTACAATTCTCATCTTGAAGAATGGTGGGGGAATGCCTACTGATCCTGGTTTGGTAGCATAATGAGTTCTGTCCAAGACTGTTAGGAAACCTTCCGTTAAACCGTAAAGCTCGTAAAACCGATTGGGCAGGAGCTTATTGAGCTTCTCTTTCACATCCATATGTAAGGGAGCTCCGACTGAGCAAACCATTTCTAGCGATTCTAGAGCCTCCCTTGAACAGTTTGGAGCATTTAGAATCGCGATTAATTGTGAAGGGACCATAATCACATGAGTGACTTTTTCACGTTTGACTGTTTCAATGAATTCTTGGGCATCGAATTTGAGTTTGAGTAGAAACGTGGCTCCAAGAAACATGGCTGGCATCATAGTAACAAAAGCTCCATTGAATACAATAGAGCCTGAATGAATGATTATACTCTCAGGAGTCATTCTGAAACTTGAAGCAAATAGAGTGGCATAATATGAACGAACATAATGCGATAGAACAATACCCTTTGGTAAGCCAGTTGTTCCACTGCTGTAGATAATGTTGTAGGGGGCATTCTCATTAATTTCCTCGACATTGGGTTCTTTGTCGCTAGCTTCTGCCTTCAGAGAATGATAATTCTTGTATTCGTCATTTGAGGGGAAATCAATGAGAATGAATTCTTTGACATTGGTCAATTCCTGTTTGATATCCTCAAGGATAGTCATATACAGAGAACTTGTTATGACAATCTTGGCGTCTGAATCATTGATGAGTGACTTATATCCGCGACTCATTAGTAGAGTACTCAGAGGTACAGCTACTGCACCAAGTTTAGCTATCGCCCAATAAAGTTCAAGCAATTCAAGGCAATTTGGTAGGACTAACGCAATCTTATCTCCCTTTTCTGCACCTAATTTTCGCAACATATTTGCGGCACAATTTACATTCCTGTTAAACTCTTGATAGGTAAGCCGGGTATCCTCAACCACAATTCCAAGATGATTTGGGCGATACTTGGAATTCCGTGTTAAAAGCATACCAATATCGAGTGGATGAAAGGGAATTCGATTCATGCATCTCCACCTTCTATGATATTGCCTGATTATGTCCGAAGGTGAAATATCTTCCGGATTCTTTAGGAGATAGTTTGCTTAGTCTCTTTTGTTTGCCAGAACTTCAATACTTCAACTCATTTAGCAGTCATTCTTATTTGGAGGATTTGTGTTCAGTTTTTTGTGTATAGAAATGATTAAGGAACATGTCTTCGAAATAGAGCTTCCACATCCTTCAGAGAAGATTTGGGCACTCATGCAAGATTATGATCTCTGGAAACAATTCACACAAGCTATTGTGATTGATATAGAGATTCTTTATCCCGGAGATAAAGATGGCAATGGACTCATTAGACGTGTGCAATACAAATTACCTTGGGGGTCACGGTGTTCACTCGAATTGGTGACTGATGTCAAACCAAACGTTGGCTATACATATACAATGATGGGTCTTAAACCTGGACTGGATACCAATGGACTGATTCGATTAGAACCAATTGATGGGGGAAGGACGAGAGTGCACTTTGAGGAACGATTCAATCTCAAGAAATTGCCTTTCCTTTATCGTTTGATGGGGAATAGATTGTATAAGTTCATCAATAAGCGAAACGAAGATACTTTTCAGAATCTTTCTGCTTGGTTGGATGAGCATCCTGAATTTTGAGGAACGATTCTTAGTGAGCTGTATGCCAAATTGACAATGATTTTGTGAATAGGTGTAAAATTCACTTTTTCGAAACTGGTACCCTTAACTTTCCGATGAGGCTAACATAGAAACTCTTCAAACCTCTTACATCTTGTACTCTAAGGAAAGTGAATCATACATATTCCGGAGCTTCGGATATCGATCCGGTTTTGATAACACATCGGTAGAGTTGACAAACTGATCAACACTTCCGAGAAACTTCGAAAGGGCCAGGACCTCCTCATCGTGAATCGTTGCATAGATTGCTTCGGCGAATTCATCAGCTTGAATGACTAGGAACGGTCGACCGTGGAAATTCGACACCTTGGCTTTCATGGGTTCTGTGATGCCGAGGTTATTATGCATACCCGCTACTATCTCATATGCTTTCACAAGGTGTTCTTGTCGATCTTCCCAAGAAGTAGCCTCGAACACGCGCTTGAGGATGGGTGTCAGAATATTTGCACTCCTGAGCTGGGAAAAGCCCGTTCCAAACCATTTGATGTATGGGGCATACTGCTTCTCCATCACGAAGCAGAGTTTCATAATGTCGTAGACCAGCCTAGAGCCAACGACACGAGAGCCTAGCTCATCTCCTGCCTGCCCGCACCGTCCCATGAAGTGCTCTTCTTGAGCAATTCTTCTCCATTGTGTCGACAAGATGTACAACCACACTTCATGAGGATAGTATGATAGTTTCTCCATTATAGGTTTCAACTGGCCAAGTCCGTCATGGAATATTCGGTCGCCTGCAATACTTCGTAATCGCTGCTCGGGAAGAATAACCCAATCTATTGGCTTCATCTTCTCAAGTGGATTCAGCGCGAGATATCTCTCGAAGTAGTCCTTGATCGTGACTATCTTGACTTCGTGATTGAGTGGTCTATCCTCTGAGAACTGCATAAAGATGGGCCCATCATCGCCAACGATACCGAAGTTTACCGGGAATCCATGGATCCTGGTAGGCAAATTGTGACCAAGAAAGATGTGTAGAGCTTCGTGGTATTTCTCATGGTCCTTCTCTCCCAGAAAGATCAACAGCTTCGGTCCCCAATCGTGGTCCCTAGATTGATCGGTATCAAAACCTAGTACATCTGACCCAGCTCCCAGATGACCAGCTGAGTAAACAAGATCCGGATACTCTGACTCTAGGAGTGGTTTCACTGCTTCCTCATAGAAGGCCTGGCTAAGGTCTAGACCCTTCATAGTTCGGTCAATTGTGGGATTGTCTGGACTCATGATAGATTCCTCCGAAAAAGAGCGTGGAAGACAGGTCCGGATTGGAATCGGGATTGCTAGCTTGAGTGACTCGCACCCTGCCCAGCCTATCCCACGCGCCATTTGAGGAAACCGAGTCG
>JAEORN010000032.1 GCA_016840825.1 Candidatus Thorarchaeota archaeon | reverse complement strand
TGATATCTCAAGCTACATGAGAATCCTCTTCTCAGTGCTAGGTGAAGCGCATTGTCCATACTGCAATAAGCAGGTCCACACACGTAATGCAAACCAAATTGTTGATCACCTCATGACCTTGCCAGAGGGGACAAGTGTGGAGATACTTGCTCCTGTGAACAAGATCTATGATGAAGACTATCCCTTCCTCTTCGATGATATACGACAGAAGGGATACAAGCGAATCAGAGTCGATGATGTGGCATATAGCATCAATGACAAGATCGAACTTGACGAGGACAAGGACTATCGAATAGAGGTCTTGGTAGATCGTATCATCATCAAGAGGGACCTGTATCATCAATTTGCAATATCAATAGAGAATGCTAATAATGTTGGAAGTGGATTCATCAGGTTTGAGGTAGATGAATCAGTCCCAGCAGACATCCGCCAGAAGTTCTACGGTGACTTTGGATGTAAGAAACATCATATCATCATGCACAAGCTTCTACCTGGAGCATTCTCACCAAACCTACCAGACCACTCGTGTCCCACCTGTTTAGGCGTAGGAACGCTACTGAAAGCAGACCCTCGTCTAATGATCATAGATCCAAAGAAGACGATTAGGAAGGGAGCATTGGCTTGGTATCCCAAGTACTGGATGTTTAGCATAGGAGAACATCTCGGATTCGATATCGATACTCCCTTTGAAGAGATACCTGAAGATGCTCGTCATCAGCTCTTTTTTGGAGTCGAGGATGAGTTTGTCCTCCAAGAACCTCCTGACTGGCCTAACAAGTACCGACATCGCTCTTGTGGACAGAAAGTCAAGTATGGAGGCATCTGCAACTCGATAGACAGGTGGTATAGGAACGACCGAAAGAAGGGTGAACGATATGAGTGGTATCGTAAGATAATGGCAGAGAACCTCTGCCCAGATTGTCAAGGAAGGAAGCTCATACCACAACGAGTGCTAGTCACAGTCGAAGGAAAGAATATTGACGAATTGGGAGAGTACTTCATTAACCATCTCCTCGAATTCGTAGACTCCATTAAGGTGCCCAAGGAGAGGGAGAAGGCGGGCAATCAAGTGATTGGAGAGCTACGAAAGCGCATCCAACTTCTTGAGGACATAGGTCTCTACTATCTTCGACTCAATCGAAGAGCACGGACCTTGTCCGCGGGAGAAGCTCAACGAATCAAACTATCCACACAACTCGGTTCTGAGCTAATGGGTATGCTATACGTGCTGGATGAACCCTCAATCGGCCTGCACATGCGGGACAGCAACAGAATCATTGACATTCTGAAGCGATTGAGGGATACCGGGAACTCGGTAATCGTCATCGAGCATGACCTAGAAACTATCAAGCAAGCGGACATCATCATAGAGCTTGGACCTGGACCAGGAGTTCATGGTGGTGAGATAGTCGCCCAAGGATCGTACGAAGAGATTCTTCATAATCCACAGTTCTTGACGGGTCAGTACCTCACTGGAAAGAAGCAGATTCCCTATCTGGGCAAAGCACGTGCACCCAATGGCAAGAAGCTGAAGGTATTTGGCGCAAGCGAGAATAATCTGAAGGAGATTGATGTGGAGTTTCCATTGGGCGTGTTCATCTGTATAACAGGAGTCAGTGGGAGCGGCAAGAGTACATTGATTGAAGATGTACTAGGCAACAAGCTGCTACATGATATGAGAGACCCTCGGGTGATCCCGGGTAAACTGGACCGCCTTGAAGGAATTGAGAACATAGTGGATGTGCGAATAGTAGACCAGTCACCGATAGGAAGACATTCACGATCTACACCCATGACCTATGTCGGGTTCTTCAATAAGGTAAGACAACTCTTCACTGATACCCCTGAGGCCAAGGATAGAGGCTATTCAATAGGTAGATTCAGCTTTAACTCGACTGAAGGACGCTGTGCGGAATGTAACGGTGAAGGTCTCGTACGTATCGAGCTACAATACATGCCAGACATCCAGACCGTCTGTCCTGTATGTAAGGGAGCGAGATTCTCAGAAGAAGTTCTAGAGATTAGATACAACGGAAAGAACATGGGTGATGTCATGAACATGACTGTTGAGGAAGCGAACGAATTCTTCAAAGAAACACGTCTGATACGCCATAAGACGAAGACTATGATGGACCTAGGCTTAGGCTACCTCAAACTTGGACAACCAGCACCCACCTTGAGTGGTGGTGAGAGTCAACGTATCAAACTTGCCAAGGAACTCGGGAAGCTGAAGCGACTAAAGGATAACCTCTACATTATGGATGAGCCAACAGTTGGGCTTCACATGGAGGATATCCAGATGCTTCTGAAGACCATCCACAAGCTCGTCGACGCAGGAAACACAGTCATAGTAATCGAACACCACATGGATGTCATCAAGTCAGCTGACTATATCATTGACTTAGGTCCAGAAGGCGGTGCTGAAGGTGGTGAGATCATCGCCCAAGGTACAGTAGAGGATATCATCAAGTGTGAGCAATCGTATACTGGCCAGTTCCTCCAGAAGGCAGTGGAGTCTTCCTAGACACAGGAGGTGTTGCAGATGGAAGACCCACAAGTAAGGAAGCGATATGATGATGCACTAACAAGCTTCATCGAACGTGCAAGGCAGGACAGACGAGTTCTTGCTATGGTACTCTATGGTAGCATGGCATATGATGAGGTCACAGAACGTTCCAATATCAACATGTATGTCATCACTGATGAGGGACATCATAGAACAACTAGAATGATTGAGTATGGTATTCCCATCGATGCTGAGATATACAATCGCGATGAATTCATGAGAAGAATACAATCTGCACATGGAAGGGGGATGCTACAAGTCCTCTCTTTTGGCAAGCTTGTCTTTTCTCGTGATTGTTCATTCACCGAGTTCTATAAGGGGATGTCGTTGAATGTTGGTAAGAGAGACAGAGAGTATCTACAGATTCTCTATCATCTTGCCACACTGTATGATCTATCAAAGGCGGAGAAGTATCTCTACATCAAGAAAGACATTGCTCATAGTTTCCACTTTCTCATTCACGCGTTGAGTGAATTGGGATACTTGCTTTGCTACATCAATGATGTCTTTCCTCCAAGAGAGGTCATTCTAAAAGGGAGAGAGTTCGAACCTGAACTCTATTCTCAAGTCTATGACGGTCTGATTGCGAATGAGTTGACAGATGAGTCCCTGGACTACGCGCTGAAGAAAGTATACGAGTTTATGGACTCGTTGGACATGATCGTCTATAAACCAGTGCTTGACTATATCTCTGAACAAGGAGGGACTACTTCGCAAACGGATCTAATGGTGCGTCTTGGCCAAAGAGGATTCCCCTTCTTGGTAGATCTAACTCATCTACATAGACGGCGTATTCTCAGACGAACAGTCACTCCTGTCAAGCTCATGAAGAAAGGAATCGTAGAATATGCGGAGGCTCAATACCATTTTAGCTGGGACTCGTTCGATGGAAGCAAGGTAATACCAACACTCGTAGGCCCTGCACCAGTTGAGCGGGAACGAGTACACGCAGATTATCAGAATGCTATTGATGCCTTTGTAGAGCGAGCGAAATCGGACGAATATGTACTGACAGTCGCGCTAGGTGGTAGTCTATCATATGATCAAGTTTGGGAGAAGTCGGATATTGATGCAATCGTGGTTACGAAAGACGAACCATACAGAGATTACCGAGGCTTTATCGAGAAAGATGTTTCATTTGATGTGTTCGTTTTACCAAGAGACACATTCCGGAAGCTCGCTAACCGGAGACGTGATGGAAGTGTATTCAACTCATACGTTTCAAAGAGCAAGGTTCTCTTCACTCGCGATGATACAATCTTTGACATCTTTGAGGATGTTCACGATGTCGGAGAACGTGATCTTGAGAGTCTAGTCTTTCTGAACTACGTCTTCGCTAAAGATCTCATAAACAAGTCCTACAAAGCAATACATACCAAGGAAGATCATAGGTTTGCGATTGTCTTCCTAATGCCAGGTATCCGACGCCTAGCAAACATTGAGGTCCTTCTGAATCGGGAAGTACCTCTCAGAGAGTCCACAGCACAGGCTCTTGAGTTCAATCCAAGTTTCTTCAAGAGAATCTTCACGAATTTGATTGAAGGATCAAGAACGCGAGAGGAGATAGAGGACATCTTACAACTGATGGAACAGTATCTTATGCAACGATTAGAAACGATTGCTCAACCGGTACTAAGGCTTCTAGAGCAGAAGGAGGAGGTAACTTACGACGACTTAAAGACATACTTTAGTGAGATCGAGTTGCCATTATACCTCCAAGATTTTGTGGATATGGGATTAGTGACTCAGACAAATGCCCCTCTGCGATTCACTAAGAAGAGCTCTTCTGAGATGCTACAACCTGCATATCAGGTTGCAAGAGGTGCAGATACCATGATGATGGACGACTTTGTGTTCTAGAGTGACATACAGTGGGTCTCAGGACCCACTACTCTTTGCTACAGAAGAAAATGGAGATGATAAAATGAAAGATATTGAATTGGAAATCTTTGAAGGAGATAAATGTACCAAGCATAAGTTAGGACAGACATTCAAGTATCCGAAGGATATTGGCAAGCTTTGTCCATGGTTGCTCTATAGTGCCAGTCATATGATACAGGTTCTCATGTACGATGGACGTCTTGGTTGGAGCTACAAGAATACTCCCTATGAGAAAGTTATCAACAAGGATGGGATCACGACCGAATTTGTGCGATGTCCAGATCCCACATCATCAGGGGTAGTGTTGAAAATCACTGCAACAAAAAGAACCACGAAGAAGACGCCCTAGATTCTAATATGTCATATCAAGCACAATGACTCATATCTAGGAGTGTGATTACAGGATAAACGTGGTTTGGAGTATGATGACGAGGTTCGACAGCAAATCGTTGACAGGACTCATATTCACATACTTTGTTATCTTGGTTCTTGCGATGTTCTTCCTGTTTGCTACATCGGTTTGCATCCAATCCTACTGGTGGTCTGGATCCCTCCCAGAGGGAGAGCATTGGGATGCATGGAGCGTTCGTGTATATCCGGAGTTCTTTATCTACTACCCTCTGACACTGGGCTTTTTCATCATTGCGATGGTATCTTATCCTATCCTGATATCTATTCTAACAAAGAAGAAGAACTTAATTTCATCCACAAAGATGAATTTCGTGATTTTGATTGGATTATTCCTACCTACCGAGTTTGTCTTCGGAGATCCACATATCTTAACATATAGTCTAGAGGATCTTGGACCAATACTGTATACTATTTGGGCACCCGCCTATAGATTTACTATAGGGTGGCAAGGGGGATTCACTCCAGGACCGGTGGCTGTAGGAATGCTATACATCTCTGTTGTACTGTGTCTGTTTCTCTATAAGTATGAAATGATTGATTACCAAGCGTTTCTTATGCCAATAATCATAACTCTAATCTTCATTATTGTAGGGTTGATACAAAACGTTCATGTTTTGCTTACAGCAACTCTAAGTTTTCCGACATTGCAATTGAGTGCCCCATCCATAGTTCTTGGAATCCTAATCCACGGTCAAGAGATTAGAGATGGTAGACGATTGTCAAACTGAGCTCTGAGGAAATACACGACTTTGAAGATAACATCTATAGATAGTCGAACCTTCCAAAATGAGTGATGTATAACAAATGGCATCAACTCCTCTGGTCCTGAAAAGAGGTATTATATTAATTCTGAAAGAAGATATATCAGTGGAAATCAATGACACCGATGAATGGTCAAGAAGAACCGGAAAGCAATGCAGATATAGAACTCTTTGAAGCAATATCACATCCTACCAGAGTGAAGATGCTTTATACTTTGAAAGAGGAGTCCTTGGGATTCGCAGAGTTGAAAAAAATAGCAGGTGTGTCAAGCAGTGGAAATCTCCAACATCACATCAGAAAGCTTACCTCACTTATAGGTACGAATAGCAGCGGTGAGTATATCCTCACAGATCAGGGAAGAGAAGCAATCGTTGCTATCAATGCTGTACGAAATCTGCAAAATCGTCACAGAGAGGACTCGAAGCTAGTGACCTTTGTCACAACCTTGGGATTCTATATCACCTATTTCAATATACAATTCATTTCCAACCCATCGAACATATTCCTACCTCTCCAGTCAATTGCTGCCGCTATAGCTTACGCACTTTTCTTCTACCTATTTTATTCATGGCGCCTGCGCACAAGAGTCAATGGAATCTGATAATGAACAGGTGTATATTATTATAAGGATAGTTTACTATAGTTAATTATGAACGACGAGATTATAATACAGGGAAAGATTGTCGGTTCGGATTTGGGTAGATTTGCTCCTACAGGCAAGCTCTATGGATTTACGACGATACGAAAAGAAGATGGCAATTCCATCAAGGTCAAAATAGAATCACATACTGAATGTGAAAGCATTGCAGTAGGTGATACCGTTGAGATTCGTGCGAAAGAACTTGCAGATACAGGTATTATCGTTGCAGATAGAGTAAGACTATTTCCAGGTCCGTTCTATATGACAAAGAAGGAGTCCGATGCTGAAGCTACTATATAGTTGCTCCTCAGAATGAATATCAGCTTTGTCAAGTCAATTTCGTATTTGAGTTGACAGCAAATCTCCCGAATGGCTATATTTCAATATCTGCAGGCATTGGACTATCCGTCTGGTTAGGCAGCATATGCTAGTTTTAATTCTGCGATATCAAATTTCTTCATTTTTAGGAACGCTTGGGTTACTCGCTTCACCTTCTTTTCATCAGGGTCAACAAGCAGCTCATTCAATACAGTGGGAACAATTTGCCATGAAAGACCATATTTATCCTTCAGCCAGCCACATTGCTCAGCTTCCGGATGCGCAGAAAGCTTGTTCCAATAGTGGTCAATCTCATTTTGAGTGTCGCAATTCACGATGAATGAAAATGCTTCGTTGAAGGAAAAGTCGTGAGGATATGCGCTATCCATGGCCGCTAGTTCATATCCCTCAAGTTTGAACGATGCGTGTTTGATGGTCCCAACTTGATCTGGTTCCTCATCTTCTGAATAGTGGAGAACATTTCCGACGCTCGATTCACGAAAGACTGTAGTATAGAAGTCGATTGCCTCCTGTGCCTTACCATAGACATCGCCAACAAACATGAGTGTGGGAGTGATCCTTTGACGTATCTGAGACGAATCTGTGAACATCAGTTGCCAAGATACGCCATACCTATCCTGTATCCATCCATATCTATCACTAAAGGGATACTCCCCTAGATCCATAAGTGCACTGCCATCCATGGAAAGAGCTGTCCACAGTGAATCAACCTCTTGTTTTGTATCACAAGCCACTAGAAAAGAAACCGAAGGATTTAGCTTGAAATACGGCCCTGCACTGATGAAAGTAAATTTCTGTCCCATAATATCAAGAGATACAATTGCAGCATCACCTGAAGGGGTATCATGAATGATACGTGTATTCTTTATCCTCGAATTCGCGAAGATGGTAGTATAGAATTTCGCTGCCTCTACCGCTTCCTTGTCGAACCATAGATGTGGAACGATCCTTGTATTACCGGTCGTAGTGTTCTCTCCTTATGATTTAACCTGATATGCAAGATAACACCTATGTTATTAACTATA
The DNA here is from genome assembly GCA_016840825.1 of Candidatus Thorarchaeota archaeon. The sequence continues at coordinate 1,562 of JAEORN010000032.1, read as the reverse complement.
GTGAAAGATGCTAATCTACTGGTATTCGAAACCATATTCAGTCTTTAGTCCGTCGTTTCTTTGCAACCGCTACAATTGTGACTATACTGATAATAATGGGAACTGAGATACTGACATATAGTAGAACCGATGGTGGGCTAGAACCTGTGCCATTGATCGAAGAAGTGTTTGAAGTAGTGGTATCGATCATATCGGTCCGGTTGAGTCGGTATGTGTTTGCAGATGGAACATATTCAGCCAAGTACTCCCTCGCCTTTTCAACATTCAACATTCCATATCCGGATTTCTCGTCCCAACCCGATTCGAGGATATCTGTTGCGCTCCAACACAAGGCGTCCTCGATTTGAGCGTTCGTAGCCCATGGGAACTGATTCCAGAGAAGGACTGCAGCACCCGCAGCTATTGGTGTCGAACACGAAGCCCCTCCAAAGGTGCCATAGCTGTTTGTTGCCTGCATATACGCTGGAACTCCAGCAGGAGCTACTAAGAACGATTGTTCTCCGTATCCTCCATCATTATACATACCATTGCTATCAATCCTGCCAACGACGCGAACGAATGGCAGTGATTGAGGAACATCCTTTGGATGAAAAGGAAATAGCGTATTTCCGCTAGCTGCGAAAAAGAGTGCATCACCACTCTCATATAATTCAGTAACTTTGTCTTGAAGTTCTACCAGTAGTGCATCATCAGAATCAATACTATATACAGTTGCGATGAAACTCATTGTGAAGACCATTTTTCCGAATCCTGATCCCCAGTCAAAGACATCTATCATCTGTTGTACATACATTCTATACATCGCATCATCATCATCAGGATAATTGCCCCAGAGCCATGCAGTATATAGGGGGGCATTTACAATCCCTGCCACTCCTATGCTGTTATTGATTGTAGAAGCAGCAACTGATGCAACTGCGCCTTCGTGAGATGCTGTGGAAGAACTTGGATAGGGCAGATATGATGAATAATCACTGTTCCATGCAAAACTAGCCTTCTCAGTGATTTCCAAATCACCATTTTGGTCATCGATTACTTCCTCTCCAATTACGCAGAGGCCTACCGATTCGGAGGTTTGAAAGGAGTATCCATGGTCCCAGACACTATAGACCTTGATTGCATCCAAATGCCATAGGTTCCCCACTGGGTCGTTCGGTGTGAATGCTTGAGCAGAGGGAAGATTGACACATATGGGAATCATTAGCACCGCCGATATTGCTATTGCAAGCACATTAGGTTGAGAGAATAGTAATTCATACCTGACTTTCATCTTCTTCATGTCAAACAGCCCTACTGTGAACCTAATCAGGATTCAGGAATTAAAAACAAGTCATTGGAGCAATCCATGACTGTAGTTCAACATCACCCTGATCCTAGACTTGCCTAGTTTCCACTCATCTGAAAGAATACTGCAAAAACAGGAATAGTCTGCAGAGGATGATTGTTTGTTCGATCGTACTTCTCTATATACAACCTTGACAGCTCTAGGTACTGTGCGAGATGCACTTTGGAATTGCTCGCCTCGCGCATTAGTAGCAGTAGGCTGAATACCTCGCCGAAGC
>JAEORN010000233.1 GCA_016840825.1 Candidatus Thorarchaeota archaeon | reverse complement strand
GTGCTCGTTTTCCAAGGTCAGTTATCCGATATTCCCCATTTGTTCGCTCGATCAATCCAGCTTCATTAAGTTCCTTCAGATGATAGTTGAAGGTACCACTCATAAGAGATGGATCGAGGTTCAGTACGTGCATTATCTCAGTATAGGTTGCACTACCCTTCTCAGAGATTTGCCTCATGATTGTCCGTCGTGCTGAGCTCGAGAGAGCCTTCAGCACATTTTCAGATTCCGAAGTCATTTTTAATACCGGTATGTACTTAGATTGTAGATATTTAACCGATTTTCACTAATTTTTTCGTGTATGCATTTCTTGGCTTGTCGAATTTTTTCGTTACCACCCTATCGAGACTTGGCGATTAAGAGGATGGTCCATTCTTATCCATCTTCCGAACTGCTCAATCTATAGATTTACAGCCTATCTTTCTATCAACGAGAAGCAACTCGCTTTAATGCTCATATTGAAAATGAAATATTAATAGATTCAGAAAGAAAACGAAACCATTCAGGAAGGAAGTTCATTGAAAATAGGTGAATTTACAGAGGAACAAGTTCTGCATTTCGCAAGAAAGGCATACAACGAGGGTGAGGCACATTTTGACATAATCCCTGAAAAATGCGCTTTGCTTGTTATTGATATGCAAGATGAATTCGTGAAGCCCAACTGGTCGCCGGATTGGGTTCCTGAGGCCACGAAACAAGTTCCTCGAATAAAGAAGCTAATTGAGCACTGCAGACACGCGAATATTCCAGTTATCTTTACGGTATACTCCAAAACGCACAACTACTTAGACCGTCCCAAAACAGGAAAGTTCATGCCAGGAAGATATTCGAACAGTGATATTGACTTTTCATTATTTTATGTGGAAGGGCGTGGCTGGCACGAACTTGAGCCTCGAAAAGATGAAATCGTGATCAAGAAGTCCTCCTATGGCGCGTTCTATGATACACCTCTCGAGACTATATTGAAGAATATGGAGAAGGACACCGTAATAATATGCGGCACATTGACAAACTACTGCTGTGGGGCAACAGCAAGACAGGCTTATGAACGGAGTTTCAAAGTAGTCTTCGGAAGTGATGTGACATCCACAGATGACCCCGAGATGCAGGAGCCTGAATTGAAAGTACTCAGGAAGGGCTTTGCCAGGATTCTAACTGCAGATGAAATCATTGATGTCTTGAATATAGTATGAATGCACCTGACGTGAAAAAAAGGATGCGACAATACTCGGACTATTATCACTAGACAGTCCATCCGCGTGATTTCAAGTAACTATTTGCGACCCTATATTGTGTCCTCAGTTTGTGACTCTTCTTTAAATCTCATGCTTCTTTTCACTAACGCATCGTAAGCAGGCAAAAATGTGATGCAGAGTGATAGTGATATGACTATAGGAAGGCGACGACCAACTATCAAAGATATGCTCAGATTGCCAATTTATTATCGTCCAACCATTTCTCCAAATGGCAAGAGAGTGGCATATACCAAGCTCCTTCTCGACTTTCATTTACCAATTCCAATTGCTCCTTGTTACATCTATGATATTGGTTCCCAATCTACTTTCCAAGCGCTCGAGGCAGGTAGTGAGATGATTTGGCTTGATGACGACACATTCTCTGTCATCAGACACTCCCCTTCAGGAAATCCCCGCTGGTCCGATATCTGTCTGGTGAAGAACATGGTGGGCGAAGGTGAAAGGATCGTTTCGCATTCAGGCAGAGTAACAAACTACACTCCCTTTGCCAAGGGTTTTGTCTTTCTATCGACAAAATCTAAGGAGAGCTCTCATATTGGTAATTTCATCCACGTGGAGAACGAACCATCGACAAATGCAGTATATTATGCAAGCACTGAGAGGTCTCTTGAGAATCAAAGACTCACACGGGAGCACTTCAAGGAAGAGAGTTTCGTTGCTCCTCCGGATAAGTTTGAGCTCTCTCTCCTAGTGAATGAAGGATATCATGTCACATCATTTGTAGCGGCCGCCTCTACGAATACAATATACTTCAATTGTCAAAGAGGCGTTGACTCAATATATGAGAATGATACTATCTGCTTCAAAGTCACGCTGGACCCTGAATCAGTCCTCGAAGCGGCTCAAGAAAGTAGTATTGAAGAGGCAATATCCAATCTCTCCATGGAACGAGTATGGCTTCCTGATGCCTTCTCAATCAAGGCGGTTTCACTTGATGGTCAAACACTTCTTGTGCAGGGACCAGTGGCAGGACACAAGAAACAGCCTCGGCACGATTTGTGGCTAATTGAAGACTCTGAGGCAAGTCAACAGAAGGAATCTACAAACATCTACGCATCACTCCGACCAATTTCAGAGAAGCGAGACCGGTACGTTTTGGATGTGCATTGGACAAGAAAAGGAATCTACGCTCTTCACTTTAACGGGACTGCAGCTGTTATCACACGATTCTTTGAGAATGGTGATTTTGAAACCTATGATCTTAGAGGAGTTTCGCCAGATTTCTCATTTGACATTACAGATAATGGCTACATCGCCTTCAAAGGTTTCTCACCAAATGTTCTTCCTGAGGTCTATGCTGGAATCCCAACTGAGGACAGTTGGGACCTTGTACGAGTAACAAGAAACACCGAAGCATTCTCTCATCTTGACTTTGGAACAGCAGAGGTAATCAAATGGACGAGTAAGGATGGAACAGAGATTGAAGGCATTCTGAGAAAACCCTCAGATTTTGAGCCTTCGAAGAAATATCCTCTCATTGTCTTTCCTCATGGAGGACCCCGCGGCTGTTCTATCCTCTCTCAATTATCAAATGACTACATGCGACCTGTTCACCCACTGAGCGCACGAGGAATTCTGATTCTAGAGCCAAACTATAGAGGCGGTCTCGGCAGGGGACGTGACTTCATGGAGTTAAACCACGATAATCTCGGTGTCGGAGACATGTGGGACATCGAAACAGGTATCGATAATTTAGTAGCTCAAGGCTATATTGACGAGACAAGAATTGGTAGCATGGGTGGAAGCCAAGGAGGGTACCTGAGTGCATATCTCGGAATGCATACAGACCGTTGTGCAGCTGTATCTGTAAATGCAGGTGTCAGTAGCTGGTACCTGTACTACATCAGTTCTGATATGCGACATTCAATTCATCTTGAGGGAACACCTTTTGATGAAGAGTCCTGGGAGAGCTATCGTAAGAGTGCTCCAATTTCCGCCATTCACCGAGCAAAGACTCCTATGTTGATACAGCATGGCGAGAAAGATGAGAGAATATCTGTAATCAGTGCTCAGGAGTTATATCGAGCTCTGAAGCATAAAGGTGTCCCAACCGAACTCTTCGTGCTTCCTGATAAGGGACATGGGTACCTGTCGCCAAGAGAGAACTACGCGGTACTGCTTCAGAACTATAGATGGTTCTGTCACTACCTCCTTGGAGAAGAGCTTGATCTCTTTAAGAATGATTTAGATTCCTGACGCAGACTCGCAAAATCCGGTCTTTCTTCATGAGGAAGGATAAAACTCCCGAATCCTGCTCATGCCAAGGTTTATATACAAATTAGTCACTAGTGATATCAATATTGATATCATTATTGATACGTATTGAAAAATCGATAGTAAGGAGGTGAATATCAAGACATGCGTAGAACAAGAAATCACCGTCATTGGAGTCGACGAACATCGTCTGTACCTAAGGGCTACCTCAGATCTCGGGTAT
>JAEORN010000232.1 GCA_016840825.1 Candidatus Thorarchaeota archaeon | reverse complement strand
TGCGCACTGGGAGAATAGTCAGGTGTATATCGCTACTATCAGTCACCCACATCCCCATATCACCCTCAACCGTCCAAAGGAAATCCAACCTATCACCAGCAAAAATGTCAAAATCGTCAGGAGGGGTTGAACGGAGAAGCACTGCGTTATCTCCTCCAGGAATATTGAGTGCCCCCAGCATGCCAGTTCTATAACTCTCATTGTCCTCAATATCACGCAGCTCGGATTTCTCAGCATACCAATGATAGGTCTTACTCACAATTTCAGAAGACCACTCAGTGGAGGTGCCATGTGCCAATGGAACAACAGTGCCTATGATTAACAGAGATAGAATACCAAGCCCTATTGTTGTCACGCGCCTCATGACCACTCAGCTAGTAGTATCCGCTAAATGATATAATTCTACTTTTTGATGCTTGGATATGAGCGAGTCTGAGCATTAAATCCAAGGCATCGTTCATAGAAGTTCCGAATGGAAGGATTCCCAATCTTGTCTATCATGTTCTCCCAAGATATGCAACCGATATCAATATGATCAAGCGTTGGAATAAAGAAATCCTTGTACCATGTCTGCAACTCATCGTATTTCTTACCTTCATCAGAATAACCACTGATACGACGCTCGACTTTTTCTTTGATACTTGACTTTTTGACCTGCGCTGAAAAAATACCTCTCGCAATCTGCTCCCACGGGGCAACAACATAGAAGCCTAGGGACTTGAATTCGTTCACAGAACATCCTGACTGGCCAATTGCCCAGGCGATGCATGCCACTGTGCGAGCGGCTTGGTCATAGTACTTGGCATTTGTGATACCCTTCGATAAAGAACTGAACATCTTTGCTTCAGTGACCACGAACTGCGTTGCGTTTGGACTGAGAGTAAGCCCTGTCTTCGTTCCAGATTGAAAATAGAAATGCCCAATTGCTCCATCGAGATGTGTGTGATTCTCAGCTAATGGGTCTCTTCGTTTCCTATGAAGAAAGGGAGAGCCAATTTGTGCCTCTGAAAACCATCTTGCTCCAAGTTGAAAAATGAAAGGAAAACACTCTATCCCTTCTGACTGGAATGATAGTAGAATCCGTAACATCCAACCCTCATTATAGAGGTCCGTAGGTGGAAAAACAGCTGTGTCAGTATGTGCATTCTTTAGCATCTGAATAATCCTTTCAAGTTCTTTGTTCTCTATTTCAATTCCTCCCCTTTTCTCATGTATTCAAACACTGAAATAACTAGTGAAACTAATTTTAGTTTCAATCAAGCAAGAATACATCTGGGGTTGAGATGTGTGGAAAATCGAAGCATTATACATCTCATAAATTGCGCCGAAATATGCTCTTAATAAACAGTAGAATATGGATTGGCACAATATATGTTGAATCTACGGAGAGAGGTATCATATACTAGGAGCGGATTCTGAATGAACAGAAATCAGTTAATTGGGATATCCATTGCATTTGTCTTGATTGTGAGTGTAGTTTCATTCGTTTTCCTTATCAATAATCCCAGTGAAACACCACTAGAACCACCTGAGGGTCTTCACTACAATGGAGTTGATATTTGGTTCCTGAAGATTATGGGTTTCAAAATGGTATATAGCGACATTGTCGTGTACATAGACCCTGCGCAGTTCTATGCTGACGAAAGTGATACATTACTAGAGACAGCAGATTTCATTGTAATTACACATGATCATCCAACACATTGTTCCTCATACCTTGTTGAGAGGTTATCTGATAATGATACAATTGTCATTGCCTCGCAAGAACCAGCAATAATAGTTGATGCAAATTATACAGTCAAACCTGGAGATGTTCTTACATTTGACAGGGTGAGTTTTGAGTTCGTACCTAGCTACTGCTACAACGCGACGTACTATCAAACAGAAACTCCTATGCATACAAGGTCTGAAAACAATACTGGCGTAATAATCGATTTTGAAGGGACAAGGATCTATCATGCGGGTGACACTGATCGCATCCCTGAAATGCAATCGATTGAAACAGATATTGTCATTTTACCAGTCAGCGATTCTCCCAACCATGCATGGACAAATGCGAGTGAAGCAGCGAAAGCGATAGATGACCTCAAAATCAATTCAAATCTCAAGTATGCTATACCGACACACTGGGATGTTGGAGTCGGTTTTTCAACTGAACGCAGGTTCTATGCAGAGGACTTCGCAGAACTCGCAAACTGTACTGTGATAATTTTAGACCCGCATTACTGATACAGTGAGATCGCGCTCTAACGGAAAAAGAAGCAGATGTATCTCTTAATTCTGAGAAGACTAGATAGGCAGCTTACTAGGTCTCTAAGGATGCTGGAATAGTTCCTCCAGATTCTTCACTTTGAGTGTTCTACGTAGTGCAAAGACTAGAACCAGTGCAGGGGGCACAAGAATCAGATTGAAAATCATGCTGAAGAG
>JAEORN010000031.1 GCA_016840825.1 Candidatus Thorarchaeota archaeon | reverse complement strand
CTTTACAAACATCCTGCAATACTTGAAGCTGCAGTGATAGGTGTTCCCGATGAGAAATGGGGTGAAGTTGGAAAAGCAATAGTATCACTGAAGGAGAATGCTTCCCTACGACCTGAGGAGATACGTGAATATCTCGAAGGTAAATTGGCACGCTACAAGATTCCAAGATATTATGAGATTCGTGAATCACTACCTAAGAGTGCTGCTGGAAAAATCCTGAAACGAGAACTTGAGAAGGAGGAGAATAAATGAATTCCAAACCAATAGGTATTGAGTCCATTGGAATCTATATTCCTGAAGAAAGGCACTCTGCAGAGTATATTTCCTCGCAGTCTGGAACTCCGGTAGACGTGATATTGACAAAGATGGGTATGAAGAGTAAAGCGGTACCTGGACCTGATGATCATACAGTAGCCATGGGGGTTAAGGCTGCAAAGATAGCGATAGAGCGAGCTGGAATCAATCCATCTGAGGATATCGATCTGGTGATTTGGGCAGGAGAAGTGTACGCTGAATATCCCATGCAAACTTATGGCATCAAACTCCAAGGTGAAATTGGAGCGACAAAGGCATGGGCATTCGATGTGAATCAACGATGCGGTACAGTCGTTGTTGCAATGCTACTTGCGAAATCATTGATACAGACTCTTAACTACAAACGAGTCCTGATAGCTAGTGGCTATCGCAACTGCGACCTCATCGATTATACCAACCTATCTAGCCGATTCATGCATGACCTAGCAGCTAGTGGCGTAGCTATGATTCTTAGGGCCAACTATCAAGAAAATGTCGTTCTCGAAGGTAGTGTCATTTCTGATGGACAATTCTCTGAGGATGTTTACGTGCCAGCAGGCGGGACAGTGATGCCTATCAGTTGTGAGGCAATTGAGAACCGATTGATCTATCTAACAGTACCTGATCCTGAAGGATTGAAGGAACGTCTTGATAGACTCTCTATGGATAATTTCGTGAAGGTAATTGATCAATCATTGGATCAGAGTGGTTACTCAAGAAAGGACATTGACTATCTTGGTCTCATTAGAATGAAACGTAGTGCGTTCGAATATGTGGCAAAGGAGATTGGTGTTCATCCATATGACCAATCTACGTATTTCGATGAATGGGGGCATATGGGACAGAATGACGCGATTGTTTCAATTGAGGAAGGCTTGAAACATGGGAAAATAAAGGATGGAGATGTTGTGGTCCTGACTGCCGCAGGAATAGGTTGGTCTTGGAATGCAATTACCATCAAATGGGGTAAGTGGAAAGAATGACAGAAATCAAAGTAACAAAATATGATGATGTAAAAGTCGGTGACACTGCAAAGGTAACTCGTACAATAACTGAGAATGATATCCAGGTATTTGGTGATCTTAGTGGGGATTACAATCCAATCCATTTCAACGAGGAATGGGCTAGTAAGACCCTCTTCAAAGGCAGAATCGCTCATGGAATTCTCACAGCTGCATCAATTAGTACCGCTATTGGAATGCATCTTCCAGGAGCTGGAACCATCTATCTCGGTCAATCGATGAAATTCATCCGTCCTGTACGCATTGGTGATACGATAACTACTCTTATTGAAGTACTGGAAAAGATAGACGAGAAGAAACACATACGAATAAAGACAATCTGTACGAATCAAGATGGAAAGAATGTTCTAGAAGGTGAAGCTCTAGTGACTATTATGGAGCTTTAATAGGAAGCTCAACTACAAATCTCGAACCTCTTGCATAGATTCCTGGTACTCTATCCTCGACCCAAGTACGTCCGCCATATCTTTCAGTAATATGCTTTACCAAGGTCAACCCCATACCTGAACCTAATGTTCTACCTTTCTCTAGTCTACTAAAGAGGTCTTCTTTTCTACTAGGTGAAATTCCTGGTCCATTATCAACGACCGCTACTTCTACAAATCCTTCTTTGGTGCTTCTAACGATTTCAATAGCAATCTCAACCTCATCACTTGTATCATATTTCATAGCATTGTGAATTATGTTGTAGAATAAGTCGATCAGAAATTCGTCTGCTAGGACAGTTACCTGTCCCGGTTTGAATTTGATATCAAAATGAGCGTTCTTGTGGGGAAAGGCATGCTGTACAAGCATCAAAGCATTAGCGAGAACCGTATGAAGATCAATCTCGACGAGTTTGGGAGTTGTTTCACCTTCCATATGAGAAAGTTTTCTCACATTTTCTATGAGGTCAATTCCTCGTGCAACCTGCTCTCTAATTGCAATGCCATGCGTCCGTGTCTTCTCACCAAGATCCTGATTCAAAAGGAGTAATTCCGTTCCAACCAATATCCCTTGGTGTACATTATTCAAATCATGAGCAAGTAAGTCAGCATAGAACTCTGCGCGAGCTCTTGCTTCTTCTAGTTCTTTCTTTGTGAGATTGAGCTCTGTTATGTCACGTACTGTTGTTAGTCTGACAATCCTATCATCATAATCCACATAATCAACATTTAACAGAGTGTCGATAATTGCCCTATCATTCCTTTTGAGTCTCACTTCCAGATTTCTTACTTTTCCCTCTTTATCTAGCTCTAATGAGAGATGCTCACGATCATCAGGGTTTGCATAGACATTCATTACAGGCATCTTCAATAATTCTTCAAGCGTGTATCCGAGCATTTCTTGAAATGCCCAATTCGCATCTAGGAATTCTCCTGAGTCAGTAGTGACGGCAATTGCTATGGGTGCTGTTTCGAAGAGAATCTGATATCTTTCCTTCTCTGTTCTCAATGCGTCCAGAATCTTCTTCCTATCAGTGATATCTTCACCGGAACTCAAGGTTCCTATGATGTTACCCTCTCTATCTTTAAGGATTTGATTCTGCCAAGATATCAAACGAATATCTCCAGATCTAGTGGTAACAGTGTTCTCAAATCTAGTTACAGGTTCTCCCTTACCTTGCATGAGTAATTGAAAAGCTCGCCATGTTGCTTCTCTATCTCCATCTGGTACAAACATTTCAAACCAATTATTATTCATGACTTCAATTTCATTATACCCGAGAATCTCACATCCTTTTTGGTTGAGAAGGACAACTTCTCCCTGAGAATTTAATGCTACCAACATTACTCCAGCTATATCCAAATACATCTGAGCTTTAGCATGTTCCTCTCTAATTGCCCTCTCGTTCTTCTTTCTCTCACTTATATCTCTAACAATCGTTTGATAATAGAGTGGATTCTTCTCTTGATCCCTAATGAGAGATACCCTAACTTCACTTGGAACAATGGTACCATCTTTCCGTCTAAGATTCTGTTCGTAAACCGGTAATTCTGCTCCGGATAATAAGGCCTGAGTGCGTGAAACCGAAAGATTGGGTTCTTCATCTACGGCTAAGTCCTGGAAATATCGACCAACTAATTCCTCTTGGCTATAGCCGAACATTTCTGTAGCAGTTTGATTCAATTCAAGATGATTTCCCGCGAGGTCTAGAATGAATACAGCATCGTTGTTTTGCTCGAATAAAGCACGGTATTTTTGCTCTTGCTGCATGATAGCTTGTTCAGCTCTCTTCATTTCAGTCACATCTCTAACGAGTGACTGGTACCCAATTGGATTTCCGCTATCATAGAGAATTGTATTTGTTATATGAAACATGAATAACTTTCCATCCTTTTTGAGACCCCATGCTTCAAAACCCTCACGATTGTCTTCCAGTGTCACCAATCGATTTCGAAAAGCAGAAGCAATTCTCTCTCTCTCTTCCGGAGCTAATAACTCCGTGAAATGTTTTCCAATAAGCTCATCCTTTTCATATCCGAAGATAGCTTTTGCCCTCTCCCCTGCCATGGTGATGACGCCTGATGTGTTCGTTTGAAAGAGAGCATCTGAGAGGTTTCTATACAATTTTCTATAACGATCCTCGGATTCCTCAATTTTCCTTTGGAACCTGATTTGATCTGTAATATCTCTCAGCAGAGTTATGATCTGGACCACCTGACCATCTTCAATAATGGGGATTTTACGAACCTCGGTTACTACCTCCTTTCCATCAATCTCTGTGGTTTCTGTAATCACATGAGGGTTACCTGACGAAAAGACTTCCATATACTCTTCAATTGTATCAGTGGAAAGAAATGGAAATGCTTCTGTTATATGCTTTCCAATAAGTTTGGTTTCTAAATTCAAAGTTACCAACCATTCTGAGAAGGCGGGATTTTGATAGATGATTTTCAGAGCTCTATCAACAACATGGATAGCATCACCTAGTGTATCCAAGACCACCTTGTAAATGGCTTCATCAATGCTATTAGCATCTCTTGATTTAGCCTTCTCAGGATTCATTGTTGCTATCTCCTATGAGTGAAGATCTACTAGCTCTTACCGACGACTCGGAACAAATCTCCCCATGGAACATATTTACCCACGTGGATATAATCTTCTTCATTCTCCTTGAATTTTCTTTTCTAAGATTAGGCTTTATGTATGTGGAATATGAAACGTGTTCCTTGTGTATAATCTCCTTTGACTCTATCTTCTACAACCACTTTCCCATGGTAATGATCAATTATAGTCTTGACTAATGTTAGACCAATTCCTGATTGCTTGTACTTGTCCATCGCGTATTTGTCGAATATTAGAGGCTTGACATCATTAGGAATTCCTTGGCCATTATCTTCGAACGATAACTGTACATGATCTTCACTTTCGATATTCGATACGCTGACATCAATTATTACTGGGTCATCTTCCGTGTGTTTCACACTATTATGAAGGATATTATAGATCAAGTCAACCAACAGACTATCTGCAGATAAAAGCAGATTTGGATCGATATCCGCTCTCACATCTATCTCTCGATTTGGGAAACTCTGACAAACCAGATCTATAGCTATTTTCATTGAACTTCGAAGATTAACTGGAACAAGAGGCGATTCTCCGCTTTCGATTTCAGAAATCTTTCTCACATTTGACATCACATTGATGCCTCTTCTTACCTGCTCAGCTGTAGTTGTTAATAGATTTCTAATTCCTTCTGGAAGTTCATCCATCAAGATCAGTTCTAAACTCGCCAGTACACCCTGATTGATATTGACTAAATCATGTGATAGCAAATCGTTGAAGAATTGTGCTCTAGACTGAGCATTCTCTAATTGCCTATGACTCTCTTTAAGCGTCTTCTCGATTCTCTTTCTCTCGGTAATGTCTCTAACGATAGCCTGTAGTACATGCATTTCTCCAAATTCAATTGCATTCAGACTTACTTCTGCATCAAATGGAGTACCATCGTATTGAATGTGCTTCCACTCAAAGAATTGTGGTTGCCCTGCAAATGCATCGTTAATTTTCTCTAATGCTTTCTCCTTAGAATCTCTTCCATCTGGTTGGGTAAGAGGAGAGAAGCGGTATGGAGTACTTTGTAATATCTGATCTCTAGTACAACCATACATTTCTAAGGTTCTATCATTACATTCGATAAAGACATCGTCCTTCATTAGAAATATCGCATCATTTGCGTTCTCAAAGAGTGTCCGGTATTTCTTTGCACTCTCTTCCAAAGCTTTCTTGATTTGATCACTATCAGTAAGCTCTCTCGAAATCACAAGGTAAATCAAAGGAGTATCTTCTTGTGCATCAATTTCAAACACATGCATCTCTGTTAGGATATGATTTCCATCTGCTTTCTGTACCTGAATCTCTCCAATGAACATACCTGTATCTTTTACATTCTTCACGAACTCTCTGAAAGCACCATCACTCATGATAATTGCAGGGGACTTGCCAATTAGCTCATTATCAGTATATCCAAGTAATTCCCTATTTGCGTTATTTTGCTCAAGATACTCAATATCTGAAGATAGTATGCTGATTGCATCATGTGTATGTTTGAGCAGTTCTTGGAAAATCAGATTCCTAGTATAGTAGTTAGTATCTTCATTTCCTGTATTTCTAGCATCTTGCATATCCGGTCCCCTTGGTTGATATTTGTAGAGTTCTATAGGAATTATAAGGAATCCTCGTGCAAATGGAATGCTTATCTATTGAGGAATTCTGCTACCAATCGATTGAATTCTTCTGAATGGTCAATGATAACTAGATGAGCTGCCTCTTCTATTATCTCAATGTCTGAATGTGGTAGCCATTCATGTAACATCTCAGATGCCCATACAGGCGTCGTGATGTCTTTCGCTCCTACAACCAGTAGTGTAGGAGTTTGCAGATTTCTCAGATTCTCGCAAATGTTGAACCCGGCTGATGCTCCTGTTGCTAGAAGTGCATCCTTGGTTGTCATGTAGTCACTTACTTGACTGGCTATCCATATCGCATCCTCTTCCTTGTATGGATTTAATCCTCTCTTACCTATACCTAGACCGAACTTATCAATCGGATTTGTATTGACACGACCTGCTACATCCGTTATAGCTTCATTGCTAACGAAACAGTATGAGCTTGCAATAACGAGTTTCTTGACACTATTTGGATTTTCCAGAGCAAATACTAGGGCGACCATTCCACCTAACGAGTGCCCCATTAGAACGAGTTCCTCTGTCCACCCAATATGATTGAGGAGATTAACCATATCAGTCACATAGTTCCGAATCGTGAATCTTTTCCCCGGTTTGTATGAGCGACCATGACCATGCAAATCAAATCTCATCACATGGTAATCCTTCTCAAAGAAGGGCAGCTGGTCTCTCCAACAATCACTGTTCACGAATAAGCCATGAATCAAGATCAATTTCGGGCCTGATTCATTTCCACTTATCTTGTATGCAACTTCTCGACCATCTAGTGTGACTATCTCCATTTTGACGCACACATTCTCCAGAGGCTTTCTTCCTAAAAAAGCATGGCAAACGAATCTATTGCACCAAGATAGTATCACTATCTTTCGAACCTATGGTACGAAGTATCGGGACGAGTATGAATATTGTCGAGAACATCCCAATCCCTGATAAGACCCACACAAAACGCAGACTATCTGTCAATTCCCAGAGGAGTGCACCGAACATACTGGAGAATATACTAATCGTATTCTGAGTGAACCCATAGGTTCCTAAGGCTCTACCTTTTGCTTCATCTGGTACATTTGCAAGCAAGAGACTCTTCTGCGATCCTTGCCAGATAATGAATGGTATTGCCCATACGAAATTAATTAGAAACATCATAGGCGCCCCCTCCCCTACACCAAACCAGATGAATACTAATCCATTGAAGGCAACTGAAGCTGTAAGTGATAATTTTAGATTCCTCTCAGCTAGTTTACTTGAGAAGTACATCAGGAAGGCACTTGTCAATGAAAAGACACTCCATGTCATACCATAGGTTACAGTGTCTACTCCCCATTCATCAACACACAGGTTACCCAGATATTGTATTGAAGTTGACCAAAAGAACATGAAAAATGCCATACCCGCAACTATCTTCCAGAAGTCCCTTCCCATCTGCCTAAATGATATTGGCGGACCACTCTTTGCTTTAGTCACTATCTCGTTTTCTAACGATTCTCTTAGAACTGATATTGTGACAATTAAAGCAAAAACTGCTCCGAGAGATGCGAGCAGATGGAGGTGTGATGAAGTATATCCAGAGCTGAGCATAAATGCACCAAGTAAAGGACTCAGGCCATCCACAAACCAAAGTGGCATCGTGACCATCATGAATCGAGTGGCAGGATTTCTTCCTCGATCTTTTGCTATTTCATCTGCAGGCATTGCTCCAGAGATTATACGCGCCGCATTCGTTCCTGACCAGATTAATCCCCATTGCAATGCTAATATGGGCCATAGAGGAAAGAATGATAGTGTTAGCAATCCGATGGCCACAGGGATGAAACTAATAGCCAGAGTTTTTCGTCTTCCAATATAATCAGCAATGAAACCAGATGAATACCCTCCAATAATACCTGCTAGGGTCCCAGATGAAAAGACAAGACCCATTTGCCAGGGTTCGATTATAGTCCTTAGGAAAATGCTGAACTCCCATTTCCAGAGACCTATAGAAAACTGCGAAATCCCCATTACCAATGCAAGTCGCCAGAGATTGCTACTCAATCCAAGGAACTCTCTTTGATTCCTGCGAATCTGGGTTCCATCAATAGACTTGCTATCATCTTGCATCTGGTTATCCCTGCCCAGAAAACCCGTTTCATATCCAACTTAAGTTCATGTTGTTTGCATCAATTCTATTTCAATTCGAAGTCTTAAAGTAGGGGGAAAGCTATAGATTTCAGATAATCTCATTGTTTAAGAGAGGTGTTGAGATTTGGCGTTAACAGGTGAAAAAGTTGGAATACCCGAGGCTGAGGAAGCTCCCCTAATGGTTGTACCTAGATGGAAGCAACCACTCGCTGGTATTATCGGATTAATCTACACATTTGTCATTACTATGATAGTGTGGTGGATTCCCATGTTGGCTGGTATGGACTATGCTACTACTTCTAATACATGGACCTTACTAGGTAGCTTTGGTTTAATGGCTGTTCTTTTTGCTATCTGGTTTGAGAACTGGCCTGCATATAAACAGAATAAAATCTGGAAGGCTGGGTTACTTGGAACAGTAATAAACGTTGTAACGGCTCTAGTGCTATTCTTTCTGGTTTCCTTTATGATTGTTGCATTCTTCCCTGCAACTCCTATTGGCATCTATGCTGGAACTGCTATATTCGGTGCATTATCAGGAAGCTTGTTTGCCTTTGGTGTTGTCTTCGTAGCCGGAACGATGTACTGGCCATTCTTTGATAAAAAGCAGCCTGGTCGTGGGATTCGTGTGTTTATTGTAGGTTGGATTGTAACACTGATTTTCTGGTTTGTACTATTCTACCAATCTTGGCAACCCAATCCTCCAGTATTCATTGTCGAGTATTATGGATTCAGTCTTGGAATAACTCAATGGATGATATTCTTTGCTTTGCTGACATTAATGACATTCGAATACTGGCCATGGAATAAAGCTGGAAAGCAACCCATCATCGGAATTCTTGCATTCATCGTCTGTTTTGTCTTGGGAATAGTATTCACAATTGTCGGCGGATATCTTGGTTTGTTTGCTGCTATGATTGGAACCGCATTTGGACTATCTGGAGATCTTATCATAGCAACTGGTTTCATGAACGTTGCAATTGCAGACAGCCTAATTATCGGTGTGATTGCAGTATCGCTGTTTATGGACAACTGGCCAAAAGGATATTCTCAGATGAAGAATTTCATTATGCGTTTACTGCTAGTAGTGATAATTGGCTTTGCAGTCTTTGTTCTGTTCTATCCGTTGGCTCCACTATTAGGGTACAGTGGTCCACTTCTTGAAGTGTATCCCGTTCCGTTCATGATAATGATGTTGTACATCCAACTTCTCTTTGCTTATGTGTGGCGACGTTGGCCACTGAGTAAAGAAATGTAAGTCATGAGGGGTCTCTTGACCCCTTCTTTTCTTTTTAATTCCCCTATCTGATAGCCTATATGCAGAAAAGGCTGATATGTCTGTACTCACAAGTTCTGTTGATTCAATCAGCAGAAAGATAAGGAACCTAGAAGAATCAAAGAGAGAGAGTGGTATCGTGGCTGAGCAGCCAGTGGAGGATGTAATGCCTATCATTCATTTATCGGTGCGGATAGCTCGTCCTGTTGACGAGGTATGGGAGAGCTTCCTGAATCCTGTCATCATGACTCAATGGCTTGGAAATGAGATTAGTGCCGATATGTCCCCTCATGGCTATATTCGCTTCTCTGGAAAGAACGCACCTACAACTCCTGAAATGGAGAACACTTGGAATATTAAACGATACAAGCATCCACGAGCGATTCTCTTCAGTTGGGGTATACTTGGAACTGAGACTCTTTTTGTTATACGGTTCGTTGCCATACCTATGGGCACACAAATCGACGTGAAGCATGGAGCAATTCCAGATGGTGCAAAGGATCTTCATCTATCAGACCATTGGAACATATTACTAGCCAACTTCAAATCAGTTATTGAGCTTGGATCTCCAGCATTCAAATTCGACTATACTGATTATCATCCTCTCAGAGTCACACCTTATGACCCTCCAGATGTAAGATTAAGTGTTGCAGTTAGGGCTCCGCCAATATTACCTTTTGATGTCTGGGTCAACCCTGAGAAGTTAAGACATTTTGTGAGAGCCGAGGATCCTGTCGTTGACAGACAATATGCTGGCATTTACACATGGTGGGCAGAAGGGAAAGGACCTCTGATATTTAGGAAGATGGTGCCAGAAAAGGAGATCGAGTTCACATGGGTATATGGAGATGAGCCTGAAACCCTGGTGAATATTCGCTTTGAGCAAATTGAAGACACAACATTAGTAAGCCTGCATCATCATGGGTTCAAGTCACCAGAAGCCGTGGTTGGGTATGATGTTGGCTGGACTAGTATCCTTGCTGAACTAAAGCTTGTTTGTGAACTCGGAGAGAGTGGTATAACCAGAATAATCGATTGGGAATAACCACCTACGCAAGAAATAATGGCATACTAGGAAATATTAGTAACCACATGAGAAATGCTGTAGCAAGTGGGATAAGGAAATTATCAGTCCATCCGATGCTGAATAACTCCAATATCATTATCACAATTCCAATTAGTGCTATCTGAATAAGAACACACAAAGGACAAGCATCAGAATAAATGAACATCGCTACTAAGATTGAAACAACTGTCATGGCCCAAACTCCAAAGCTACCCTCTACTGATTTCCCTCTGAATCTTCTTTTCAAAATAGTTCCTCCAACAGACCTTCCTACCACCTCTCCTGCTGCATCTCCCCATGCAACAGCAAGAATTGCTGCAACAAATATCTCTGGACGTTGAAAGAAGATTAGAAACGATACCACAAACGCAATCATACCCATAAAGCCAGATGCAAATGTATTCAATGAGCTCTCATTCTCTCGACTACCTGCAACTAAAAGCTCAGTGATTAAATCACTCTTATGAGCCCAGGCATATACTAGGATAGTAAGAAAGATTCCTGCAGCTAGTGCTGGTCCACTTATTGTGGCATAAGCGTGAACTGTGAGGGCGATGATAGACCCCATGCCAATATGGACCATTTTCCTTGGTTTCCATTTACTTACGCCTTTTTCCGCCATAACATATGCAGAAGCTAGAATGATACCTCCGGCTAGTCCTGTGAATAATGCGAGAATAACATCAATTTCTGTTAGTTCTCCGATTATTAGCTCTACCATACTTGTCACATCTTAGCGGAATTGAGTCCCATTTCATTCTATCTGTTGTCTATCCTCTTTTTATAAGATGTATATTAGATTTGACAGGATGGACAAAGGTATGTAGGACCGCCTCCAAACATCAATCTTTCAATCTTTGTCCCGCAGCGTGGGCACTCCTTATCTCTGAGATGCCCTCCTATCAGCGGAACATGCTTTCCCTGATGTCCGAAGAGATCGATGAATGAGTCCTTTCCACCTTTCTTAATCCGCATATCTGTGACGCTTTTAATTGCCTTATACAGAGCCTTCTTTTCTGCAGGTGATAATGTCGAACTTTTTCTTTTGGGATGGATTCCCGATTCATATGCGATTTCTTGGAATCCTGCATTTCCATATCCAACAACAATGGCTTCTTTCCCTACAAGTAGAGTTTTCAGATTCCTATCTTTCTCCTCAAGAGCTCTTTTTACGTAATCCATTGTATAATCTTGTTCCAATGGTGAAACTCCATTTAGAAAATCCCTGTTATACGAGTAGACATTGGAGAGATTCGAATCATTTGAAGCATAGATTAAACCATACCCTTTCAAATAGACGGAGAAAATGCTACCATCGGTGAAGTCAACTCGAAGATGATACTTCTTAGGTAGATTGGATTCGACTGAAAGCAAAGCTAGTTCTCCGCCCATTTCAGGTGCCAGCAAAAGATTTCTTTCCTTATCCATTTTGATTCTGATAACAGTCCCTCTACCCATCACCTCCTTTATCTTGCCACCAACGAGATTACCGTATGCAGTGGTGTCATTATTGAAGAATCCTGTTTTCTGCAGCTTCTCATAATTTTCCACACGCACCTCAGCTATGGTCTTTGAAGTCATCATCTCATTCATTTGTTTAGATAGAATTTCTATCTCAGGTAATTCTATACTCATCGGATCGCCTCCTAATGCACGCAACTATAGTATGCATATTGTCCTACTTAGTTTTGCTGACAGAACTATAATCGTTAGATCACAAAGATATCTTCATGATTATCTACAAGGTGTCGAAGAACTCGTGTGAAGTTTTCAACCTCGTTCGAATCGAATGACTTGAGAAATTGTTTGAGTGATTTTATTCGATGATCTCTGAATATCTTGAATACTGTGTGTCCATCTTCACTTAATCGGAGGATAATTTCTCTTCTATCCTCTTCTGATCTTGTTCTCTCAATGAATCCTACCTTCACAAGCTCATCTACCCTTCGAGATGCCGTACTAGGAGGAAATTTCGTATGCTCATAGATGTCCTTCAGATTACAGGGCTCGTTGTTCCCAATATAATCGATAATGAAAATCCCTCTTCCTATCTGATAATTATTGAATTCTAGCTCCTCAATCGTGAATGTAATTGATTCTAGGATTTTTGTAAACAACTCCACAATCTCTACAGTATTCGACATCATCTCACCTAGTCCATTCTATCCAGACTAGAATATTTCCACAGTGGGAATATTTAAATACGATGTAATTATTTCCAAATTGGAAATATTCCAATATGGAATAAAATGTGATGAAGATGAAGCGAAATATCTTGCTATTGAGAATCAGTTATTGGGTAGGCGCCATCATTGATGCGTTTGTCGGCTTAGCGATGATTTCTCCGGATCTGTTTGCAATCATGGAGGGATTTGAATCGTTTACTCCTGGTTTTGACTACATGTTTGCAATGGGTATGGGTGCCCCGCTCATGTTTGGTTGGACCCTACTCTTGTTATGGGCTGATAGAAAACCGATGGAAAGGAAGGACATACTCTTGATTACAGTCTTTCCTGTTATAGTTGGGATTTACATAAATAGGGTCATTGCCATATCAAATCAATTCGTTACCATTCAAGGGTCTTTCGTGTCACTTGTTATACCAGTAATCCTTGTCTTCCTCTTTCTGACAAGCTATCTCTATTCAGCACGGCATTCAGCTGAGTTTGATACTTAGTAGCCTGTTAGATTTGAGAAGAACCATATCATGATCACAACTAGTATTCCTGCTGCTAGTGTCTTCAACCCATAGGCAAGCATATTCGATTTCGAGATCCTTCCCAAGAAGAGGCCTAGGACGAAGAGTAGCAGCATTGCAATGAGAACAGAGAATGTGAATGCAGTACCTATTGGTAAACCAAGAAATACCAAGAGCAAGGGAGCGGTTGTGATCATGGCTGCACCAAATGGCGAAATACCATTTATGAAAGATACCACTAATGTTGTTGTTTTTGTTGCCTTCACAATTATACTACCATCAAGGCTTTTCAGCAAGGAGCGCTCTAGTTCCTCGATATCTCGTTTTCTCTCCGCTCCTTCAGTAAGATAGGATGATGTTATGCCTGAGATGAGCATGGCAAAACTCGTTGCGAAAATAGCGAGAATCGAGGTCTCAAATATAACTAGTGAATCCTGGAAAGCTAGTGAAGCAAATCCGCCCATTATGATTCCCAAAACAGGAAGGATGCCGTCAAATGCATTCATCGCCAGATATCTTCGTGCGATTTCAGTGCCTTGTGTCAGTCTAAGTTGGGCCTTCACTCTGTCAATGAACCCACAAGTTTCATCGAAGTAGATCGGGTCGCACTTGGATTCCTCTGTCAAATGATTTCGCTCCTATACTACTTGAGTGCCAGTTCTACTATTAATTTACGGAATCCGCAAAATGTCTTTTTGGTCTTAAAAAAGAGGAAGGAGAAGCTCCCATACTGGAGAGCTTCTATTCTTGCTAGTTTCGTCGCCTACACGCTACTATGATGATCAGCAGCAACAGGATTGCTCCAGCAACTAACACCAAGGTCATGTTTTCTTGAATCCATTCTGGTAAGTTGAAAGTCGTTGTCGGTCCAGTAATAGTACCCGTAGTAGTACCTGTATCTGTTGTAGTTGTTGTTGTGGTCGTTGTGGTTGTAGTGGTTGTAGTGGTTGTCGTGGTCGTTGCGGGTGTCACAGTGTACGAGAAGATGGATGTCCTCGCTATGTTCATCGCATTATCCCATACCGCGACTCTGAACTGGACGGTGAATGGTGCTGGTGCAGGCGTTATCATACCAGTCCAATGAGTGCCATTGTAAGTCATGGTGATGTAATTGATCGATACCCAATTGTCAAGAGTGAACTCTATATCCACAGCCCATATGCCCGAGGCATTTACAGGTTCCGTCGCTTGAATCGCGATGTCTATGAATGTTGGATCAACAACTGTCGCTGTAGCATTATGCCAGAATGACCCTATAGCAGGAGCAATAGTGTCTGCAACAATGTAATCTCCACCATATACTGGTCCCCCAATAGCAGAGGAATTAATTGGCATGACTCTATATTCAATCGCAGTTGAGTATGCGTGACTCGGAATCGAAGCTGTATACAGTCCACTTGATAATGTCATATTCGCATGTACCATTGATGACCAATCGTTGGAAGTCCAATCGAAGACCACAAAGTCCGCATTTGACACATTGGCCGTTACAACAAATGTTTCATTGTACTCTGGAGGTAAGGGGTTTTCTTGCACTTCCCAAATGACTGGGAGCTTCATTGTTTCTTCTATTGCGTTTGACACATTGAGCTTTCCATAACCCCAACCAATGTTTGCTACTCCCGGCGGTGGGGGTATCGAGCCTGTAAATCCATCATTATACGCAGTGGATTCGATAATATCCTTGACAATTGAGCCACACTCAGAATTCAGCTGTAGGATGAGTGCAGCTGCACCTGCGACATGGGGCCCTGATGCAGAAGTCCCACTGAAGAGTCTGTAGCCTCCGAATACAGAATCTAGTGCAAGGCCACCGTAATAATCAAACCATGTCGCCCATGCAGAGTCACTTGACCATGCAGAGATGACGTCCCAACCTCCTGGTGCAGCAATTGACATCTTGTTATTTCCATCGACCCTAGGACCCTCTGATGAAAAGGATGCTATCGCGCCCGCTGTCGCCCATAGGGACCTGGTGTGATACGATGCTACAGAAATTGCAGTATCAGCTGTTGAGGGCCACGTAATCGTGTTTTGATTAGTAACACCATGTGGTCCATACCATTCAGATCCGTAGCTCCATGCACTTGCATCATCTGAGATATAGAAGTGATAGGTCGCGGATTGAGTGTTGTTTATCTCAATGGACCAATAGGATGTATGCTTCAATGTTCCTCTAATATCGATTCCAATCATATACCAACCCGCCCGTGTTGAGTTGGCGATGAAGGCATCAATCGTCACATTCGCCCCAATAGAGGCAGTGGTCCATTGATAGTAACCAATTCCGAAGCTGAGCTGGTGGACAATGGTGCCGGAGGATGTTGGTTCGGTGATATTCACTTCAGCACTATTCACAAGCTTATCACATAGCACTGTGATATACATCTCTGTAGCTGGAATTGCTTGTAATCCGGATTGATTAAGATTGAAATCTGTAGACAGAATTGTATTTGCGGTACCCGACCGCATTGCGTGTCTATTCGCCCCTCTTAGGTTTCCAGCTGGTACTATAACCGGTATCCCACTTGCTGTCAGAGCATCAATCATTAATTCGACATTACTGGATCCATCTAAGAACTCGTATGTCCACGAACCGACCTCGATAAGTATTACATCTGCTCCATGATTCCTTGCATAGATAAGCCCCTCTTCTACTGTAAGGCCATCATTGCCGAAGATATTGATGGCCATGAGCTCTGCATCAGGCGCAACTCCGACATATTTTCTATACCCAAGCTGCCCTCCATTCAGGATTCCTGCTACGCCTGTACCATGTCCATCTGTATCATAGAATGTACTAGAAGTTAGATTGACTCCTCTCTCCCAAGCTTGAATAAATCCAGAGACCTTGTGAACGAGATATTTCGTCTTAGGTGTCTTCAATCGGACTAAGTAATCTACACCTTCAACTACGTTATCCGAATCTGTGTCATTTACTGCAAAGAATGCATCTCCATCATCGATAGAGCCTACTGTTGTACCATTATCTAACCATAACCAGTCGACATCAGCATCTATTGCGGCATTCTCATTGACATCAATTGCATAGAGTTTCTCATTGCTTTCAATTGCCATGTTGTTATTTAGGTCCACTCCATCTGTTCCGTTATTGAATATCCACATATTCGGTGGAGTGCTTGCTGTTTCAAAGTACTGAATGCTCTCTCCATCAGCAAAGAAGAAATCTGGATGCTTCCACTGAACGCCTGTATCCAAGTCTGCGACTAGGATTCCTTTCCCCGTAAGATTGTATCCATAGTAGTCTTGCATCTGTTGTGCAATGTCTGCATAACAATCAGGTATTGAAACATCTCTTGGCGTTTGGTATTTTGGTTGCTTCAAAGGTTCTGCATTCTCAAACATCGGATCCTTTTCGAGATAATCTAGGGCAACCTGTGATGCTTTTACTATGTATATTGAACCTATGTTCTGAATCGTATCTCCAAAGTTAATCCCTCTTCTCTCATAGTATTCAATTTCTGATGGAGTTAGCTCCCTTTCAAATCGAACAGTCACATCCTGTTTCTCGCCACTATCAATGAAATCCTCAATAATTGAAATCTCCTCTCTAGATTCAATTAAAGGTGCTTGATTCTGTGGGATTGGATTGAAGATAATGACTGTAGATACAACTAATAAAATAAGAACAAGCGTGCGCTTCATCTTACAACCTCTCCTAACTGACAAATAATTGCATGCAAAAGCAACATATAAGCTTCTGCTGGATTCATTTTTCGAATGGCGACATACATCATTTCCTTAAATGTAATTTAGAGCCAAGAAGCGTCGCTGAAAAATTCTATATGAGGCACTGATACTATTCTTCTAAGGTGATTCGATGGAACTGAGCGCCGCAAATATGGGTATAGCATCTGTTGAAATCGCAGAATGTAATCTTTTACAATCATTGATTGGTTTGTCATCTGAGCAAATCTACTCTCTGGCATCACCTAAAATAAATTCGATAGGCTGGATCTTTGGTCATTGTGCCATTCATTATCATTGGGTTGTTAGTTTAACCTGTCAAAATAGGGAGTTCTTCTCTGATGAAGTGTGTGAGTACTTCAGATATGGGACAACAAAGGAGGAGATTCTAAGTAGTAAACCTCCTCTTCCATTCAGGGACTTGATTGATACTTATCTTGAGATGTCGAATTGTAACAAAGAGTATCTTCAAGGATTAGAGTCCTCTATGTTCCACCAGAAATTTGCAGGTAATCCTAGTGAATCATTGTTGGAAACCTTGTATAGGATGGCCTTTCACTATATGGGTCATATGGGGCAAATAGTAATGCTACGACGCCTACTTGGAAATCCTGGGCCCTCCTTCGTTGATGGTGTTATACAATCAGATCGGGAGCAAATCATCAATAGATGGCAGAAATGGTGGGACGAAAACAAGCTACAGTTTGACATCTAATGTTCCCACCATCCGAGAGCGCAATCCTAATAGATTCTCAGGTTCTCGAAGAACGCAAAATTGTTCAGTGAAATTAGTACTTACGTTCAAAGAAATATTTAATAACATATGAGGGGAATCTTTCCTTCGTGGTTTAGATGAGCAAGACAAAAAGACACCAATGGTCATCCACACTTGATGATTTCAAGCAGGATATTGAATATCTCCTCTCTTCTATCTCCCATCAATCCCGACTCGAGATACTGTCCTCACTTCTTCAAGGACCCAAGGAATTTGATGATCTCCTCCAAGTCGTCAGACTAAGCAAGACTGCCCTTGCTCATCACCTATCAAAGCTGCTATCAGCTGAGCTGATCACAAATCCGAAACGCGGTTTGTATGAAATAACTGATGATGGAATTCTCTTTACATCTACAATTGTTGAAGCCTATGGAAAATCTGTCAGGCGCAGGAATGCGGAATCTGCGAAACGGGCAGAGCTAATCTTAAAGGTTCATTCGAAGAGAGCTGACGATCTCGAAGAATCAGATGTTCGTATAGTCAAGCTCGCTCCTCAAAAGGTTGTAAGTGCTCGAGTGATAAGCCGCTCACCTGAAAACGATGCATGGCAGAAGATGCGTGAGTGGGCTGAGCCTCTAGGTTTGCTGAACAAGCCTCAGAAGCACCCTGTGTATGGGTTTAATAATCCGAATCCTCAACCCGGTAGTTCAGAGTATGGATATGAGTTCTGGATGGTAGTTGACAGAGAATATGAGCTCTCTGAAGGTATGGAGTATAAGGAGTTCAAGGGTGGGAAATACGCTGTCATTACATGTAACTTGACGGAGGAGATTGAATCTGAATTCTTCAAGGAACATGGATATCTTGAAAGCTGGAAAAAGCTAGACGAATGGGTACGCTCAAGTAAATACATGATGGCAAAAGGGCCTTGCCTTGAACATGCGCTATCTCCGGACGGAAGTGATGGTGATTTCCTGCTCGATCTATATCACCCTATAAAGGAGAAGTGATTCGATGAGTGAAAGTAAAGAGAATAGAATAGTGTCTGATTATACTTCTGCTCTTGATTCCATTGTTGAACAACTACAAAAAGATTCCAATATCCTAGCTGCATTCGTCTATGGAAGTCTAGTACGCGGAGATATGTGGTCTGAATCTGATATTGATATGCTAATAATAACGAAGGACGACTCTCTTCCATATCAGCAACATTGGCTGAAGGATGGGGATATCCTGATTCAAGTTGATGTTCATTCAAGGAAGAACTTTCGAGATTGGATGGATGTTCCATTGCACGGCTCTGTGCTTCATCACATCATATGCACAGGCAAGTTGCTGTTCTCTAATGATGATACGATAACTGAGTATCACGAGAACTCATCCAGAATTGGTGATAGGGATAAAGCACTTGGGATGATGATATATGCTGATGCCGCGATAGGATACCTGAGTAAAGTACGGAAGAGTATCGTTCATCAGAAAGATACTATGTTAGCATTCAGTTGGCTTCATGGTTTGATACTTCAACTAGCTCATTTGGAAGTCCTGTCACAGGGTGATGTTCCATCAAGAGAGGTTACCCTACAGGCAAGGAGATACAATCCTGATCTATTCGGAAAGATCTATTTCTCCTTGCTTGAGGACGGTGTGACTATGGAAGCTTGTGCGACGAGCTATAATCTATGTGAGAACTATTTAGAGAAACACGCTGAAATTCTCCTAGAGCCTATCGCTACTTATATCCTTGAACAAGGTGGTCACTGTGGTATATCACAGATTGACAAGCATTTTAGAAAAAAGCTAAATCGTAATGATTTCTTCACTCTGATTTCATCATGCGAATTTCTTGCAAGGTTGGGGTTACTCCAAAAGATGGTGTATCCATTGAAGCTTACAAGTAGAAGTCGCAACGAGGTCTATGAAGCAGGATACCTATGCATGGCAGGTGAGTTGCTATGAGTAAATCAGTACGCATTAAAGGAGCGCGGGAGAATAATCTGCAGAATATAGATGTTGAAATTCCTCGAGACAAGCTAACTGTAGTAACTGGTGTGTCTGGGAGCGGAAAATCATCACTTGCGTTCGATGTCCTCTATGGTGAAGGTCAACGCAGGTTCATGGAATCGCTCTCTGCCTATGCGAGGTCTCGTATCCCCCTGATTAAGAGACCTGCTGTGGATTCGGTGAAAGGTCTTTCTCCTGTTCTTTCAATATCCCAAGCTCGAGGTGTGAGAAATCCAAGATCAACTGTAGGTACTTTAACAGAGATTCAGACTTACATGCGCCTGCTGTTCTCGACGGTAGGTATTCCCCATTGTCCTTATTGCAAGAGGGAGATTCCCACAAAGACTCCGCATCAAATCGCTGAACATATTCAATCCCTGCCAGAAGGGACAACCATCGAGATTCTAGCTCCGTTTTTCAAGATATATGGCGAGAACTATGAGTACCTCATTGATGAGATACGAAATCATGGTTGCAGGAATATCAGACTCGACGGTGAATTAAGAAGTACTTCTGATAAAATTGAGCTTGACGAGGAAGAGGAGTATCGTATTGAAGGTATCTTAGACAAGTTCACAATAAATGGGGATCAGACAAAACAAATCGTGAATTCAATCATCGAATGTCTGAGGATTGGTGAAGGTTTTCTCCGACTGAATATAACAAATCCAGAGAATGTTCCAAATTCTCTGGAATTCTACTCATCTTTATCATGTTCTGAACATCATGTATTAGCTGGCGAATTCCTCCCGTGGTACTTCTCCTCGAATGAAGGTGATAGCTATTGCAGAACTTGTGGGGGCTTAGGCACTCATATGACAGCAAATCCTATTCTTATGGTGGCAAATCCCGATAAGAGTCTACGAGAAGGAGCCATTGATAGAGGTTCATTCAATCTTGACACAAGCACATACAAGCGTCTCATCAACTGGAACTATTGTTTAGCCTATAGCATGGGGGAGCATTTTGGCTTCGACTTGGATACCCCATACAAGGATCTTTCTGAGGATGTCAAGCATAAGCTGTACTATGGAACAGGTGGTGAGAAGTTTGAGATGTTACGCCCTCCTGATGAGCAGAGGGACCACGAAAACTTTGGGAAGATGTTCTCTTTCAGAGGTATTGTACCCCGATTGGATGCATGGTATCGGCGTCTGTGTAAAGAACGTAAGCAGAATGATCCTGGGTATAATTGGATTGAGAAACGCATGGTCGAGAGTCTGTGCCCTGACTGCAAAGGAGCAAAGCTTCTTCCTCAGCGGATGCTTGTGAAGGTAGGTCACAAAACTATCCATGAATTGTCTACTTTGCCATTACAGGACCTACGGTCATTCGTTGACAACATTATGACTCCTGTAGAGAAGGAACATATCGCAGGTCCTATTCTTGATGAATTGAAGAAACGAATGGACCTGATGTTGGACATCGGTCTCTACTACCTTAGCTTGAATCGTCGAGCTGATACCATCTCTGGTGGTGAGCTTCAGAGAACTCGACTAAGCACTCAGATTGGATCAGAGCTTATGGG
>JAEORN010000231.1 GCA_016840825.1 Candidatus Thorarchaeota archaeon | reverse complement strand
ATCCCTCTTCGACTATCACCCAATCACTACCTGCACCAGAAATTGTGATTGACGCCTCTCTTATTCTTGTGCTGTTTTCCATCTTATACTCTAATGTAAAATTGTAGTCGTGACTAAATACAAGTGCATCTAGCAATGTAATTTGATTTAGTGTTGTATCAATTTCATTTACCTCAAGTTCTAATGATAAGATGTGACTTTCGTATCCTGTTTTATTGGATTTTACTGATATCTGCCAGGTGCCTGTTGTGTTGGTGTAGAAAATAAGGTGATAGAGGTCGCCTACCTGCATTATTTCAGATTCGATTCCCATAGCCGGTGTAAAGAATGTGTCAAGCGTGGCGCCTGTTACATTCTCATTTGTATCAGTTCTTACAAATGCTACCCATACTTCATAGATATCAGTGTATTGAATACTATCAAAAGCAACTCCATCAATGATGACAAGATTAGTGGGTATCTCTCTTACCAGTAGGGAAAACGCCGTTGTTGAGCTTTGATAATAAGGCATACTTGCCCTGAAAGAAATCTGAAATGAGGTTCTTTCAGCTACGGATGGTGTTAGTGTGACATTATAGATTCCTGAGCCATGCTCGACAACTACGTATGTCAATCCATCTGGAAGCTCCACAATCTCAATTGTTGCTCCTATAAGTGGAGTTGAATATTCATCTTGGAATGTTAACTGAAGTAAGAACTCCTTGTCTATGGATATCGTAGCTCCACTCACATGCGGGATAAGAACAGTTTCAACTGGTAGTATAGTGAGGGAGAATGTTATGTATTGAGTCAAATGATTTGTTGCATTCGCTCTGACAACAATCGTGTATGTTGCAGCTATTGAAGCATTGAATGTAATTGAATATATCCCGTTGCCTTCTGCTATTGTAGGATTTACTGATAGTCCTGATGCCGGAGTTATCTCAGATGAAAGAATAGTTGCTAGCGATATTCCATCCCCAGTACTATTCTCATACAAAAGACTGAGCTTGTATAGTGTGTTAAGTTGAGTCAAGTCAGCTGTACCATTCAAACATACTAGTGTTGTGTCAATGGGTGTAACTTCTAATTCAATCTGTATTAACGAGGTTACAAAATTGGTTCTATTAGCACTAATTGTTATTTGCCAAACTCCTACTCTTGATGCTGTGAAAGTTATCAGATATATTTCTCCAATGTCCTGAAGAGCTGCTGAAAGACCATCGATAGGTGAGGTTGTTATTGTCAAATCTGCAGATGTAATATTAGCATTAGAGTCTGTACGAATATATGCAACCAGTAGACTATACGAATCAATAACGACCATCTCAGCTGATGTCGATCCTTGAAGTATATCGAGACTTGTAGGAATCTTCTGCACGAATAATGAAAATGCTGTACTTGCACTCTGATAGTTCTCTAAACTAGCTCTAAATGAAAGCTGAAATGATGTTGCCTCAGTGACAAGAGGATCTAAGCTAACATTATAGACTCCACCTCCAATTTCATCTATACTATACGCAAGACCGGCTGGAGGATTCAAGAGAATGATAGTCGCACCAATAATTGGATTTGAAGCTTCATCCTCGTAGGTTAGCAAGAGTGTATGATTTTGATCTATTGAAATTGTAGCTCCAACACTATCTGGGATCAATACAGTTGCAACATCGGTTACCATCAATGTGAATGTCAGATATTGTGTGATGTGATTGGTTATGTTCCCTCTCAAACTTATTGTGAAAGTATTTGAGGTTGAAGGAGTAAGTGTTATTGTAAATATACCATTCCCAAGATCTGAAGTTGTACCTACAATTAGACCTGTAGCAGGTGAGACCGAGATCGTTTGCACCGTAGCTCCTGTTAATCCATATCCTGTATAGGTACTGTAATTCAAGGCAAGAGTATAATCTAACCCAAATCCAACTGCATCTGCTGTTCCATTTAGAGACGTAAATGAAGTAGATATCGCCAAAACTTCAAGTTCGAGTAGAAGAACAGCTTGCACATAGCTTGATCTAGATGCGGTGACAGAGATATGCCATATTCCTATATTATTCCCTGTGAAGTTGATGTAGTACAGCTCACCTATTTCTTGCACTCCGGTTGTAAGACCCGTAGAGGGCGAGGTTTCAATCGAGATAGTTGCACCTGTGATATTCAAAGTCTGATCCAATCTGATAAATGAAAGTATGAAGCTATACTGTTGAAACACTTCCACTGACCCTGAAGTAGGTCCATCAAACACGATTAGGTCTGTATCGACTAACTGCACCAATAAGGTAAATGATGTACTAGAAGTTTCATAATTCGCCAACACAGCTCTAAAGGAAAGTTGGAATGATTTTGCTTCTATAACGCTGGGAGTAAGAGTGACATTATACACTCCTCCACCTATGTCATCCACTGAATAGGATAATCCAGAGGGGAGATTTACGAGTGTAATTGTAGCTCCTGGAATTCCATTAAATGAGCTATCTTCATAGGTCAGTTGCAGGACATATGATTGGTTGATTAAAGTTGAGCCGCTAGTTGAATGAGGCGTAAGTGTTGTTTGAATATCAGTGACGATTATTGTGAATGTGACATATTGAGTTACATGATTAGTAATATTGGCACGAAGAACTACCGTAAATGTTGATGAAAGAGTAGGTGTCAATGTAATTGAATAGAATCCGTTTGTTTCATCAGCAACAGACCCAATTGTTAATCCAGAACTTGGTGAAACCTGAGTGACCAAAACTGTAGATCCTACTAGTCCATCCCCTGTGCTATTCGTATAATTGAGTACTAAGCGATAATCACTTCCTAACTCTACCAATGCTGCTGAGCCATTCATTGAATTAAGGAAGGTACTGACCTCTCCTACAGTTAGACTGAAGACCATCGAATCTGACTGGTGATAGTTCTTAGAAACGGATATAGTAATTGAATAATCTCCGGAAAGGATGCCTGTAAATCCCAGTGAATAATTACCTTCTCCTAGGTCAGTTGCAGACTCATTCACTAATCCTGCACTTGATCCTGAGAAGGAAAATGTGATAGTAGCACCTTCGATTCCAGTTCCATTGGAGAAGGTGTATTCTATGTCAATAACATATCTTTCATTCAGCTCTGTTTCTATTCCTCCTACTCCGATATTAGGTAGGTCCATTTGTGCTAGAAATGTTGTTGTTACAGTGAATGAACAAGAAACGTTGTTGTAGAATGGTCTTGAAGCATTAATAATAATGATATACTCTCCACCTCGAAGGAGTGAGGTGTCAAAATCAGCTTCCCACCAATTCTTGGCTTGATTTGCTGAGAATGAAACTACTGTATTAGACCAATTTGCTTCAATTAATACAGAATCATCAAGCAAGAAATCGTCTGTGTCATCGTCCTTGTACGTCACTAAATTAGAAATTACAAGTCCATAATCAGTTGAAATAGATGGATAGTTGACAGATATCGCTGCCGAGTGATACAAGCTAAATGTTGTTGTGGCGAATGCGATTTCTGTTCCATTGATCCATACGACATCAATTTCCCAAACTCCTGCTGAAGTGTTTGTTGCTCCAAAATTCCATACTGAACTGGTTACAACACCTGAAATCATTGGATTGTTGTTATCCTCAATCCAGATAGTACCATTTGGCAAGATCCATGTTATATTTACAGGATAATCGCCGCTAGGAATAGATGTCGCAGTTCCAATCTCTATCTGAGTTCTCGTACTATTTGTCGTCTTAAACTGCGTACCTTCAGCCCATGACTCCCCAATCTCATCATATATCTGTGAAGAGATATTCTTTGCATAATTGAATCCTTGTAGATCGATTTCCCACCATCCACTCCGACTAACTTCGCTGTTTGGAACATGAATTCTACCTGGTGTAACATCACACAAGTCCGTGATATTCGTTCTAAGTGGATCCCATATGGTGGTATTTTCCCAGTCCTTCGGAATGATGATGTCTACTGTATAATTCTCATAATTACTAGGTTGAGTGATGTATGAAAAGAACGCTAAATTCGAGCTTTCCCCTGACGATATATCATATAATACGCCATGTTTCGTTGGATTTGGAGTCCATGATGAATTTACTAATCTATGGAATAATGATGTGACAGAATAGGTGAAAATCACAGATGTATTTGCAGAAACCTGGACTTGAAGTGGGTTCACATCCCAAAAGCTAGGATTAGAAACCGATGCAGTACCTATAGAGGTTCCTAAAATTGGTGCAGACAGCAGCCCTGCATGAAATGTCAAATCGACTGATTCAAAACTAGGCGTTTCTGCCCCAGTGAATTCTATATTGTCGAGGCACAGTGTTAGATTTTGAGCATTGGCCTGTCCATCTGGTAAGCCTAGGGGGTCATCATCATAGTCGGTATTATTGAAAATCTCAATATCTCCCGCTAACCATAGACCTACATATATTGAGAAAGAGCTCCATGGAGTTGGTATCGTAAAATCATGAGTTAATGTGTACCATGCGCTCCTTGATGTGACAGTCGTTTCCATTGGAAGATACCATCCATCAGATGCGACCTGATAGAAAACTCCAATATATCCGGGAAGTCCATTATCACCATCAGGGTCAATTGGTCCTGTTGCAAAACGGAAATCTAGCTTCATTTTGAAGTTTAATTTTCCACTAGGATTATCTACTACTTGTTGATATCCTATCTCTGTACCTCCAGAATGAATATAGGATACGCCCTGTACAGGATGATAGTTGTATTGACCAACGTTCCTACAGACAATGTACTCGTTCTCTGAATCATAATCTGTAATCTGAGTGTTTGAACCGCCATCAATTGTGTAGTTAGTCCACGGACTAACTCCATTTTCAAAGGTTCCATTAACTCCATATAGCTTTTTGATATCCCATACTTCAACTTCAGTGTAGTTCACGAACCAATCGTTGGATTCGTCAATGGTAATATTGGTGATGCTATTGGTTCCAGTATCAGTTCGTGCTCTTTGTGCATCGATAGACTGGTATCCTGATTGCTTGATACTCACAGGATCAATAATTCCTGATTGTGTATCTTGTGACAATGCATAGGCTCTCTCGGGTTGAGTGCTATTTGATATTGGATTTGACTGAGGTGCCTGAATATCACTGTCTCTCAAATCATCCCTGAAGCTGCTAGGCACACCTTCCTTAATGATTGGTGAAAAGACTAGTCCAACAATAAGTGGAACAACGATGAAGGTTAAAATCAACTGCCGCTGTTTATGCATTTGGCGCACCTCTTCTATGTATTATGGATATTCTGCTATCGATAGTATATCCGCCTCTATGAATCTCTAGACGGGGGAACCTCTAGCTAGTATGGAACTCGAAAGTTAGGTTATTACTCTTATTTGTGTGCCCCTCTTCCCAAAAAAAGGGAATCCTGTCCTCTTTTCCTCAATACAGATACATGAGAGCACTAACACCAAGATACTATACTTAGTTATTCTCTATACTCGATATAGAGAATAGCTGATGCAAGGTGGACTTAATACGTAGACAGATGATTGATCAATCTCTCGCATCTTTGGACTCGACCGAGATGTATCTGGTTGGAAGAGATGTTGACTGAGGTTGGATTCTAATAGTGGTTTGCGTATTCATTAATTGAGAAGAATCGTTGTCCAGGCACGAAGCAAAATGAAGGAACAAGCTCATATTATCTATCTAAGAGGGAACACCCTCCTAATAACCAAGGTCAATTATCCCTCGTGGCAGGACATTCAAGATGACTTTGAGCATTATATGACCTCTCTGGGACCTTGGATGACTGAAGAAATCATCACATTCTTCCAGAGTGAGTACAAGGATGAGAGAGATTGGGTATTTTCTGCAAGCCAGATTCGTGAGTTCATGAAATCCAAAGAGCACCTCCTAATGGAGAGCGATATGGATCTCTTGAGTCTGCAAAGTAAAAGTGCCACAGCTCTTCAGTTCAATCTATACATCAATACTCGAAACTTGGATGGACTTGGATCCTTGATGAGCGATAATCACACATTCATTGATTCTTCCAACGAGATTCATTCCGGAAAGAATCGGATGATTGATGGCTGGCAGGAATTCTTTAACTCCTATCCTGACTATCAGAATGTCTTTGAAATTGTGAAGGCAAGTAATGGTCTAGTGATAATGATAGGATATTCCACATGCTCATACTCTCCTTTGGATGGTCCTGCAATTTGGACCGCAAAGATTAGAGATGGACTTCTTTTCGAGTGGCGCGTCTATCTTGATACTCCTGAGAATCGTTTGGAACTAGAAATCAAGTAGGACTTTGGCAAGTCATATCACGGCAATTGCGTGTATCAATATGAACATACAATTGCATCTGGCTTGTAATATAAATTCGTTCAATAGATATATAATTTGAGAATTAATGACATCTGCGTGTCGTGCAATCGCAAAAGCCGAGTTTCTAGTCTGGACTTCCAGAATTCGTCGTTCTCGGCGTATCATTCTACCAGTAATTTATATGCTAGTGATTGGCTGGGCGTTATTTATAGCCCCTATGATTATGGATTACGTACTTGGGTTCCTCCTAAGCGACTTTGAACTCGTCTTGGCTATTGCCTTTCCTGGATTACTTAGGTCTGTAATGCTCTTCTTGTTCATGCTTGTAATGATCGGACCAATATCGAACTCCCTTGAAGAGATACGGATTGGTCAATGGGAGATTATAATCAGTAATAATGTACGTACTAGAGACATTCTGATAGGAAGTTACCTTGCAAAAATTCCCGTGTTCGGATTGCTGGTATTCATCCTAGCTCCGATAATCATCAGTACCTTTGCTATCATATACGAAGTAACGATTCTTGGGCAGTTCCTCATGTACTTGGTTGTCTTTTCCTTTACCCTGATAACCCTCTGGGTATCAAATATCATTGGCACTATGATTCAAACGAAACTTGGGGATTCTGCTCGAGGTAATGATCTAGCAAAAGGATTCAGTTGGCTAGTAATCATCTTCATCGCCATTCCTGGTATGGCCTTGTTATATTTCATGGAATCATTTGCGACTATGATGAATCTGAATCTAGCATTATTATTGCCATCAACTTGGAGTGCTGATTTACTTACTTGGTTGGCACTCTATTTGAGTGATGGATATATTCCAGCATCCATGTTGCTCAATTATGAGAGTATCCTAGTTCTCTCTCCTCTCCTTACTTTGTGCGTGTATACCCTCTTCTCTTTCTTAGTCCTTTACCTTGGCATACAAATTTCTGACAAGCTCTTTACAATAGGTGCTGGTGCTAGAACCGAAAGAATCGTCACTATCAAGAAGGAGAATATCATCTATAGGGCCTTGAGAAGAGCTCTCCCTAGAAACTTCGGAGTCATTGTTTTGACATCTCTGAAGGATTTCACTCGGAAGATGCAGAACACCTCAAAGCTCATCTACGCACTGTTCCTGACTTCATTAATGCCCCTAATCATCTCATCAGGATTCTTCGGTGACCGAATCAACGATCCCCTTTTCATACCAATTATTACAATAATGATGGCATCTTTGATGCTGGGAATCTTCTCCGGGATTACGTTTGGTGGTGTTGGGTTCATCGATTCCAGGGACCAACTCTGGATACTGAAGAGTGCACCTCACGGAGACTTCCATTTTATTGCAGGTAGAGTTTTCTCCTATTTGCTACTGGCATTTCCTCTTGCTATCATACCATCGACTTTCTCATTCATCATATTGAGTCAGGATTTGTATACCTATCTGCTAACATTTCTGAACGTCTTTATGGTCGTTTGTTCTGCAGTTCTTGTCGGTATAGGTGTGACAGCACTCAACCCCAGTTACACAGATACAAAAAGCGGAGCTTTTACAATAAACTCCATTGCTACCATTTTGACAATCATAGTGACATGGGTGGCGAGTGTTATTGTAGGTTTCAAGATTCTGCAGTTTGATAACCCCCTCCTCGGAATTGTCATTTGCGGACTTCCTCTTCCGATTGTTAGTCTTGCAATTCTATTACTTGGATCTCTTCGAATGCATTTGCGAGCGGGGTAAGAAGAAAGATTCAAAGCAATCTTCACTATCAAGTTGGTACAGAGGTGTTCGGATGACCTGCTATTTCCGTCACATGAAAACAATATTCGAAGAAGTTGGTATTGAAGTCACTCCTCAGAACAAGAAGGATATTGATCGGGTAATTCACAGAATTGTCGGAGTGGCTTACAAGGACTGTCCGAGCACTTGGAAGGTAGTAAAAGCACATCTTGCCGAAGATGAAGAGGTCTTCATCTTGGAGTTGAAGAAGGGGCTTGGTCTCTAGAACTTGCAGAGTTGATTTGGCTTATTAGTGATGAGTTAAGCAAATAGCTCATGACAATTCGCAAGCTCGTTGGCGAGAAGTGTTACCTTGCTCCCATCAGTAGTGCTTCAGCAGAAGCCTATGCAAAATGGGATAATGACCTTGAAGTGGCTCTTCCCCTTGGTGATGAGGCATACACGTCCACTACTGTCGAAAGTCTTCGAAACGACCTGCAGAGCGTCTTCAATAAGAAATCCCATATCTATGACATCGTCACGATGAAAGACGATATGCTCATTGGGCGATGTATGTTCTTCGACGTAAACCAAACTGATAGAGCTGCAAAGGT
The DNA here is from genome assembly GCA_016840825.1 of Candidatus Thorarchaeota archaeon. The sequence continues at coordinate 10,782 of JAEORN010000231.1, read as the reverse complement.
GGGGATTATCATTGGTGAGAAAGACTACTGGAACCAAGGGTATGGGACCGAAGCATTACAGCTCTTACTTGAGTACGGGTTTCAGATTCTCAACTACCATAGTGTGATGCTAGGTGTGTACTCATACAACAAGCGAGCTATCAAATGCTATGAGAAGGTCGGCTTTAAGATCATAGGTCACCGGAGAGAGGCACGCATCATTGGTGCTAGGAAGTATGACATGCTCTACATGGATTTGCTTGCTCATGAGCTAGAAGTCAAGTACCTGAAGGGAGTGTTGGACACGATCGACTTAGAGTGATCTCTCACTCATATCTCCGATTTTCTTCAAACCATGTAATTGCGAAATCAATCATATCCTTTATTGAGAGCAAACGCGTTTCAGCTTGTCCAACTATTACAGGTTGATAATCAATCCTCTTCTCATAGGCTTGTCCTAAATCTTCAAAATCATCTGAGCTAGAATCGATTTCATCATACTCCATCCATATTCTTTTCCCATCTTTCATTACGGCAGTACCTCTGGTGACTCGTGGGAAATTCGGTATTTTCGCTGTATATTCAGCATAATGGAGCGACGTATTATTTAGGTGGCCGACTCCTATAAGAAGAATCAATGCATCCAAATCGTATAATCTCTCTAGAGGGCTCCCCTTTCCAAAGGGTTGCTCAAGAAATTGCTCTTTTACTATCTCGGATGCATGTTTTCCCCATGCAGCGAAAGGAGCATTTGGATGGTTACCTCGCAAGACTCCTGGGAATGTCCTAAAAAGTTCTGGAATTCTTCCGAGTCGAGATGTCGGTGTTGTTTCTGGATTGTAAATCGGTGCTTCATCTCGTATTATCTGCCACCATGACTCAGGCACAGGAGGGTATCTCCAATTCGAAGGTTCTCCAGGAATTGGGGTGAAAGATGGCATAACCAAAGTTCCTTCCTCAGTAAGGGTTTCTATCAATGCTTCGATGACCGTGATTTCTCCACCAAGAATCCACCCAATTTTGCTCATAGAGAAGTGTGAAATGACCACATCTCCTGGTTTGAGGCCAATAGTCCTGAGATCATTAATGAGTCTGGTTTTAGTTATTGGTTCCTTTGTCGCATCAACTACAAGTTTTTCCTTTTCCCATGGTTCCATTTCAAGTGCATCCTATAGCATGTGGTCAAGCGCTATCCGAAACGAAACCTCTTGATAAGTACATGTACAAACGCCATGAGAAAAAATAGCAAAAGAGGGGATAATCCCCTCTAGACTAGTTCCAACCTCGATTAGACTAGGTCGGTTACGATTTTATCAGACCATTTCTGAGCAGCAATCGCATCCTTGTAGGTGGCAAGAGGTTTGCCCTTTCCAAGACATGCATCGACGAAGCTCTCAATAAATTGCTTATGACCCCAAATTCGTGGTCCCTTGCCCTCTACTTGCCAATTCTGTTTGTCCCCGTCCTTACCGAACAGAGTGACATCGAAGATCTCTCGATCCTTACTTGGAATCCAGTCAACTAGAATCGTCTTACCGTTATTTCCAAAAATCTCGAACCTGCTGAGATCCAGACTTTTCGCAACAGATGATCCGAGCATTGTTGTGCCGACTATACCATTCGCGAACTTTATGATTCCTACAGTTTGATAACCCTTGAAATCATCGATTCCTTCAATGGGTGAGTAGATTGCAGTCCAACGCATGTCTTCGATCTCTGTATTGAAGAACCACCTGAACATGTCCAATGACCATACTGATAGCGTATAATCTGGATAGCCTCCAGCCTTCTCTATGTCCCATGCCCATCCACTAAGGGGCCATTGGCTTGCCAAATCTTCAGCGGCAATGAATTCCCTAAATGTAATTGCGATGGGTTTTCCAATTGCGCCACTATCTACAAGCTCTTTCGCCTTTAGGTAGCCTGGGCACTGCCTGAAGTTCAAGATTGGCATAAGAACTACGCCCTTCTTCTCTGCAAGATTGCCTAATTCTTCAGCATCTTTGATCTTTGGTGCGATTGGCATCTCCAGATACACGTGCTTTCCTGCTTCAAGTGCTTGCTTGCCCATTGAATAATGGAATGGTGTAGGTGTTGCAACACACACTGCATCAACTTCAGGGTCGTTGCAGACATCGTCCCAACTATAGTAGATTTTGAGATCCTCGCCCTTCCCTGCAAGTTTCTCTTTCATATCCATTGCGTATTTTTCACTTTCTCTACCTTTCCTAGCCAGAAGGCCATGCAATTTGGAGCCTGGTGCTTTACGAAATGATGGAACGTGAGCAGCCCCTCCAACAAAGCCAACTCCAGCACATACTACCTTGATTTCTTCGGTCAATTCTTACTCTCTCCTTTGTTTCCAAATTGAATCAGAGCTTTACTCAATATTTGATAATGCACATAATAGCCTTCCAAATAAATTCACGGTAACACTCTGATTTTTTTGATTGCTGTATGTACGGCATCTGCCTTTTAAGCCCTAGGGCTTGTTTGGAATCGAACAAAATGAAAATCTCGATTTTCGAAAACAAACACCGGGTTTTTCGCGTCTTTTTGCAGGTCTGGAGTGCTTTCTAATGCTTCTCTTGAGATAGCTTCCAATAATTTGAGTATTAGGTTAGTCTATGTTTCACTATTCGCCCTCAAGGCACTATCAAGAATCCTACGAAATCGTCGCCGTTCATTCCTGAGATAGATAGGTGCCCATAGCGTGACGGCCCAACAAACAGCACCAAAAATTATGATGACTATCATTACTACGATATCCTCGATCTCTTCTGATACAACCATAGGGAATGATACTCCCAATGCTGCTAGTATTATGATGATCAAAAAAACTATGCAATAGCCACATCCCTCAATGGCATAGACATCTACCTGTTGTGCTGTATCAATTATTACCGATACCCCTGCAGCTTCCGCTTCTTTCTCAATCTTTTTCTTCTCTCTACTCCACAATCCGCTGACGATTATAGCCGCCACGATCATAGCAATTAAGCCAGTTATAAAGAACAATCCTAATCCTTGCTGGAGCGTTAAATTAGGTGTCTGTGCCTGCTGAAGCATCAAATTGGCTCTCTCTCTATCCTTCGATATTCAACTACTTGAATGAGTAGCTTAGGAAATATATCTATCTTCCCGTAGACTTTACTCTGACGATCAGGCATCTGTCGAACTCACATTGAACTGGTAGTGCTACTGTATTCTGGCTGGTCGGTTCCCATGTCCGTCTGCAACATTCTTCTTCTTACGAATCCTCCAACGACTCCACCAATTCCTCCGACGAATAATGAAGCAAGATAAATCATGGGCGTGAGGAAGAGGCTCATAATGAAAGCTCCTAGCGCTTCCCATCCAGAAACATCAAATATGACATCATATGTGCCTCGAAGTGGATAATAAATGGTTAAAATAACCACTCCTATTAGCATCATATCAGGATCTGCGGTTTCTGCTATAATGAGCGGTGCTATAGCAACTCCAATCGCCAGTCCGATTATCAAGGCTACAAAGGTACACCAACTACCTCTCTTAAATCCTCCAGCTATTAGACCTACTATGAAAGCTATCACGAACAACATAGGAAACACTCCGGTAAGGAGTGTCAACCATCCAAAAGCAAAGTCCACGACAAACAAGATGACTCCAACTGCGCATGCAAGGATTACATCCATTTGTAAAATCTTCCTCTGCAAGGGCTTCACCCTAAATACATTATACAGTACTTTGTTATAAGCTCTCTACATTTTCATTTAGGACAATCAAAAATGGGTGAAGGCTTTTTTCTTCAGACTCATCTTCTATAGGATCTCTGAGATGGTTACAAGCTTGCTTTAAGCGCCCTGCTTGCCAGAAACCAGCTTATGTCCCCTAACATCTCATGAGGTAGGTAGAAGATGGAATTCTTGTCGAAAAGCATACGGACACTAGCAGGGAACTCCTCGTCTTCCTCTTCGAAAACAACCAACACTCGAACCTTGGGGAGGAATGACACTTCGAATGCGGCATCCCCATAGTCTACTCTCTTTGCTCCTAGTTTCTCAAATGCTGCGAATAGCTTGTCCCGTTTTTCCGCGAATGCTGAGAGTAGCGCATTGAGATTCTCCTCATCGAATGAGTATCTACATGCCCACGAACCCCTGAGTGTGTTGAACTTGACCCATTCGTCGCTTGTACCCTCGTCCTTTGCCTTTGAATAATAGAAAAGATGTGGGATGATACGGCTCGGAGATGTAGGAGTGTTTGACAAAGTATCGGTCGTTTCTCCGGTGTTGAGGTCCATTTTTATCCCAAAGATATCCACATGATCGGTTCCGACTCCTAGTCGATTCTTGAGAGATTGAATATCCTCTTGAAAATTCTGCCAACTCCACATTTCGGAGCTGGTATCGAACTGCTCGATGTTGTATTTATGACCCAATTCTCGAGCAAGACTCATCCAGTATTCTAGAATATCATCAGGCATGATAAATCAGTTTCAGTAGTATTCACACAATTATCAGTTTTTGCAAATGGTCTAATTATTCAGCCTTCTCAGGAGCTGACCTGCAATCTTCAATGCCAGCGGCTTCGCATACCGCGTATCTTGCTTGGTACCCTGCAACATGGAGAAGTGCATCTCCTACTTCCCTGTCTTTTGCCATGGATGCTGTGCAGGGATAGGTATGATGAGCTTTGGAAATCACTTCGAAGAGCTCATCCGTGTTATCTATTGACCTTCCTCGTACCTTTTGGCTCACATACCATGTACATCCACAAGGTGCTGAACGCTTTGGTCCAATCTCGGATATCACATTGCCCGTCATGTCAACATAGTGTATTGGTCTACCGACCTTGTATTTCGTTATGAACTCATCAATGAGCTTCCCTTCACCAGGTTCCAGAGTACAAAATGGCTTTGGAAATGCTGATTCAATCCCAATCTTGTCTAGCGTTTCCTTTACTTGAGATCGTAATCCCGGAGGAATCCAAGTTGGATCTTCAATGGGAGCTATCACAGCTTTTGCACCAGTTTCTTCGATGATAAGGTCGATGGAGGCTAGAATATCGTGATGGATAGCAACAACCAGAAGCAGATCGCACTCCATGAGGCCTAGCTCTTTGATGTACTTCTCGGGATCTTCAATCATCGTTGGTGCTGGAGGATCCACTGGATGAATTCCAACAATATCCCCAACGTAGGAACCATATCCCGTTCGACACTCTGAGCAACTTGGTTCACATCCTTGGCAAAATGTTCGAAAGTTAATGAGATTCCCAATAACTCGTTCTGCAAAGACATCGCCGTAAATAGTAGCTATCCGCATTCTTATCACCTATGAATTACCAACTAAGTGCTTCTTTATTACAAAAGCATGCTGTTTGCGGCCCAAAATAATGACCTAGCGGAAATATAATAACTGGAATTCCTGAACGCTAGAATTTGAGAGATAGACAATGGCACTAGGCGACCTTCTCTTTCCCAATGTTCAAATGAAGCTTGTAATCTCGCATTCCTTTGAAACCGATGTAGAATCTGTAAAGGACAAATTCTCAGAGGAATACAAATCTGCAGCAGCCCGTGTTCAATTGAGTAAGGCTGACATGCAAAAGCTTGGACTAAAGCCTGATTCCAAAGTTAGTATCGAATCAAAGACAGGTACTATAGTTGTTCATGTGATCATGAATGAGAAGGGGACAAATGGTATTGCAGTTATGCCCCTTAGTCCCTGGGCATTAGCACTAATAGACTCACCTTCAGACGGAAAACCTCCGGTGTATCATGGAATCCCTGTGACACTCACCAGAAGTAATGAGGATATCACTTCCCTTCTTGATCTTCTTCAGGATTCTTAATCGCCTTAATCAACCGGTCGACTCTGCCACGTTCAAGCTGTTGATGGTACTTTGGTTTCTTCTTTAGAAGGTTTCTAAGATCTTGAGCCGCTTTCATGGCAATTTCCCTATTACCATCTATCGACTCCCATGCGACACTTGACTCAGTCTTTACAGGTTTTTTCTTCGTAACATCAATCACTATATCACGTTCGAATAAGCCGCTTGGAGGTGGAGCAATCCCTATTATTTCATCGAACACTCGTTTCCGTTTCTTTTCCCACTTTCGAGCACGCTCAAGCTCATCAACATTGTATCCATCTCTTTTGACCTCTAATACATCATATGGGCAGGAGATTTCGCACGCTCCACAATAAAGACAGTGGTCGAGAATCTCTATCTTATCTGCTGTTCCTGTAGGGTATATGGCTTTGACAGGACAAATGTTGAAGCAGTTGTTGCATCCTGTTGGATCGCACTTGTCTAGCTGCTTAATAATAACCTCGCCAGAGAATGGTTTGGTTACCTCAAGAGCGTCATATGGGCATACTTCCGCACAGAGTCCACATTTTACACACAAGAGGTCGTCACGTTTTAGCTTCCCTGATATTTCAGGCTGTTTGATGCTTCTAGATCCTGATTCTGTGCAGTGTACAGTGATGGCCTCATCTGGACAAATATCAGCACATAGCCCACAATAATCACAATGATCTTCATTGACCCGTATTCCTACTGCTGGTCTGAAATTGGGTGGTTCAGCAGAATCTGACCAATAGATTGTGATAGCCTCAGGACAGAGGAGCTCACACAGGCCGCAATAAGAGCACTTGTCCTCATCTATCTGAATGGTTCCTTTTGCGTACTCCTCACCCTGGTAAGTAACAAGTGTTTCTTTTCTGTCTACTTTGACATCAACATCTAACGCACCAGTAGGGCATACTTTTGCACAAAGCACACATGGAGCACATTTCTGATCATCTATGAAGTGTGTGCCCTCTATTCTTTGATATTTGTTAATCGCGCACTCCCCTTCATATGAAGCATCAAAGGCTCTGAAGACACAAGCAGAATCACACAAACCACAGAACGTACAAAGATCTGGGTCTACATTTACAAGGGGTGCTCCCTCTATGAGTCCAGATGCTGTTTCCTTTACTGGCCCCATGGTGATCGCATCCCAGGGACATACTAAGCATATTCCGCATCCAACACACTTGTCTATTTCATGGTCGAGAACTTTCGTTAGAAGGGAAGTTTTCCAAGTGAATCTAATCTTTCCCTCTTCGACATCCATTGAAACTATCGGCTTCTCTCCTACCGATACGCGATACTTGTCCGCTCTATCCACCGCCGACAACCTCTTCTCCTTCTTCAGAACGAGTGGATTTGCTATCACGTTTCGTCGATTCGCTTCCAAGTGGCCCTAGTTCTGTCACAGTATTCACAAAATCTGTAATTTGTTCTGCGAAGTGATCTGCCTCTGATGCTGATGCGCTGCCAAAGTAGAGTCTTTTTCCATCGATGCCCGCAGCCTCTAGTGCCTCTCGTAGATTATCAGTCCTATCCTTTGCATATCTTGCTCCCGATCTGTAGTGACAGTCTTGTACATGACATCCCATAACAGCAACACCATCAGCTCCTTCCGCGAAAGCAGCTAGGAGTGTATCAAGATTCAAACGCCCTGTACATGGCACTTGAATGTTGATTACGTTAGGTGGATACTTAAGACGCGATATACCTGCACGGTCTGCAGCACTATATGCACACCATCTGCAAAGATAGCCAACAATTGCTGGTCTCATCGGATTGAATTGAACTGCAGCTCGAGTTGCACTCTCTAACTGCTCATTATTCAGGCAGGGTAGGTCAAGAGCACCTGATGGACATGCTGCCGCGCATGCACCACATCCTCGGCATGCAGCAACATCAATGGTAGGATTCTTCGAATCTCCAAATTTGATTGCATTAGGTGAGCATACTTGTTCGCAAATTTTGCATCCTATGCATAAGTCGATATTGAATGATGGAACACAAGCTTCTGAAATTATATGTCCCACAGACAGCAGTGTCTTGACTTTCGAAGCGGCAAGTCCTGCATGTGCAACACTATCTGCGATATCCTTTGGTCCCTGAGCGACTCCTGCGAGGAAAACCCCTTTTGAATGGGTGCTGCTCGGGCCAAGTTTCGGATGCTGCTCCAAGAAGAATCCGTTCTCGTCAAGGGGCGTTTTCAAGAGCTTAGACAACTCAATATTGCTTGGATCCGGATCCATCCCAACCATAAGCACTACGATATCTACTTCCATCTCTATCATGCGACGCAATAGAGTATCTTCTGCTCGTAGGATTGTCTTATTCGTTATTGGGTCTTCAATGACTTCTCCTACCGCGCCTCGTACGAATGTAATCTTGAATTCCTTTCCTGCTCTAATGTACAGTTCTTCCTGACCTTTTCCAAATGTACGCATATCAGTATAGAACATATATGCCTCTATATCTGGTAGTTGTTGTTTGAGTTGGATCATCTCTTTGATAGCTTCTGAGCAGCAAACCCTACTACAGTATGGTCTATCGAAGCGAATGGAGCGGCTGCCTACACATGAAACAAATGCGACTCGTTTTGGTGGTTTTCCATCCGATGGTCTAACGACCTTCCCATTCGTTGGACCTGATGGGTTCATCATCCTTTCGATCTCGATTGAAGTCATGACATTCGGGTTCTCGCCATAGCCTAGTTCTTGGACAATAGTCGGGTTGAACGGTCTATAGCCAGTCGCTACAACAATGGCTCCAACATTAAAGACCTCAGTTCGGTCCACATCCTCATATCTGAGTGATTTTGGTTCACAGACTCCTGCGCACGATTGACAGCCAATGCAGTTGTCAATATCGATGTATGGCGCTATCGGTACTGTATCGACAGAAGGCCGTACCATAGCTCTTCGTTTTCCTAATCCTTCATTATACTCATCTATAACATCTACTGGGCAGACTTCCAAACACCGATTGCATCCTGTACAGGTCTCAATATCCACATATCTTGCTCTTTGGTTGACAGTGACTTTATACTGTCCTACACTTCCTCTTACTTCCTTGACCTCTGCAAGCGTCAGGATTTTGATATTTTCATGCCTTGAAGCCCGAGCCATCATTGGTCCTAGTATGCAAATGCTACAATCAAAGGTAGGGAATAGTTTATCCCACTTTGCCATATGTCCTCCAAGAAAGCCCTCTCTTTCCACAATGATTGTTTCTATGCCCGAGTCTGCTAGCTCCAATGCGGCAGATAATCCCGCAACTCCCCCACCTATGACAAGAGCTCTTTGGGAGATGGATACTCTATGAGTTGGAATCGGTTCAGAATCTCGAACCTTTGCGATTCCCGTATCAATAATAGCTGCTGCTTTTTTCGTTGCTGTTTCAGGATCATCATAATGGACCCAACTACAATGTTCTCGTATGTTCGCCATATGCAGATGTCCTGGATCAAGCCCAGCTTCCTTAACAGCAGCCGAGAACAATTCGTTATGGAGCAAAGGAGAACAGCCAGCGATTACAACTTTCTCGACATCACTTCTCTTTATCTTCTCTATCAGATCGTATACGCCCTGCTCTGAGCAGAGGTGATCATCTACATCAACAAGTGGAATGCCTTCTTTCTCATACTTCTCCCTGAGTGATTCAACATCAATAACATCAGCGATATTGGTTCCACAGCGGCATAGGAAAACGCCTATGTTGTCTTTGTGCTTGTCCTTGTCGCTCGAGGATTTCTTTTTGCTCAGGGGGACCACCTTGCTAGATTTTTAGTAATATTTAGCCTGTCACAATTCTACTTTTCGAGTATAAATATGAGCATTAGGGATTTGGAAGATACAATCTGCAACTACCGCATGATTCATGTATAATCTTTTGTTACTACGAGGGCAGCTTTCCAAAGTACCCCGAATATCCGATGCAACGGAGCTAGAACTGTGAAACTAAATCCAATGGAACTCTACAACCTCCTTCCTAAGACAAATTGTAGGCTTTGCGAACCAAAGACATGTATGGCTTTTGCAACAAAACTAGCATTAGGAGATATCAGTCCTGATGATTGCCCTCCTCTTCTTGAAACCGGTTTTGAGTCAAATCTTGAGAAACTCAGAGAGTTAGTCGCTCCAATGCAATCTGCCGCTGAAACAGGAATCAAACTCGACGAGTCGAAATGTACTGGTTGCAGTAACTGTGTAGTAGTCTGTCCTGTAGATGTCGCAGCTGAACCTCCAACAGCTGAAGGAAGATCTGCACAAAAGGGATCTACGGTCTTTTGGGTTGAGAATGGCATTTCGAAGATTATCAATCTTGAGAAGTGCAGAAGATTCCCTCCAGACCGCTTGAACTGCAGAGTCTGTGAGCAATACTGCTGTACTGATGCAATAGAAATCTGGTAGGTGTCGCAATGGAAGATATAGTATGTTCTGGATGCTCACTTCTCTGTGACGATTCGACCGCAGAAATTAAGGATGGAACTGTTAGGTCTCTTGGATTATGTAGATTGGGCCATGCACACCTCGAATCCATTATCAAACATCTAGATTCAAAATCCGTTATCCGAGATGATGGCAAAGAACGAGAAGTAAGCTTGGACGAAGCACTTCAACTAGCTTCAGATATTCTTCTTAATAACGGATCTCCCCTGATCATTGGATGGTCTCAAACTTCTACCGAAGCAATCCGTGAGGGACTTGAGTTGGCATCTGATGTGAAAGGATTCTTCGATTCAGTTGCCTTCCTCGGAGCTGCTCAAGCCCTTAGTCATAGTCTTCATTCTCTGAAACTTGATACGGACTTGGAGTATATTCGAAATAATGGAGAGTTCATCATATATTGGGGGTCTGACCCCAGTGAGAGCATTCACAGGCATCCAAGTAGATTCGCTGTTCTACCTCGAGGAGAGAAGATACCTGAGGGCATTGAAAGTCGGACAATTGGTGTAGTTGATGT
>JAEORN010000230.1 GCA_016840825.1 Candidatus Thorarchaeota archaeon | reverse complement strand
GAAGGAAAATCGATTGATACTGAAACCATGAGGACTCCGTTTTCGCGCATATCCTTCAGAGCGCGGTCTATATCTTCTTGATAAAATGAGATGTGATTGTGGACATCTACTAACATGCTAGCAACTCCGGGTCTGGAAGTGTGTTTGCGTGGTTTCGAATATCATTGTTCGCCTCAGCGCATAGAAGAAAAGGTGATGGAAGGGCGGGAGTTACCCCGCCTCTCACAGCGGTCCAGAAGTTCCTGTCCGCTTCCTGCAGTTGTCGGTAGCTTCCATCTTATTTCTAGGCTCTTTTGATTCTGCCTAGTTGTCCAAACACGTAAGCAATGTCATCTACTATTAAGCGGCCTTTCATGATAAGTGTAGGTCGGATGTCTTGGTTCCGTCTTACACCCCCAAGAAGAACTATTTCTGCACTATTTCCCTCAGGGCTGGTGGCATTGATTCGAAACCCGAACACTAGTTCGGTTCCGTTTAATCGCTCATTCTGAGGCTTCCCTGCAACACCCATTCCTTCCTCAAAAGTGTAGACCGTTGAGTTAAGAACGAAACTGCCGCCTAGCACCTCAAGAACTACGCCCCTCTCCCCTCTATGTAATATCCTGAATTCGAGATTCATCTTGGTCAGATAATTAACCTGAAAATCTTCTCGTTCATCAGTCTGGACTCCGGCTCGTCCTCGTGCCTGTATAAGAAATGAGTCCCCGATGCTCGCGGTTGCAGCTGCTGGGGACTCTAGGACCAAAGCTGCATCTGTGGTAGCAAAGGAGGGCAGCGTAACAAGTAAGACAACAACTAAGGCGGAAGAAAGTGTCAATAATCTCTTGGCATGCTTCATATTCGGCTCAGTAAGAAACATGATTTCTGAATATAAAGCCAAGCTGAACGATTACACTAGATGAATCATACATAGTAAAACTATCCGCGAGAGGTTTGCAAGTGACTGCTGGATTATGTCACCGAATCACCCAAAAGTCATGAATGATTCATCCATTGATAATAAGACCAAAACTGACAAGATTAGGACAGGCGTCACCATATGCAAGATGGACTATTTGCATTGATTAGATTGGATCTAATCTTTGAAATATTCAGCGGAATAATCGCATTGATTGTGACTATCTATGCTACACGAGCGTACAATCTAACAGGGCAAAAGAAACTTTCTGATCTCTCAACAGGATTCCTTGTCCTATCAGCAGGTATGTTTGGGAGAGTCATAGGAACATTATATTTCGCTATTCAATATGGAGTGGAAGGTCCTTCAAGTACGATAATCCGTTCAACTGTGACGATTGCATATGGGGTATCCAGAATCATGGCGTATCTTCTTTTTGTGATAGCAACAAGACCCACACGTCACCTAGAGTCTTTGAACAATGAGAACATGACAGGAGTCAGTCTACTACTAGCTACTATATTTGTAGATCCAAATCTGGAGGTCATAGCTATATTTGTTCTCGTTGTCGTTGTTGTTCAAGCCATCATCAACTACTTCTCATCCCGAAGTAAGTTAGCGTTCTATGTCCTACTTGGATTCTTCCTCATCCTACTTAGTCACATGATGGTGGCTATGACATTCACAAATCCAGGTATGTACCTATTGAGTCAAGTAACACAACTGCTAGGCTTCTTGTCACTTCTGGTCATGCTAGTCAAGGCAGGCAAAGTAGAATGAGTAGAAAACGGGCCTATCGCTCAAAGATACGCATCCTGGCAGATATGATGCGTGCCATTCAGAGTGAGGGTGAGGAAGGTGCAGGCCCGACAAAGATACTCTATACTGCAAATCTATCTCATGATCGATTAACCCAGTATATCGATGAACTGGTTGAGAAAGACCTCATTAAGACATCAAATCCAGAGAGCGACAATAGGATTTACTTTCTAACAGAGAAAGGGAGAGAATTTCTAAAAGAATTCGTCAGAATGGAAAGGTTCTCTGAGGCTTTTGGAATCGATATCTAGGCAGGATTTTTCCATTCCAGTAGACAAGGTTTTAAGAATGGTCAGGCGGTGGAAATTCTGAATGGGCCGGTAGATCAGACTGGTAGATCGCCTGATTCGCATTCAGGAGGTCGCGAGTTCAAATCTCGCCCGGTCCACCACCATTCCTTCTTGTCCTTACAAGTGCCAACAAAAGTAGAGCAACAAATGTGAGAATGATTGAGTATTGAAAAGCAACCACAGGTGCGAATGAATCCCATAAATATCCAATTACAAGACCTGCAGGAAATGCACTAATGCCTACAGCCATCTGGAACGCTCCAATGATACTAGCTCGACGTTCTTCTTCAACTAAATCAGCCACAAAACTAGTTTGAACAGGATCCAAAGCGCCGTTCATCAAACCAAAGAATACAAACATAGGAATTATCATCAATGGATCAAACACCAGATAGATCCATGCTGAAGTAAGAATTAGAAACAGGAAAGCTGCTGCCATGACTAATTTTCGACCGACTTTATCAGACAACCAACCGAATGG
>JAEORN010000229.1 GCA_016840825.1 Candidatus Thorarchaeota archaeon | reverse complement strand
GGTTTGTTCCAGTATCCCATCATCCTTTGTGGGCCATTGATCATTATTTCTCCCTGTTCTCCAATTGGCATGATCTTTGTATAGTCATCAACATCAACTATTCTCACCTGAGTATCTGGAAGCGGTATTCCAATAGAACCAATTTTCCGCAAGCCACCAACTGGATTGCTATGAGTGACCGGAGAACATTCAGTAAGGCCATAGCCCTCAACGATAACACAACCAGTTCGTTCCTCAAATTCACGCAAGACTTCAGGAGGCATGGCTGCTGCGCCAGTATTGCAGAATCTTATTGATTTCATGTCTTTTGCATAATCTTCAAGGTCATCTCGTTCCAGTAATCGCATGTACATAGTTGGTACACCTGGAAACATAGCTGGCTTTGTATCTCGAATAATTTCAAACAATGTTTTCTGATCTCGCGCGTCAGGATTCAGAGCAATTCGAGAGGCATTGTAGATCCAGACGTTCATACAAACAGTCATTCCATAGATGTGGAATAGAGGTAGGTTGGTGAGTCCTGTGTCTTTCCCTCTTTGCATCTGTGAGGAAACTAGAGTATGTGTAGCAATGCAGTTTGATAACAAGTTGTGATGTGTAAGCATAGCTCCTTTTGGCAATCCAGAAGTGCCGCCTGTGTACTGAAGCACAGCAATCTGTGTCATTGGATCAATTTCAAATGAGGGAGGGTCTGGTTTTGTCCTACTAATCAGATTCAGAAACTGCATAGTGCCAGAGATCTCTGGTGGGTCTCTAGGAGCATTAGGGATGTAATCCATCACACTTGTTATGATTATGTTCCTGAGTTTCGTCCTGTCCTTGATGTTATTGATTTTTTCAAGCTGAGCATCCCATGCTATTATGGTTTCAGCTCCTGAGTCATTAAGCTGGTATGCTAGTTCCGGCTCAGTCAAGAGAACGCTGCATGCTGTCACAATTCCCCCTGCTTTTAGAATTCCGTAAAAGCTAAACAGGAATTGAGGAAAATTCGGAATCATTATGGCAACTGTGTCACCCTTTTTCACACCAAGTTCCCGAAGTGCTGTCGCAAGTCGATCAGCTATATCTTTGAATTCCTTATACGATATCTTACGTTTCTGGAACCAAATTGCAGTATTATTTCCAAACTCCTTCGCAGAATTATCCAATATTTCATACAGATTTATTTTTGGATAATCTATGTGCTCAGGTACACCTTCATCATAATGCTTCAACCAAGGCTTAGCAGCATATGGATCCTCGCTCATCATTAATCGACCTGTCTGATTATTCTCCACCTATTAAATCGAGTGCTTCTTGAGCAGCTTCAGAAACATAGTCATACTCGTCATGCAGCATATTTTCCAAAGCCTGGATGATGCTCACTTCTGATGCTCCAATCTTTCCAAGCGCCTCTGATGCTCGCCATCTGACATCAGGCTTATCATCGCTTAATGCGCTCAACAGAGCTGGTATAGACGCAAAGGCGGCTGGACCAAATTTGCCCAAACCCAGTGCAGCCTCACGGCGCACGACACTTTTGCTATCCGTTAAGGCTGCAATCAATGCTTGTACGACGGAATCATCTGCGATTCCAATTTTTCCGAGGGCACTTGCGGCTTCCGCACGTTCATCTGTCCCTTCACTTCTTAAAATCTCGATTAGATTCGGAATCGCGCTTTCAGCATCAGTACCAATGCCGCCAATTGTCGAGATTATGATAATCTTCATTGACTTCTTTGCAGGGGCATATGACACAATTAGTGCAGGAATTGCATTCTTTCCTATCGAACGAAGCGCATCTGCAGCTTTACCACGGACACTCTCAACCCTATCCTGCAACAAAGAAGCTATAGATGCGATAATATTCTGGTCTGCAACTTTCATTTCACCTAAAGCCTCTAAAGCTCCCTGCCTGACAATAGGATTCGGGTGATTAAGAACCTCCAAAATCGGATTGATTGATGGCTCACCAATTTGAACAAGAGTGTTAATTGACCTATAACGCACTCTCCAATCCTTATCTTCCAAAGTTCTGACAAGAGTTGGTATCGCTTCGCTTGAGCCTCTTCCAATCCCTTCAATAGCTTGAGCTGAAGATGTCCTCACAGTCCAAGCAGAATCTCTCAGACCTTGTATTAATCTCGGAATTGCATTTTGCGCGCCGTGTCCCATTTTTCCCAAGGTCTTTGCGGCTTCAGTTCGAACTTCTTCATCTTGATCATCAAGCGCTGCAATCAGACTTGAAACAGCTACATCAGAAGCAACACCTATTTTACCAAGCGAGATTGCAGCTTCTTTTCTGATTGACACTTCTTGGTCAGCTAGTAAAACAGACAATTTGGGAATAGCATCAACGGCAGACTCTCCGATTTTTCCTAATGATTTTGTAGCTTCTCTGCAGATACTCCAGTCATTATCCTCCAGACAATCTATCAGCTTTGAAACAGTTTTAGCAGCCTTTTCACCGAGTTCTCCCAAAGAAAGGGCGGCGTTAAATCGAATCGAGCGTATATCACTATTGAGATACTCAACAATCTCTCCAATGACCTTTGAGTCCTTCTCCGCTCTAGCTACTACTAACTCGACTTTTGCATCACGTAGAAGCTCTTCTAATGTTGCTGACATTTTGCTACCTCCTAAATCCCCAGGTACACTTTCTTAATGCGAGGTTCACGTATTAGCTCCTCTTTTGTGCCACTCATCTCTATCTTTCCATCTTCAAGAACATGAATATGATCCGCAACTTCCATTGCTAGCACTGCATCTTGTTCGACTAGGAGAGTGGTGGTTCCTTCCTGTCTTATTTGTTGAATGGCTTCAAAGATTGTATTCTTCACTTTTGGTGCCAGTCCAAGAGAAGGCTCATCCAAGAGCAAGAATTTTGGACTTGCCATAAGTGATCTTGCGATGGCTAACATTTGCTGTTCGCCACCACTCAAAGTCCCTGCTCTTTGTTTCGTTCGTTCGTGGAGCCTTGGGAAGATTTCAAACACAAAATCTAGGAGTTTCGAATATCTTTCTTTATCTTTCAAAGTGTATGCGCCGAGTTCTATGTTTTCCATCACAGTCATGTCATAGAATAGACGCCTGCGTTCAGGGCAATGAGCAATACCCCTTCGTGCAATCTCGTGTGCTTCTAGCTCATCAATCCTCTCGCCATTGAACATGATTTTACCGCGGTCTATCTCCTCAAGTCCAGATATGGCTCGAAGAAGGGTTGATTTCCCTGCGCCATTGGGCCCAATAACAGCATCTAGTGAATTAGCCTCTACTGTGAGGTTGATTTCTTCGAGAGCTTTTGCCTTTCCGTAATAATGATAGACTTTCTTCAGTTCAAGCAAACTCTTCACCTCTCCCTAGATATGCTTCAAGCACAAGTTTGTTGTTTGCGACTTCT
>JAEORN010000228.1 GCA_016840825.1 Candidatus Thorarchaeota archaeon | reverse complement strand
GTCGTCAACCGTAACATCAGTGATACCTCGTTTCTTGGTTTCTGCTATCACTTGTTCACGTGCAACAAGCTTACTCTCCATCCCTGTCACTAGGTCATCAATTAAACAAAGTGTGTCACCATCTTGCACTTCACCCTCCATAAGCGAATGCTGACCATAGTTTCCAATGGCATCACGAAGCTCCTGTTCAGTGCGAACTCCAAGGATTTTTCGAGTGTGACAGGCAGGAATACCTGATTCAATTGAGACCGCAGTAGCAATGGGGATACCTGCAAAGGCAATACCAACAAGTCGGTTGACTGAAGGTGCTTCTTCTTTTATCAAAATAGATAGGGCTTCACCGACTAATTTCAGAGTTTCAGGAAATGAACTAAGAACTCTGAGTTGGATGTAAAAAGGACTCCAGAGACCTGAGTGAAGAGTCCACCCCTCACTTCTATCACGAACTGAGGTGAGAATCATCCGTTTTTCATAGATGTCGCGCATGATGTTCTTCTTTAGACCATCCAATCGGATCATATCCTTCACCTTATCAAAATGGAATCATTCTTCCTTAACACTGTATCGCCAAAATCACGAGGGGAGAATAGATATGGTTTGAATGGAGAGGGAATGACATGGAATCATCAGATCTTGCACAGTGGCTATTACGTAATGCAGGACCTTCTATTAGATTCCGTACAATGGTTGACATTCTCCATGAACAGGATGTTGGATTAGTCAGTCACACTCTCAAAGAGATGCTAGATAGTTCAGAGACCATCAAATGGTTGGGTCAATTGAAGCCAAACTTAGATTTCAACAGTATTCATTCGAGTAGGATAGATGCCTTTGAGAATGTGATGGGGAAACTTGTGCAACTTGGTCTCAGAGCAGGACTACAACCATTTGATAGCAAAACGCTTCCCTTTCGAGTCTGGCTCTCAGAGAACTTAGATTTACACCCAGAGAAATCCCATTCAGTCTTCTTGAGAACTGTTGTTGCCTCGCTACTAGCATATGCAGGATATGATACAACTCAACCAGTACTCTCTCAGATGACTCAGCGATTGGATAGCTTATACAAGTTTGCAAAGAATCCGGACTTTTCACGAGTCTTTGTAGACAAGTTGGATTACAGAGGAATACCAAAGAAGAGCAAGTATAAACTTGTGAATCCCGAACTCTATCCCGACCAGAATTTCATGCTACCTTGGATTCATGATATTCGAGGGCTTGCAAGCTGCAAGAATGTCATGAGGAACTCGGATGAGAGAAAGCAACTAGACAGAGTGATTGAGATGGTTCTGTCTGAAGAATATCAAAGATTGCCATGGAGTTATGGGTTGGTAAAGTATGGTACTAGATACTACGTTTTGGGATGGGCTGTACACCTTCCAGGGTATGACAATAATCCTGAGGGGAGGGAGTTTGCAGAGTTACTACTCACAATGGAATTCATGTCAAAATTCCCATTAGTTCACAAGAGTGACTGGTTTAGAAGAACGATGGACTACCTTGAGAGCTTCGAAACAGTCAGTGGAATATATGCATTTCCACGAAAATGGTTACCAGAGAGGAATACTGGTTATTGGGTTGGAGGTTCTAGGATGATGCTTGATGAGAGAAGAGGACATGCTAATGCTATAGAGTGTGAGTCAACTTTTCATATGCTGAGCATTAATCAGGCAATAGAGGAGAGTCAGTAGATTATGTCAAATGATATCACTGTTGAAGCTTATACAGAAGCCCATGCAAAATCCATCGCAGAGCACCTTTTTGGTGATGTTCCAGAGGGAGTCATTCGGGAGCAGAGAAAAGAACTCCTTATGCCCGGACCTGATGAAGTATACAGTGTATGTGCGATATCAGTAACCAAAGTAGTAGGCGTTTGTACAGGAGTGCGAATGAGATGGTTTGGATCAAGACATCGAATAGAGATGGTCCAAGTCGTTGTCGATGAGAAGTATCGCCGCAAAGGTATAGCGAATCAAATGATGCGGAAAATCGCTGAACATTTCACTACACGTGGAATTGAGATTGTACAGATCAGTGTTGAATCGGAAAACGATGTTGCTATCAAGGCGTACGAGAAGATTGGATTTACGCAGTTTGGTGTACTAAAAGATGGGATTAAGTATGAAGACAAGTACACAGACGAAATTATGATGGCTGCTCCAATTGAGATATTCTTGAGGTAGAAAAAAGGGTGAGCCTTTGACAAACTTTTTAACGCTCACAGTCGCGCTGTGTGTCTAAGCGCTCATTGTCTAGGGGCTATGATGGATCCCTGCCACGGATCCGGCAATCACATCCAATTCGGATGTGGTCGGGAACCGGGAACTGCGTTCAGTTTCGAACGTGGTCGGGAATTCAAGTCCCGGTGAGCGCACCACTTTTCCTTTTGCGTAAACTGGTACAATATTCGAATGATGCCAAGTCATTTCTTCTATCATTGAAATAGCTACAAGCATGGAAAGTCCTCAAAAACAACATAGTTGGTTAAGTCCGCTTCTAGCAATCTATATGATGTTCTCTCCAAGCATGACCGAAACTGAAATCTGGGGGATGGGAGCAGGAGGAATGATTCTTGATGCAGTTTCAGCTCACTCTATCACATCAAGCAGTTTTTGGGCCTTTGAATCCTATAATTACCACACATTGGGAGGACCACCAAATTCAGCCCAATTCATATTTCCCTATTCTGCCTCCATGCCTGTAACAATTGTGTGGT
>JAEORN010000227.1 GCA_016840825.1 Candidatus Thorarchaeota archaeon | reverse complement strand
TTTTCTAAACCAGAAGGGTCATCCCATAGGTCTCTCAGTGCAATGTAGTCGAACGGAGCATGGCCTGGTACTGAGTATACAACTCCGGTGGCATTGTCCACATCCACAAATTCTGCAGGTAAAATCAGTATCTCATGGTCATCGTGAATTGCTTTGAACTTCTTTCCAATAATCTTGGACCCAGGGAATGTTTCAATGACTTCTACTTTCTTCGCCTGTAATTTCAGCTTCTCGATAGATGCTTCTGAAACTACCCATTTCTCATCGTCAATTCTTGCCCAAACATACTTGTCTGTCGGGTGAATCCACATGTTTGTGACACCAAAGATAGTTTCAGGACGTAATGTTGCAGCCACCAAGAATCCATCCTCAAAAGGCCACTTGATAGCTGTAAAGTCCTTTATTTTGGCAGTGGCACCCTCGAGTAAATCGTCCTCACCAACAGGGTTTCCATCGTTCGGACAATATAACAATGGATAATTGCCCTGTTTGATGTATCCCTTTTCCATGAATTTCTGGTACTGCCATTCTACAAACTTGTTGTATTCCTTGTCCCCAGTTGTAAACTCTCTCCGCCAATCAATACTGTACCCTAACGCATCGAAGTCTTGAGAGAGCACCTTTGCAAAGAAGGATGCAGTAACCCAAGGATTTGTGAACTTCGCCAGTTGAGCTTCTACCTCTTCTTCAGTATCAAAATAGAGACGTAGATCGCGTTTGTACTGCTCAATTGCAATAGGGTCACCAGCTTTTACCCTGTCAACCATTCCTTGGATAGGAGTTCCTGTCATGTGCGATGCCATTGGATACAACACGTTGTAGCCTTGCATTCGCTTGTATCGAGCAATCACATCACCTATTGTGTAGGTCCGGCCATGTCCTATATGGGGAGCACCGTTAACGTAAGGATAAGGCACCGTCAAGAAGAACTTCTTTCGTTTAGGATCCGGGTCAGCTTCGAAGACCTTGTCTTTCCTCCATCGTTTCTGCCATTTCTTCTCAATCTTTGCAACATCACTCATGTCCAGTAACCTCCTTTGATACCGAAGGGGTGGCAAATTTCAGGATGGTATCCTCTATAAAGGACTCGCAAAAGGAGTGTGTGTTAGTTATCGAGAACGCAATCCATCCTGGCTCACTCTCTCCGTCCATGCAGTAGGGGCTCCCTTATTAGAGCTATGGTTAGCTGGGATTGACTAGCATTATTATGAAAAGTGTGGGAGAAGAAGCATGGACCTTCAAGGAGAGTATATTGACATCCACCAAGACCTCTTGCCCTACGGAGAAGTCCTTCAATTCTTCCAAGAACTTGAAAAAAAAGGAGACGTAAAGTCATACTGCAATGGTTCTAATGTAGCAGGTAGATGGATTTTTCAAATTTTCAATAAGGAGTTTGTAGAAGAGCTTGCTCAGGTGATTAACAGATCTTTGGGGAGGAGAAAAAAGAAACTTCCAGTACTTGAAGTAATGAGTGGTGATGGTCGGCTTACCGAATTTTTGCGGCCCTTGATTAAAAGACAGTGTATTGCAACAGATGGCAGAGATGGTCGGTATAATATTGCATATCCAAAATGGGTAGAAGCGCTAGATGCGATAGAAGCTGTCGCAAAATACACTCCCTCATTCACAATCATTTGTTGGGAGCCCTATCTGTCTATGGTTGGGATAGATATCGTAAAAACAGGTGTGCCTACAGCATGGATAGGAAACCCCAACATGTGTGGTCACACAGACATCTTCGAACAGCCTCACATCCCTCTGCAGAGTAAATATGCTCTGAGTAGACACGATTTTTTCCAAGCTAAGGATTTCAAGACTGATGTCTACTTTTTCAACTGTAAACCAGAATGGATTTGAAGTTAGATTTATGGTCTTACACTGCTTCATATGCTCGTAGCACTTGTTGAAATTATCAGTTGAAAGAAGGTCTTGTCATGGTCAAGGCAATAGTTGATGCTGTGGACATCGACCCGAAGACTGGAACTACTCTAGGATATTACACATTTGGAGAAGAGCGTCCCAATGTGTTCATCGTGGCAGCTATGAATGGGCGTTCGGCTACTGACATCTATGCAAGCTATCTCATTATGAGACATCTTGAGAATCTGGAGAGAATCGATGGTTCTGTTACATTCCTTCCAGTTTCCAGTCCTCTTGCATTTCGTCTAGGAGCAAAAATATCACCACTTGGCTCCAAGGATCTTGATACTGTATTTCCTGGAAATGAGTATGGAACTGTAACTGAGAGGACAGCATGGGAAATATGGCGCCGGGCATCGCAGGCAGACTATATCATAAATCTCAGAACAGGGTGGCAGAACTGCACAAGCCACAT
>JAEORN010000226.1 GCA_016840825.1 Candidatus Thorarchaeota archaeon | reverse complement strand
GACATGGACAGCCAACAAACTCGATTCTTTTGGGATCAGCTGTGTCTCTTGCGTTCATCCTCATAGGCAATCTAGACATGATTCTGGGACTTGTAAACATGGCCATGCTGATTGCAATGTTCTTTGTTAATGTGAGTGCCATTGTCTTGACCCGCGATGAGAGCAAGGTCGAATCACACAGGAACTACTTTCGCATTCCATTAGGCCCGATTGCGCCAATCATCGGTGCTGTTTCATGCATAGCAATTACAATCACACTATCACCGGTAAGTATTGCTTTGGGGATTATTGCCATGTTCGCAGGTTCAATATTCTATTTTATAGAGGATACGCCATCAGGTGAGCAAGAAGTAGAAAAAATCTCAAGAGCTTTGAGGCGCATAACTAATGAGATTTCATCAGAGTTAGAAGAAATAGAAGACCGAGATTGAAATCTCTTCTCGAGTGCTTTGTGATTCCCCTAAATGGATCTAGATTCGCCGAAGGGAAATTGGATCTGTCCTCTATCTATGCATATGACCACAGATGAGCAAGTATGAGGAGATCTCTCTCGATTATGTGACCGATAGTATCAAGGTTGCAGAGTCTGTAATCCCATCTTCTGTTCTCAAGGTGATCTCTATGAGATATTGTGCGGAAACGATTCCAGTTGGAAGTGTAGCATAAATCCTAGGTGTTGTTCCATAAAGGTCTCCAGCCCCAAGTGAACCAATATCAAGTGAGAAAGTTGTGTTTGTAGGATTCACTGTTGGTGCAATTGTAGACCCATGCCAGAAGATACTGAAGTTGCCTGCCGCTACTGTAATCTCAACCGTTAGATTGTGATGGACAACATCATTGTTCCTTAGCATCAATATCAAGTTCGAATAATCACCAGAATCTATGGTCAGTGGGCTTAGAACTGCGCTTTCAATTCCAACCTCACCTTCCTCCACTACAGTTTGGTTCAGCAATCCAAACATCCTATAATATGCCTCAACAACATTGGTACCTAAGGTAACCCGTTCGCCAGTTTGCGCATCTACAAGCCCAACTCCTCCAAGCTTCTGGATTACTCCCTCAGTGGATGTTTCCACTACAAGAAATACCGGAATCACAAAGAAGAGATCTCCTCCGAGGTGATAGAGTAGTCGGTTCCCATATCGATGCTCTCCCCATAGCTGTAATTGAGTTCTCACTATGTCATCAGTTTCGAATGCCTGAACGGCTGCATTCGGGCCCAGTAGAGTGGAATAACCAGCATCGCCACCTACCGCGGCACTATAGAATGTCAACTGTCCGAAGTCATACTGGCCACAACCCATGATATACAATCCAGCAAGATTCCGCCCTTGTGATTCATAGAACTCCGCATTATGCATAGCAATGAAACGTTCCTCGCCCCCAATTCTACCAATGATGTATCTTGTATCTGAGTCAATTGGCGCCTGATGAAATTCACTGCCTGACAACCATGTTTCAGCTTTGTTCACATGGTAGATGTATGCAACATCTAGCTGCCTCTCGTAGAGGTCTTCTGGCCATTTCGTTTGACTTTGTAGCCAATCAGGGGATTCCTCCCAATCATAATAGGACATGTACGTACTATCTATGAAGAAGGTAGTATTTGTTGAAGGAGGTGTGTAGAATTGTAGACCGCCCCCTTCAATATCAACGAGGATGATTCCAATGAAGCGCATATAATTCTCATGAGCGTAACCCGTAGAAAGTCTATAATCAATAAACACTGAAACTGCATAGAACAAGTTACCAGATGGATCTACGACGATATATGGATCAGAATCAGCAGTCAGTCCCTGCAGTAAGATGCTCTGTACCCTGGAAACAGCATCACGCTGGACCAACATCTCCATATTGTTACCCATGAAGGACCATGCCTCTGGACTTAAAGTGAACATGAAATATGTAGATTCGAATCCTGTTAGTGTATAGTCTGGAACACCGTTGTAGATATCCCCCCCAACTTCATCATAACCAGGGACATTTACAAAAGCGACATCTTTGAAGCCTGCACCTTCTCCATAATAGGTGTTAATTGCCTGGGAATGATTGAATAGAGCTACGAGATTGTTACCCTCAACAATATCGCCGCTATAGGCATCCAGAACAACCATCCCCTCAGTATGAGTATAGAATATGTGTTTGGCAATGAAGCTTGTACTTATCGTTGCATAGTCAAAGGTAAGAGGCGCAATCCAATACTCATGGTTTTTCAAAAAAACGATATCTGAGTCAGCTAACTGCATCCAGTTTGTCCCAATTTGATTCTTCATCCGCAGATAGCTGGCTTCTTGATCCCATTGCCGAACCGTCGTAAGGAATTCAACTTCACTCTCAGGTGTTGCATTTGATGTCAAATCCTCAATTAATTTAGTATCCATACCACTAAGCCCAGCCGCCCAGTTTGTTATAGCAATCTCCTTTGATGTTTCGGTATTGAATTTCCAGTCAGTATATTGTTCACCGTTCATTGGAATAGCATAATAGAGAGTCTGGATAGTTGGGAAGAGAACTACAATTCCTATGAGGAAAATAGATAGTATTGCAAAATTGCGAGGAGATCCTGTGAAAGGAATAAGACGCTCTAATTTAAGTCGCCTAAGTTCATTGCTGATATGCGTTTGGTCTTCCATCAGCAACGAAACCCGTCTCTTGTAATCTTCAATGGTCATTGCTCCAGACTCATATTCCTTTCGTACAGATTGCATCTCGCCCTGAAGGCGAGCAAGATCCTCCTCTAATTGGATAATCTTGCTTCGCTGTCTTTGTTGCACCCCACCCTTACGAAGCCGCATGATCAAAAATGCGATAGCACCGAAGATGGATGCACCAAGACCAACAATAAGCGTAATGAAGGAGAGATATGTCCCAGCATTGACTGTCCACATTGGAACACTGAGTATCTCTAGGACAACAATCAATGCAAGCGCGAATAGGGCTTTCGATATAATGACATAGATATCCCTATTCTTACTCATCATGTCAGTCAGCATGCTAAGAAGAATTCTAGCTGCCGTTACTACGAGAAATGTTGCGGCAAAGCCAAGGAATAGTTGATAGGCTTCCATTGCAGGGACTAAGCTGATTATTGTATCAGCAGAAGTGTTAGCGTAGAATGGGAGCGCAAAGAGCTGAGTCAATTGGCTACTATTGATTGATATTGACCCACGTTGAGAAAGAAGCATTAGGAAAGCAACATTCTGGCCAGTGATGGAATAGCCACCAGTTGATGCGTAGAATAGGAAAAAGCCTCCAAATTCGAAAAGTCGCCAAAGGAGTCCAGTTCTAAGATCCAATCTTCGAACAATAGGGCCAGTTTGCGATAGTGTTGACATAAAGGTGATTAGTGTGCTTCGTTGAGGAAGCATAATCATACTACTTAGAAATGCCAAAATGAAGGATGCTAGGAAAATGTTATTGTCGAGTGTCCAAGTAGCCCAGAAATCCACTCCTGCTTTTGTGCTGTATGTACTCTGAAATATCACTTGGCCTAAATACCAACCATAGGAAATCATAGCAGAAATGCCAATAACTGCTCCTGCAATTAGCAGTATAATCAGGGCTCTAAGATATTTCAAGGGGGTTCTCCTCCAGCAAATCTATGCACATTGAGAGATTTTCTCCCATATGAGACTTGTCTATTAATGTGAGTCCATTTGATTCAAAGCAGATTATTGTTTTCATCTAGGATTCTGTATCTAAAGGAACGGAGATCCTTTGCACGGTCCACTGCTAGGATACCATCAAGATGGTCATATTCATGTTGAATAAGCTCAGAGAGATCATCCTCAAAGTGCTCATTTCTAAGATTCCAATCTAAGTCTCTGAATTCCACATCACATGTTTTGTGACGAGTCAGTTGAACAAGTAGATTTGGAAAGCTCATGCAATCATCCCATAAATCAAACTGCTTATCGCTCAGATTAGTGAATACAGGATTGAGGAATACAGTAGCTACACCTTTGATATTCATGTAGATGACTCGCTTCATGATACCAATCTGAGGTGCTGCAATAGCCCTCCCAATACCATATCTAGCTCTGAAATCTAGTAGAGTTTCTCGTAGATCTTGAACGGTTTGTCGTATTGTGTCTAATTCACTTTCCTTGACATCCTCAGATTTCTCATAGAGTTTTGGATTGCCAAGTAATAGTATTTGGTGCACCGTCATCTTGATGCCTTCTTACTCGATGAAATATACTATTCCACCTCGACCTTCACGGCGACCTGCTTTTCCTAGTGAGACAATCGAATCAAGTTTCTTCTTAGCAGTTGATTCATTGATTCGCAGCTCTCTTGCGGCATTACGAACTGTGAGGGTCTTGTCTCTGATTAGAAGTGTTGCCATTGACTTCAGTTCAGACGGTATCTCCATTAGACTCAACCCATCAAGAGGGTCTCTAGGATCAACACGAGTGTCCTTTAGGAGCTGGGGAGGTATAATCTTGTCAAGGGCTTCAGAAAAGTCCTCAAACTGTCCTGATTTGCCAACATCACCCATCAGTTCCTGAGAGTATTTGTTAAGAAAACTAATGGAAACGATATCGATCAAGCTGGCATCAATCTCATCCGGATCATCTGCTATGACAATAGTAGTGATTGGATTATGGTCAGCGACAAAGACGAAGCGTCCATCTGATTCAATCCCTTTGAGATCGTCACCGATTGCTTCCCGACTGAATTGAGATACAGCTGAAACAAAACTACTCATCAACATCGGATCTGCAAGAGCCGTGTCGTAGGCTCGATTATAGATACAAACTCCACCTTCAACCAAGACGTAGATTGCGCGAATCATTTCTATCCACCTTTGGACTTTGGCTTGGGAATTGGTAAATCCTCAATTTTCTTCACCACATCCTTCAATCCAGATACAAAAGCAAGATCTGAATTCGTTAAGGCATGAATCTCACTTCCCATACCCAGAGGTATGTCACAATAACATGGAACATATCCAAGTACAGTTGTCCAATCAGAGAACATCTCTGAAATGGTTTCCTTCATCTGAGAGTATCGGGGTTCCTTGAAGAGGGGAGGCACCACTTTATTGAATAATAAATATGTACCCTTGTCAAGAGGGTCATACAATCCCTTCAGGATATTCAGAGTTCCATCAAAATCGAAATTGTCAATTTTGGCTATGACAATAGCATAATCAGAGAGTACAATCGCATTTACACTGCTATAGTGAACACCTGGAGCAGAATCAAGAATCACATAATCGAATCCATCCTCTGCTAATTTCTGCTTTAGATTGAGAAGCTGTGAAAGTGCGTTCATGTGCCATTTTCTGTCACGGGCAAGCTGGGTACGAATTGCATCGACATCAGGATTAGAGAATGCAACAGACATCTTGCCTTTCAATTTGAAGGATGCAGGCATATCATTGAGGATATCTTGATGAGTAGCAATCTCATCCAGAAAATCATTGATGTACTTGGTCTTAGGTGAGATGCCAATCAAAGTGTGCAAACTAGGAGCTTGAAAATCCAAGTCAAGTACAGCAACATTACGTCCTTCTTGGGCAAGAATGGCGGCTATATTTGCAGCTAATGTTGTCTTTCCAGTACCGCCCTTATAGCTGTGGAGAGTAAAGCACTTCATTTAGTATCCTCTCTGATCTCTGTTGGAACTAACAAGGTGAAACTACACTATTTTAGTTTTGTAATATCTATTCTTAGGATAAATACGGGACTATTTTGATTATCAATCGAACTTCAATATTTGGATATCCATAAAAGGACCGAGAGAAAGCTGTGTTCGAGAAAACTAGAATTGGTGGAATAAATGACAAAAGCGCTTGTGACTGGTGGCGCAGGATTCATTGGAAGTCATCTAGTTGATAGACTGATTGATGATTTTGAGGTCAATGTCCTAGATGACTTGTCATCAGGCGTGAGAAACAATCTGAAACAACATGATAATACTGAAGGTTTCTTGTTCATTA
Source organism: Candidatus Thorarchaeota archaeon (assembly GCA_016840825.1). Next base: position 3,996 of record JAEORN010000226.1, on the reverse strand, counting down.
AAGGTAGCATAAATGACAGAGGAAATCTCAATGAATCACTCAAAGGTGTGGATATCGTATTCCACTTAGCAGCCCAACCTGATGTTAAGCTAAGTGTAGAGCAACCCATTGTTGATTTTGAAGCAAATGTCGTTGGAAGTGTTCAACTTCTGAATGCAATGAAAGAACGGGGGATCAAGAAGATGGTGTTCGCGTCATCTGGGGGAACTGTGTATGGTGATGCGGAAATCATGCCTACTCCAGAAAGCACTGCATTTAGACCAATTAGCAATTACGGAGCTGCAAAGGGAGCAGTTGAGATGTACTTGTCATCATTCGCGGAGCTCTATGGAATTAATTCGATAAGCCTAAGATTGGGTAATATCCTCGGTTCTAGATTGACGCATGGAGTTGTCTTTGATTTCTATACGAAGTTGAAAAGAGATCCATCGAAGCTTGAAATCCTAGGAAATGGAATGCAAGAGAAGACATACCTCGATGTAGAGGACGCAGTGAATGCGATACTCACAGTTGCGAGAATCTTACCAAAAGGATTTACACCAATCAATGTGAGTTCAGATTCCACGATTCAAGTAAGTAGAATTGCGAAGGTCGTCATTGAGGAACTCGGATTGAGTGACGTTTCATTACAGTACACTGGAGAATCACGAGGATGGGCGGGAGATGTGTCCAGAACTCGCCTGAGTGTTGATCTACTGAAGTCATTTGGATGGAGTCCGAAGTATACAATTGAGGAGAGTATCAGGAAGATGGTCAGATGGCTCGTAACACAATACGGATCTATTCCTTAACCAACAATTGAATGAATCCAAGAAAGATGATAATCAAGATGGCAAAATCAACATAATCCGATACTATTATCAGACTAAAGAGTAAACATCAAAGATTATGGGCGCTCCTCTATGGATGGTTCAACTCATCAAAAAGACATTTCCAAATGTGCGGCTGATAGCAAAGATGACGAATCTGCCATTGCTTGGAAGGATTGTAGACAAGCTACTCTTTGATGGTGATGACATCATCTATTTACCAAAGGATAATGTTGTTGAGATTAAGATAGGAAAACATCTAGAGAAGCCAGTTGAAACCGCATTACCTTCTCAAATTGTTCACGAATTCATTGACAAGGCTAAATATCATTGGATCATGAACTTCTGTATATGTCGAGATTCTTCAAAGTGTGAGGATTATCCCATAAATTATGGTTGCTTATTCCTTGGTGAAGCGGTCCTCGATATCAATCCAAACCTTGGAAGATTGGTGTCTAAGGAAGAAGCACATGAATACGTGCGGAAATGCAGAGATGCAGGCCTAGTTCACCTAATTGGTCGCAATAAGTTGGACGCGATGTGGCTCAATGTTAGACCAGGTGAGAAACTCTTAACCATCTGTAATTGTTGCCCCTGTTGTTGTCTTTGGAAGATTCTTCCTGATGTCAACCCAGAGATTGGAAAAAAGATAACGAAACTGCAGGGAGTTTCTGTAGAAGTCACCGATAGCTGCATAGATTGTGGCACCTGCACTCAAGATGATGTTTGCTTCGTAAACGCAATTTCCCTTGTGAACGGTAGAGCTAAGATAGGTTCAGAGTGCAGGGGATGTGGACGATGTGTTGAGATCTGCCCAGAGGGAGCCATTGAACTCACTATTGACAACAAGACCTATGTTCCCGACTCAATAGATAGAATTGAGTCAGTTATTGATGTTGAATAATAGTGTTCGGATACGTTGAATCATATCGTATCCAGACTCTATTCTATGCACCAATCTTCTCGATATAGCCAGCATAACCTAGAAGTAGTGGCATCACGTCAATACCCCTGATTGAATGCAATGCTCCATGAGGCGCATCAATCTCAGAGAATTGCTTCACTGAGTCAGGTCGAATGAAGTTACTCCAAAAGAGAATTGGTACAGGATCACAGGTATGTTCTCCAACCAAAACAGGGGTAGTATGATCGCCAGTCAGTGCAATGACGACCTTATCACGAACTTCAGCCAGGATTTTTCCTACCATCGTATCCGTCCTTTCAATTGCCAGAACTTTTTCTTCATGATTTCCATCATGACTGGCATTGTCAGTTGCTTTTATGTGAATAAAGAGGTAGTTCACTCCTGATTTTATTACCTCAATGGCCTTCTTGGCAATATTATCAAAATTCGTGTCAATAGTACCAGTTTGCCCTTCTACAGGAATATAGTCCATACCAACGTACTTTGCACATCCTATATACAGTGCCCCTCCTGCAAGGCATACTGACGATATCCCATATCTCTCCTTAAGCGTTGGAATCTGCGCATGTTTTCCAGGACCTCTTAGTAGAAGAACATTCGCAGCTGGGAGACCTCGCTGTTCCCTTAGCTTATTTAAATCAGAATCCCTTAGTCGTTCATAGGTGAGCTTCACAAGTTTATTGACGACATCTGCAGTCTTTCGTGCTTCAGGTACATCAGGTTTCGATTCAAGAATCTTCTTTCCAGTCTCATGAGGATCAATATCGGAGATCTCACCAGAGAGACCCTCGCCTTCTAGTACAATCGCACCTCTGTGCTCAACTGTTGCAACAAAATGGACCTTCACGCCATCTATCTCAATACCTTTCAATGCATCCTCAAGTGCTCTATGCTCATCATCTGTGAAATCCCTACCAGCGCGACGATCGATAACAACAAGATTATCATCCACCGTAGCAAAGTTTGACCTAAAGGCAACATCACCGGGTTTAGAAGGAAGACCAGCTCCTAGAGCTTCGAGAGGACCTCTCCCAGGATACGATTCTTTGAAATCGTAACCGAAAAGCGTTAGATGCGCCGCATCGCTTCCAGGTGTGATACCAGGACCTAGGACATCCATTAGACCATTTTGACCTTCCATCGCAAGTCTATCAAAGGTTGGAGTTTTCGCTGCTTGTAGAGGAGTCTTTCCTTTGAGTGCAGGAATGATACGATCTCCTAATCCATCAAGTATCACGAGAACAGCTGTTCGCTTATCAGACATATATCAGTGATTCCTCCAAGCGGTTCTGAAATCAGATCCGGGGTAGACACATTTGCCATCAAGGATTGAATGAATCTCCAATAAACGATTATATTTCTCGACTCTGTCACTACGCGCTGGCCCGCCAGTCTTGATTTGACCAGCACCCAAGGCAACTACAAGATCAGATATGAAAGTATCACCAGTTTCACCAGACCGATGACTTACCACAACAGACCAATTTGATGCATTCGCTATTCGTGCAGCATCTATTGCTTCAGTAATCGAACCTATTTGATTCACTTTCAAGAGTAATGAGTTCCCAGCTTTGTGCTCAATCGCCTTTTTTACTATCTCAGGATTGGATACAGTGAGGTCATCTGTCACTACCTGTATCTTTGTCTTCTTGAGATATTCTGCGAACTCATCAAAAGCATGCTCATCGAAGGGATCTTCTACAGTCTGAAGTGGGAATGATTTCTCCAATTCGAGATAATAGTCAATCAATTCTCCTGCATTCAGTGATTTTCCATCAAGCGTATACATTCCATCATTATAGAATCCACTCGCTGCAGCATCGATACCCAAGACAACATCTTTCTTCGGTTCATAGCCAGCTGCTTCTATCGCATTCACAATCTCTGTAAATGCATCGTGAGAGGATTTCAGACCAAAGCCGCAGAATCCACCTTCATCACCTACATGCTTCCCCATGCGACCATATTTTGAGATGAGAATCTTTCCAAGATGATGATAGACCTCAGAGGTACATTGTATTGCTTGAATGATATTCTTTGAGCCAACAGGTAGAATCATGAACTCCTGTATAGCTAGGTCATTACCCGCATGAGCTCCTCCATTGATGACATTAGACATCGGAACTGGTTGAAGGTATTTTGCGGCTTTACCAATGACCTTGGTCCTTAAATATTCGAATAGTTCCATGTCAAGATGCTTTGAGGCAGCAACTGCTGTTGCCATAGATACTGACAAGATTGCATTTGCTCCAAGCTTGCCCT
>JAEORN010000225.1 GCA_016840825.1 Candidatus Thorarchaeota archaeon | reverse complement strand
TCATTGATATTGGTGCGCCAATTATTGAGGATGTTGTGGTTCCAGTTATCGTCAAAACATTAGTTTTCGATGCAGATTGAAACACAGTCAAAATCAATTTATAGTACTCATGTTGCTATACAAACCAGTCTGGTAGCAATGAAATCATTCCTCTGTTTCGTCTAGAAAATGATTGTTGTTCCGTTTCCTACGAATGTGTGACATCAACATGTATGTAATTGGAACTTTGATCTTTTCTTCCGTGGGACGATGAGGCATTTCAGGTGTTGCTGCAATTGCTGGAATTACTGATAGCGATTGCTCTTCTTCTTCAAACCACATTCTAGCATCGACATCTGCCCATATGCGGTTTGCATGAGGGAGAACTGACCTATGTAGCCTAGATATTCCTAATCCAAGAAATACCAAAAGAGGGACAGGGATAGCACTTAATGACACAATGGCTCCTGCTGAAATAAATCCAATCATCGCAGTAAATGCAATTACCGGAAAGAAATCGCCCAGAATGCCCATATACATCAACCTGCGATACGCAATTTCATGTTTAAGATATCGATAGATGTCTCTGACATAGACAAAACGAAGAGCACTCAGTATACCAAGTACTGGGAGGATGAAGACAGGTACTGCCATTGCATAGATCATATTGGTATACTCATAGCCGATGTAGATGTAGTCATTAATGGAAATCATATACGAAAAGGAATACAATTCGATATACGTAGAATAAGATGAACCCAGGTTCATGATGAAATATGGAAAGAAGTATAGACCAGCCCAGAGAATTGTGGCTAGACTCATTTCTCTTCTCACACTTAATTGGACATTTTGCCTAATAGTTTCCATAGACTCGGTATGTAGATTTTCAGGAGAGGCAATGAGAGTAGCTTGCCTTTGTATCATTGGGAGAATAATGAAGGCACCAATCACGAATGTCGGGAAAGTCTGTATATTCTGAATGAGCAAGTAGTTATAGTAGTAGATTGGACTGAATACTGGCATTATAATTAGCATAGCCATGAAGGCCATGAATGATGAAATGACCATAACTCCAATCGCAAGATTTCGCAAGGGCTTGTCAAGAGGGCTCCTTAGCACTTTGTAGTTGAAGAAAATGGCTGGAAGGGCAATAAATAATGCCAATATGAAATTGGATACGATGGTTGTTGCAAAGAAGGGCTGATCAGGACGTACAATTCCTGGGATTATGTAATAATCACTGGATGCTGGAGTGAAGAGAAATCCACTTAGGATGAGAAGCAGAATATCTCTAGGACTCGTTAAGTAGAACTGAAGTGGAATAAGCATGACCACCAATGCTTTCAAAAGCAGCCTTGGCAATATTGGTACCTTGTCAAATATTCCCACAATTCTCGCCCGACTAATGATATCGAATCATAGCCTAATAAGAATGACCAATTAAGAAAATAAGTACTAATCACATATTGGTCACGAATATCTCGGATGCAAGTTTTCAAACCAAGGAGCGACAATCGCATTCTCAACCCTATCAGAGGATGGTAAATATGGCTTGATATCTAAAAGAGGAGTTCCATCCTCCGCGTCCATGTGGTCAATAAGAATTCGTGAGTCCGCAGCATCAATCGACTCGATCTTTACAACGGTATGACCAATTGGATTCGGTCTTGCTGGTGATCTGCAAGCAAATACTCCAGAAGCTGTAGGTCCTTTGTTTTTTGGAGGATTTGCAAGAAGTGTATGCCGAATATCCGGTGTATCCATGCGGTCAATCCACCAAAGGACAATGATATGAGAAAACAGCTCAAGATGAACAGTCGCATCCCAATATTCAGATTTGATGACTAGGTGAATTTCATTGTCTGTTTTTTTCACATGACCAATGGGGATTAGCGTGTAAGTCAATTGTATCACCATTTTGATATTCGCAAAATGCAGATAAAAACAGATTAGTGTCATTTTCTGAGCTTCTTCACATAGCTGCAACCAAATCGCTCTCAGAACTTTACTAACTGTCTTCAACACCTCGGATTACTCTTCTCGATGCATTAAAAGGATAGTAATGTTTCGTGTAGCGACTAGGCTGAATAGTATGAAGAAAATTAGGATTGGTAGTGCAAAGAGTGAAACTGGAAAAATAAAGTATGGTTTCATTGATGCAATGACTTTACCGACGGGAACAATTGATAGGATACCTGTTGTCATCGCACAAGGGAATAACGAGGGGCCGACCTTTTTCATAACAGCAAACGTCCATGGGAATGAACTGACTGGCGTTGCTGTTCTCCATGAACTAGTGACGGAAGACTTGGTGAAAGAACTAAGGGGCACGATAGTGTCAATTCCTACGCTAAATCCAACGGCTCTCAGACTCTATCAAAGACATCCGGAATATCAAGATGATGACCCCAATCGTCAATTTCCGGAAGGCAGGTTTGCAAAGCCAGATGAAGAGGATGAAGATAAGAAGTATCCAAAACCGTATGAACAGGTAGCCAAACTTCTTTTCTCATACTTCGAGAAGTATGCAGACTATCATCTAGATATTCACAATCATTCATTGCGTTCTATTCCGTACTCAATTATCGACCGTATCTTCTATGAAGGTGACAAGGAAAGAAAGGAAGCTGAGGAACTCGCTAGGAAACAGCTCGGAATGGTTGAGGCATTTGGAGCTGGGGCAATGATTACCACTGATTTTCCTCCAAAGAAGTATATGAATCTGAAATATCATCGATCCCTCTCTGGAGCAGTTTTGAACTCCCTAAGAATACCAGCTTTCACTGTGGAGCTTGGCAGCAATAGCGTATTGATTCCAGAAATCATAGCAGGCGCTGTAAAAGCTACAAGAAATCTTCTTAGATGGGCAGGAATGCTGGATTCTCCAAAAGAAAAGATCACAGAATATTCTGTACCAGTTCCTGAATATAGAATCAGACGAATTGAACATCCGCGAGCAAAGCACTCTGGAATCATAAAACTACTCGTGGGCCCTGGCGAGAAAGTAGGGAAAGGACAAGCCATAGCAAAAATTACAGACATTCATGGTAGACCTGTCGGTGATGGGGTCATTAGAACTGAACATGAAGGATACATGATAGCACTCAGAGACCAGATCACAGTCTACCCAAATATGGGTATAGCTGAGATGGGTATAAGGGATGAGTACGACATTCTGGTTCCAATGCCTTCAAAGGACTGAATCGATCAGCCTGCTGTGAAAATCATTTTCGAAACAGCTGCGCGCAAATCATCCTCTGAGAGATAGCCAGACATCTGCTCGGGACCCATGTAGATTGTTGGGAGTGCAGGAAGATCTTGCTCTGAAACCTCACTATCTGGTTCATCAACATTAACTATCTTTACTGCAAAGGGATCGATACCCAACTCGGTGAGCACAGTAGTTAGACTAGCTAGTACGGGACCACAAAAAACGCAGTGGTCCGACTTATAGAAGAGTATCTGTGGAATAGCTATCAATTCTTTCCATGCAGGTATTAATACAATGAACCTCGAGCCTTGAGTATAGTCACCCTTTACTCGATCTTCAACCCAAATTCTTCCTCCTAGTTGTGAAATATATCTATCAACAACTGTTAGACTAAGACCCCTTCCGACGAATGGATCTTGGGATTGTCCCACTCGTCTAAAGATATGTGATTTTTCCTCGTCTGGGATTCCAGGACCCCTATCCTCAATCACAATGCGAACCATATTGTCTACTTCTGTGGTGTTAGCTTGAATGTCAAGAACTACTGTGTCACTTGTATCGACACTCGCACAGTAATGAATGATGTTGAAGAATATATACCACATAAAGGCATGACCAATCACATCGAGAGCGCTGTCTGCAATGTTTGAAGAGATTTCAAGGGTCTTCCACTCGAAGTCTCGATGTGCCTCTCTAACTGCCTTATTGAAATGTGGTAGGAGGCGAGTCTGAGTCTTCTCAGGAGGCGATTGATCAAGAGATATCAAGACACCCATATTGGCTATCATTCGAGCCGCATTCCGAAGGCTCCATGCTGTTTCACTTAGGAGACTCTTCAATCGGTCAGGAAGGTCAAGTGAGATGCTTAAGTCTTCTAGTGCAAAAAGAACATTCTGATTAGTCATATTCAAATCACTAGTCATTACATCAAGGTACAGATTGGCTCGTTCACTCTCTTCTCGTAGATTCTGCTCCATTGCGCGACGTCGTGTGATGTCTACTGCAGTTAATGCGATTTCAATTGGTTTGTCAGGTCCGGATGTCAACGAGCGGGCAGACACACTTGCCCAGAGACTCTTACCTTCTTTACTCCGAAATTCCATCTCAAGATCCTTAACGCTTTTACCAAGGAGTACTTCACGTATGATATCCATTCCAGGGTTGTAGCCCGGCTTTGGCTCAGGAAGGAAAATTGAAATTGGCTGTCCTATAATCTCCTCAGCATCGGTTCGGAGGAGCTCTTCGGTTGCAGCGTTGACCTGTTCTATCATCCCATTCCGATTTAACGTGAAGTACGCAACTGGAGACATATCATAGAGAGAAGCAAATCTGTTCTCTAACTCAGTCACAGCAGCCTCCAGCGCAATCTGTTTTGATATATTCTTTATACTAGCAAGGATAGCAGGCTTTCCATTTAGCGTGACATTTGTTGGAGTAATCTCAACATGTAGAGTATTTCCGGTCTTTGAAGCGAGTCGCGTTGTAAAACGAGAAAGGTGTTCTCCGAGGATAAACGATTCAATGAGTTCACTATCATGGCGGCGAGCGAGTTTGTCCACAATGTCTTCGAACGCAATATCGATTATTTCATCACTGTCGTACTCTAGCATATCAGCAAATGCTGAATTAGCCATTAAGACATCTTCATCTTGAATTACTATCATTCCCTCGTTGACGACATCGAGAACTCTCTGAATCCATTCTGTATCTTGCGATGAGCTGGACAATCGCAACACCTCGCTCTCTGAAGCATATGCACTATTATTGATAAAGAAATGTTGCGAGTCATCATCATTCACAAATATGATAAAACTTGAGAAATCCCCCTATCGTATGCAAAGAATCGGACCGAGAATTTGTTGCATATAGAGATTCAACTGCTTTAATGAGCAACACGCCTACCGTTTCGCCTTAAAGAGCAATTCACTCTGCCGGGGGATACCCACGATTTTTCCGTTTCGGATATAACGGAGTAAGATTAGCAGGACAAAACAACTGATTAGCATCCCTATGCCAGCTGCGGCCCAAACAATCCGAAGACTGTCAGTTAGTTGCCAAATCATGGCACCAAACATCTGACCGAATATTCCAACAATTCCCATCAATAGGTCATAGGTGCCAAGAGCTCTGCCTTTGGTTTCTTCAGAAACGACAAGTACAATGATACTTCGTTCCGCACCAATCCAAAGAACAAAGGGTAATGCCCACACAAAGTTGATGAGATACATCATTAGGGCTCCACTTCCGATGCTGAACCACAAGAAAATGAGAGCATTTCCAAAGACACCGATAATTAACGAACCTTTGAGATTACGATCAGCAATAGCACTCGCAGGATACATTATGAAAGCGCTTGTTAGCGAGAAAAGACTCCATGTCAGACCATATGTTATTGGATCGACATTCCAGGGACCGACGCAAAGGTTGCCAAGATACTGTATTGCTAAGCTCCAAGAGAATGAGAAGCCTATCATGCCAAAAGCTAGGAACCAGTAATCACGACCAAGTTGACGGACAGATATTTTGGGTCCAGAGCGTGCTTTCTTCCTCACATCAGAACCCAATGATTCCTTTATCAAAATAATTGCTGACAAAAATGTGACTATAGAGATAATTGCGGCAAGACCATGAAGATTGCTTGACTGGTAACCTGCGTTAAGGAGAATTGATCCGACAAAAGGACCAAGGGCATCCAGAAACCATAATGGCGTCATCACCATCATGAGTCTACGAGCTGGATTACGCCCATCATCGGATGCAATCTCATCAGCTGGGATCGCCCGTGACATTAATCGAGCAGTGCTCATTCCGAACCAGACCAAAGCAAATTGAACTGCTACATATGGCCAAATAGGAACGATGGACATGGTAACTAATCCAAATGTTACCGGAAGAAAACCAAGAGCGATTGTCCATCGTCGACCAATAAAATCTGCAATATAGCCAGAGGATATACTTGCTATCAGACCAGCAAATGTCGCTACAGAGAATACTACACCGATTTGCCATGGCGCTAGGAATCGCTCCAAGAAGATACTAAACTCCCACTTCCATAAAGACACAGAAAGCTGCGCTATTCCCATAACTGCAGCTAGTCTCCAGAGGTTATTGCTCAAACCAAGAAATCCTGAACTTGCTGCAGTAGGTTCTTGAGCCTTTTTTTCGCCATTAGTTTCATTGCCGTCTTTAGTCATAGACATAGCCCAGCTCTAGAAAATCGGAAACAGACTATCTTAAGACAGTGTCGATAATGCTCAAGATGAATTGGTCGTATTCGTAAAGGAATAACAATAAACGATGGT
>JAEORN010000224.1 GCA_016840825.1 Candidatus Thorarchaeota archaeon | reverse complement strand
CCTCAAACATCGAGATTACTGCATCGCCACAAAATGGCTATGGCTATTTCACCATCAATACTGCCAAGTATCCATTTAACATTACAGCATTTCGCCGCGCAATGGCATTTGCATTGGATAAAGAGATGATTTCAGATTCGATTTTGAACGGTTTAAGCATACCACAGGATAGTGTCATTCCTTCCATTAATCCTATGTCAATTGAAAACCAAATTGAGAATCACTATTACGAAGGGGATATTGAAGAGGCAACTCGAATCCTTGATGCTGCAGGATTTGATATAAACGAAACCACAGGCTACAGAATGGCCCCTAATGGTTCTGAGCTTTCAGTTCTAATTGCTTGTGGGCCATCAAGCATTCTATCAATAGAAATATGTGAAGCACTAAAAGATGCACTCAATGAACTTGATATTGAGGCAGAAGTACGACCACCCTATTTTGATGATTGGGTCGCATCAATGCTATACTTCCATGGTAATTATGACATAATCTATCTGAGGACTGCATTCCAATCTTTCGATGTCAGGTGGCTAGCCTATGAATTCTGGTCAGAGTACGCAGATGAGCCCTACTGGAATTTCCCCAGCTTTCAAAATTCCACCTTCGATTCATTCAGAGAAGCATTACTTCATTCAACTTCATTTGAGGAAGTATTAGAAGCTGCATACGCTATGCAAGAAATACTGCTCTTTGAATGCCCATATATCATTACTGCTGAGAATTTCATACTGTCTGCCTATCGAACTGATGTTTTTGAAGGACACATAAATTCAGTCCTTGATGGTTCGTATGGATGGTGGACTAATCTCCAAGTCCGTTTGAAAGAAGATGTACAAAGAACCACAAGCAGGTTCAGAAGAAGTACTGCAATGGATATTGATACATTCAATTATTTTGTTGCTTCAACGGAAACGAAGGACATACTCAATATGCTATATGACACTCTATTTCGAATCGGACCGGATGGGAGAGATATCCCTTGGCTTGTTGATTCCTACATCATAGAAACTCATACTGATAATGATAACATTACTGATGGATACACGCGGTTCGTTTTCCAGATTAGTGAGGATTTTACCTGGTCTGATGGAATACCACTTACAGCAGATGACATCGCATATACCCTCACGATATACCATCAATATGATTCGTTACCATACTATTATTCTCTACAAAATATGACTGCAGCATATAGTAGAAATCCAATTACATTGGTCGTTGAATTCAACACTGAATCATACTGGCATCTTCATTCCATCGCAAATCTGCCAATTTTCCCCCGGCACATAATACAGGAACTGAGTGAAGAGGATATTATCAATTGGGAACCTACAATCGATGACGATGATCTAATAACTTCAGGCCCATTTTCGCTCAGGGAGTATTCTGTAGGAGAGTCAATTACATTAGTGGCCAATATCAACTATCCATATCGAGTTCTCCCAGAAACAACCAACACGACTCATATCACTTCAACACAAGAGTTCAATCCCTTTGAATTTCTTGAAGACATCAAAAATATCATAGTTTCAAATAGGGCACTCCAAATCACTATTGTATTAGTGACAAGCTTTATCGTATTACTCATAGTTGTCAAGAGATATAGACTGTTAAGCTAAGAATCTTGTAGAAAATCCACTAGATGATAACAAGAAAAAATCGCGAATACCACACATCCGTTTCCTCTAAAACGGACACTACATATCTCCTTCTCAATGCAAGCTTGAGTGTATCGCAACGTAAGGACACGTCACCTAATTAATCCTTTGAATGTGTTTTTGAATTAAAAAGAAGAGAAGAGGGTGGCTTTTGGCCACCTTCTTGAATTAGTTACGCGCTGTAGCGGGTATTTCTGGAGCAGCCTTGAAGTCTGCAGGCTTTGTGCTCTTGCGGATAGCCCAAATTGTGATAGCGAACAAAATCACCAGAGCTCCGATAAGAACTGCTGTAACAGTTGAATCTGATCCCAATGTGAATGTTGTCAATACAGGAGCCAGAATGAGAGATAGCAGATTGACGACCTTAATCATAGGATTAAGTGCAGGACCTGCTGTGTCTTTTAATGGATCTCCAATTGTATCGCCAATGACTCCACATTTGTGACGTTCGGATCCCTTACCTGTGTTATGTTCGACATCGCGAGGCTCATCTTCAATTGCCTTCTTTGCGTTATCCCAAGCTCCACCAGCGTTGGACATGAAGACTGCCAATAGCTGACCAGAAACGATGATTCCACCCAGGAAACCACCAAGTGCCTCTACACCAAGCAGAATTCCAACAATCATTGGAATCGATACGGTGATCGCTGCAAGAGAGATAAGCTCCTTCTGTGCGGCGGTCGTTGAGATATCAACAGCACGAT
>JAEORN010000223.1 GCA_016840825.1 Candidatus Thorarchaeota archaeon | reverse complement strand
GAGATCAGGCAAAGTATCTCTATTCCAGAATAGGACAAGTTCCGTGGGCGAAAGGGAAGGATGCATCTACTTGCGCGGAATGCGGGGAGTGTTTGGAGAAGTGTCCTCAAAGCATTGACATTATCGAGCAATTGAAGAAAGCACACTCAATACTATCCACGTGAGTGGTCAGAATGGTTCGCATCGTCTTTTGGCACTCTATGAGCGTCTTTTTTGAATGAGCACAAGAACACCAATAGTTGCGACCGCAATGAGTGATATTACTCCTATGATTAGCATAGCATTCAATGGTTCTTGAGGATTTGTCCAATTTCCTGGCAGAAATGAGGGATAGTTGTCAGATGTTCCGTATGGTCCGATTTGGTAGATTCCCGATCCATCATAATCACTCCATCTATTTCCTTGATCGACTCCATTGTCCCACTGATTAGCTCCATCATCATATGCATTCCGCGTGTTGCCACCAATGTCGTTGGCATAGATCTGATTGTTTGATGAACCTAAGAGGTCAATTCCGCTCATCGAATTATATAGAATTGAATTGTTTACAATTAAGTTCATCATCGAATATCTCAAGGTGATACCCATTGTATTGTTGAAAATGGTGTTGTTGGAGATAGAGTTCTGGTCTGACTCGATGAGTGCAATTCCGCCCTGTTCTCCATTGAAAGATATCGTATTTTCCTTGATTGAACTATTACCAGAGAAATTTAGCTCAATTCCCGCTAAGGAATTATTGTGAAATTCTCCTTCTTCAACAACACAGTCATCGCAATAAGCTAGATGAATACCGACATCGGTATTACTGATTGTTGGATTTGAAACGACCGTTTCGGTACAATTAATGAGCACTACCTGACCATAATCCTCGACTGCTAAATTGGTTTCCGCTAATCCAAAGAAATAACCAAATTGCTTTCCATTTATGGAATTGTTAGAGAATAGAATGTCGGTTTCATTTGGGTGCCACCAACCATTACTCCAATATTCGAATTCAATACCATCATGAATGAAGGTGTTATTCGCGACCGAAGATGATGTTAGATTATTGATTGTGAGTCCGACAGTATTATCATGAATGATGTTATCATGTATGGATAGATTGTAGTCCGCTCCCGTGAGTAATCCTAACCAATTTTCACCGATATCGTTATGCAATACAACACAGTTTCTCGACTCACCTACGTGGAGACCGAAGCCCTGGCCGTGAATATCATTGTCATAGATGTCTATGTTCTGTGATCCATAGACCAATATCCCATCTCCATCTCTTGTAGATTCTTCAATGGTATTTCTCTCTATTCTACAATCTTCACATTCCCAGATTGCTATCCCAGGACCTCCTTCAGCACTTGTCCCAATGATTGTGTTCTCGACAACTGTGCAATTCCTCGACCATATTAGAGTAAAGTCACACTCATCAAAAATTGATGCTACTATCTTTCCATTCGTTACATTTCGGAGGTCTGGTCCATATGCTCCAAGCACATAGCAATCTCTAATCTCAAAGTGCGCTGTCGTATTCCATACTCTGATTCCATAATCGTCATTCCCATTGATTAAAAGATTGAAGATACTATACGGATTGGATTTGGTCCCTGATCCTGGCCAACCCTGATCTATGAAATCATTATCCGATAATATCGAGATTGGTGCATGGTTGATGTAGCTTAGATTATTGATTCTTACCATGGATATTGCTTGATTGCCAGATGTAGAATAAGGAATGAGAAGAAGGACAATTATGGTCATCACATTCACAAGCAATCTGTCAATCTTCAATAATAGATCCCCCACTATACGAATCTGCATAGAATTGGTATGAATCACTCTTAAAGTATTCACTTTCTTTGGATTCAATCTCAGTTCTTCAGAATGAAATAATGAAAATTGCTACGCACCATGGGACTTATCTGCGTTCACGCTGTTTCTGTCAAAATGGCTCAGGAACAGATTCGAGAGTATTTCGCTCAAAGATTTCCAGAATGGGATGACATAGAGATACATAATGTACAAGACATTACCTCAGGATGGGAAACTGAAATTCTTTCACTTGATATCAGCTATAATCTACAAGGAAAAGCAAGAGATGAGAAGCTGATTGTTCGAATCTATCCCGGAAATCCTGGACAACATCGCGCGAGTTTCGAGTATTCATTATTGAACGCGATTCATGATCAAGGATTCCCAGTTCCTCGTGTTTTACTCGTCGAAACAGAGTCTGATCTCTTTCAGCGTCCATTCATTGTTATGGAACGAATCGTGGGTCAAACGATGATGGATCATTTGAGGAATACATCAGAACCGCAGTTCTCAGAGATGATTCATTTATTCAGCAGAGTATTTGTTGAACTTCACCAGTTAGACTGGAGGAAACTCTCAATCGTTCCTGAGGAATACCTTCATGCTACATTCTCAACTTTGATTCGAAATCACCTTCGTGGCATGAGAGATCACATCATGAGCAATGAAGTTCAGTTCCTTTCCTCAATAATAGACTGGCTTGAAGAGCATCTTGATAATATTGAACCTCTCCCACTTGCTTTGCTGCACAGGGATTTCCATCCAATGAACATAATCATCGATAAATCAGGCAATCCTTTTGTCATTGATTGGACCGCAGCCACAATTGGCGATCCACGGATGGATATAGCTTGGAGTTTCCTTTTGGCTAAACTCCATCTATCTGAAGATTTAGGTGATGCGATTCTAAATGGCTATCAAAAGGTCATTGGACAGGATCTGGATAACATGGATTTCTTCATAGTTGATGCATGTCTGAGACGATTATCTGATATTACTATCATGTTGAAGAGGGGAGCAGAATCTCTTGGTATGCGAGATGCAACAATTAATGAAGTGAAGGAGGGCATCACATTACTCTCAACAATGCACCATATGATCCAACAGATTGCAGGTTTGAATATCGAGGAACTCGAAGAGATAGCAAAGACTTAGATCGTACATTCTCGGTATAGAAAAATGGACTCCTCTTGATTATTATTGACATTCCTTATTACGATGCTAGGAATCATACTATCAATATCGATGCTTTTACGGCAGTTCCGCAGTATGGAAAGTTCTTAATCTCCTTTTGTACTAAGAATTACGTTGTCTTCTGCAGTATACTTAGCTGCTTTTACTGGTGACAAAGATATGCCTTTCCAAATACCAGATTGTGTGTGGGACATTGCTCTGAATGAAGGTCCACTTCAACCTGGACGACCTAGAAGCTACCCTATGGGTCTTGAGCCAAGTATGGTTTGGCCTAATCTAGCGGAGGTTCCGATTGATCTGGATGAACAATTCTGGGAAATGCTTCCATGTCCTCCTACAAAACCAATTGATGATGGATATAATCAGGGTGTTCCTATCGGTGGTTTGGGATGTGGAAGCATCGGACGGGGATATATGGGGGACTTTGCTAGATGGCATCTCAGAACTGGAGCTCATGAGTATCATCCATCTTTACCAAATCAATTTCATTTGAGAATCAAAGGAACGAATCGACCCCTTCTTCAAACTCTAAATCCAAGGACACCTGGAGGCCCCAGATTGAGTGCATGGAGATGGGGGATGCGTCCATCTCGAGCCAAATATCATGCCCTCTTTCCTCGGGCATGGACGACCTATAACTTCCGCGATGCGGGTGTAGAGGCTGTGTGTCAGCAATTATCTCCAGTTATTGGACACAATTACCAAGAGAGTTCCTATCCAGTAGGTGTTTTCTCTTGGGACCTCAAGAATATCAGTGACGAGGAGCTTGATGTATCACTAATGTTCACTTGGGAGAATGCAGTTTCTCCCACTCAGCCTCAAATTGATTGCATTCATTCATTTGTTGAATCCCCAAAGACAAATCGACTTCTTTTGGAACTCCAGCAGGAACGTATCGAAGCAGCCAGTCCTGTATCATTTGGTATGGGTGTAGAGAGTTCTGAAGAAACTGAATTATCAGGAATGCTTCGCTTTAATACAGAGGCAAAAGGCCGTGATGTATGGAGGAGTTTCAAAAGAAATGGCACCTTAGTTGGATCTAGTACGAAAGAAACCAAGCGCCCTCATAAAGAAGGAGGTGCTCTATGTGCAAAGGCTCATCTGGAGTCCCAAGAATCAGCTGAAATTACCTTTGCGTTGAGCTGGGATATTCCCATCATCCAATTTGGAGGGGGTAGAAGATGGTACAAGTATTATACTAGATTCTTTGGAGTTGAAGGAAAATATGCAATCCCTCTGGTAATTGAGGCCCTTGATAGTTGGAGAACTTGGGATGCTAAGATTGTAGAGTGGCAAAAACCAATTGTAGAATCATCACGTCCTAAATGGCTTAAATCAGGTCTTTTCAATGAGTTGTATTTCTTGGTTGATAGTAGTTCCTCATGGGTTGTTGGAGAGGTTGACGATAAGATTGAATTAAGAGGTTTAGGTCATTTTGGTTACCTCGAGTGTTTCGAGTACCCCTATCTTAATACTTACGATGTCTTGTATTATTCATCCTTCGCATCCTTAATGAATTGGCCAGAGCTTGATAATAGTATACAGCGGGACTTTGCTGATACAATTGATTTTGAGGATAATAGACCTCACACTCTGCTTGTTGGTAAGAATGTAGTTCCAAGAAAGCGCAGAGGTTCAGTACCTCATGATTTAGGAATGCCTCAAGAGGATCCCTGGTACTCGACCAATGCATATGCCTACTTGGATTGCGGAAAATGGAAGGATTTGAATCCAAAGTTCGTGTTGCAGGTATATAGAAACTATGTCTTTACAAAAGATGAGCAGTTCCTTAGATATTGCTGGCCTGCAGCAAAACAGGCAATGGAATACGCTGATGCCTTTGATGTTGATAATGATGGTATACCTGAGAATGAGGGATTTCCTGATCAAACATATGATAATTGGAGGATGGAAGGCCCTAGTGCATATTGCGGTAGCCTATACTTAGGCGCTGCCCAAGCAATGGTCGCTATGGCTCGGATATTAGGAGATGAAAGTACGGAGAAGAAATATGGTGTGTTCCTAAAGAATGGTCAGAGGTCGTATGAGGAAAAGCTTTGGAACGGGCGGTACTACGTGTTTGATAGCAGTAATGCAAAACATCATGACAGTATTATGGCCGATCAACTAGCCGGACAATGGTATATGCATGTTTGTGGTCTTCCAGATATAGTACCTAGAAAGAATGCAATTGTAGCGTTGCAGACCATTTACAATTTCAATGTACTTCGATTTCAGCTCGGTCAAATAGGAGCAGTAAATGGAATGCGGCCTGATGGAACACCTGATGATACATGCGCTCAAAGCTCCGAAGTCTGGACCGGAACGACATATGCCCTTGCTGCATTTATGATCCATTTAGGTCTTGTTGATCAAGGACTAAAGACAGCTCTTGGTATCTACAATACGACATACAAAGAGCGAGGCTACTGGTTTCGTACTCCTGAGGCATGGACTGAATATGGTAATTTCAGAGCTTCAATGTATATGCGTCCGTTATCAATCTGGGCCATAGAGCACGCTCTTCGAAGCACTCAATGAGTGAGTATAGTGCATCTTATGACTCAAAGATAACAGCCACTTATGGCAGTCGTCATAAAGAAAAAGGGGAGGGTTGTGACTTTCATCAGCAACCCTCTATCTGTTATTAGATTAAACAGATCTACGCTTATACAGCACGAAGATCACAGCAACCGCCACTATCGCGACGACAATTCCCACGATGATGAGAGTGTAATCTCCTGGTGGAGGTGGCGCGGTAGCTCCTGATGATTCCAATCCAAAGACAATGGCAAGTAGATTTGCATTCTGCGTAGTGCCAGCAAAGGGACTACTTGGTAGCATAGGATTAGTTTCACTATTGGGCCAGTTGGTCCAGTACGTTGTGCTATAGACCTGCCAGTCAGCATGTCCTGCTAATGGAATAACTGGCATGACTTCACCAAGAATCTCCTGCATCTCATTGGCTACAGCCCATTGTTGAGCTGAGCCAGCCGGGAAGGTATCAAGTGCTTCAATATCGTCTATGAATGTCTGGTTATACCAGCCGCCTAGAGGGGCGTTCACTCCACCCCCAGCGCTAGAGCTTTCAGGTGAGAACATCTGGAAGTATCGCTCATACATATTCATGTTTATTTGACCCGACATGACCATGTTGGCAAGATCGAACTGGAAGTTGTTCATCCTTACCTGAACGGTACCCCATCCGCTAATTAGCTCTGTCTGAGTTTGTATGTGAAGTAGGTCGGAGAACGCCTGAGCAGCTACAACATCCATAGCATTGACATCTGTCCACCCCATAAAGTCAAGAATAGTATACGGTGCGGTTGTGTTAGATTCATAGTTCCATTCTTGGAGTGGATAGTGCTTAATGGGATCACTTGGTGTGACACCCTGCTTTGTCCACCACACTCCAGTGGTTTCATCAAAAGTGCAGTATGTTTCTAGAAGCTCAATTGCACCTTCTATGTCATAGTCAATTGCGTATTCATCCTCGATTGTAGCATTCAATAATTCTCTAGCCGATGCATCATCTGCTGGAATCAACATTGGACTAGGATCCTTTAAGTAGCCACTTGAAACAGCGCTCATCGCGGAGTAGTTCAGCACAGAGGCCATTGCTTTATGAAGCCAAGTCTGGTTCAGCGGGTAGTTCTTATGGTTTGGAACAAGCATTACTGGTGATTTGTCTGGGAAGAATGGCAGATCATCGAAATAGGTTACTATGTTTGGATAGTCTGCTTTTACTTCGGTCAGTCCAGCAAGATAATTGCCGTCCCAATCGAGGTCACCGCTCTCCATGGCGAGAAGTGCAAGATCGTTGCTAGAGTATGATGTGTACCCGAAGTAGTTTGGCTCGGGTAGTCTACCGAAATCTGTATCATCAACACCCCACCATTTATCGTTGACCTTTCCAATCGTGCTCGTACCATCATGGAAGTATGGTAAGTACATTCCCGATGCAACTCTCCACTTGGCCGGTACCATTTCTGTGTCTTGCCAGTCATTAGTGTAGGTTGAAAGATCACCATCATAAGTTGCATTGATGTCTTCCCAAACTGCCTTGGGGAATATAAGAAAGCCGTAGGTCAGTTGACGATATACTTCGCTGCTACCTTCATAAGCTGGTAGGATATGCACATTCAACACAGTATTACTCACTTTTTCGAAGGCTGTGCTAACGTTTCCTACTCTCTGAACCAGAGAGCCAAGTTGACCGGTTTGCTGAAGTATTTCGAATGAGAATATGACATCATCAGTTGTTATAGCTGTGGTGTTCGAAACGAGATTACTACCTATTGAAGTCCAGTGAAGATCGCTTCTCAACGTTATCTGTATCGTGTCATCGCCTTGCCATGCGATAGTATCACCTAGCCAGCCGATGATTTCTCCTGTTGCTACATTTGTCCCGAACATGGGTTCATACATAAGGTATGTAGTCCAGGCTTGGTTTGAGCCCATGTTCCAGGGTTGGTAGCTTCCCGTGTTCATTCCAAAGCCAGCGCCCCACACTGTTTCGTTCCTCGGAACAGTTGCTTGCGCGAGAACTGGCGTTGAATTGAAACCGGATAAAATCATTGCAGCTACTATGATACTGATGACCATAGTGGTTGCAATCCTATTTCCTCTTTTCACTAGGATTTTCTCCTCCTAAGTATTTCCGCGATTATATAACCTGTTTGAATGGAATACATAAGCAATTACATGAGTTTTGACGAAAAAAAATCGGCAGAAGCCACAGATTGCTGTAAATTATTGGAAAAAGAGCGGATTATGAACACTGAAACGAATAGTTAGTCCATGACTGAATATGATAATCTGATGCTATAACACGAAAATTGAACTTGAATCTAAGTAAGATTCCTTTCCGATACGCCAATACCGAAAAAAAGAGTAGTTTTCGAAGAATATCAGTTGATGTCATCCCACTTTTCATAAAGACTAGGTACTGCTCCTAGAAGTTCCTGTGTATACGGATGCTTAGGTCTAGTGAAGACATCATTGACTGAGCCTTGCTCGACAATTTCTCCTTCTTTCATAATAAGGACTCTATCGGAAATGTACTGGGCTTGACCGATATCGTGTGTAATGAATAGAACAGACAGTCCCTTTTCCTCTTTCAACCGAAGAAGCAGATTCAATACACCCGCTCTAGTGGACGCATCTATCATACTAGTAGGTTCATCGGCTATCAAAATCTGTGAACCGATGAGCAGAGACCTACCGATAAGTAGCCTTTGCATTTGCCCCCCACTTAGCTCATGAGGGTATCTACCTAAGACTTCGCTCGAATTTAGTCCAATGGACATGAATGTAGAGTCTATGATCTCTCTTTTCTCATTATAATCGGGGTTATCATCACGGAGACCGAACGCTCTGTCTATAACATGGTCGACTTTATAGAACGGATTGAATGCAGCGTAAGGATCCTGAAACACTGCTTGTACTTGCTTATAGTATTCTCGTATGTTGTACGAACTGATACTTCTTCCATTCAGAATAATCTCACCCGATGTTGGTTCAATCAATCTCAGTATCATTTTGGCTATTGTTGATTTTCCACTACCACTCTCACCCGCAAGGGAAACGATCTCTCCTCTTCTAATATCGAAACTGGCGTTCTTTGCCCCTAGTATGGGCTTTGTTCTCACGAGGCCTGAGGTGTATGCCTTAGTAAGGTTCTCACACTTTAGGACGATTTCCTTGTCACCCACCTTCTTTTCTTCTACCATCTTTTCACCCCGAATTTGATGTTAGTAGCCAGCAGGCCGCTCCTCTCTTTCCATCTCCAACAATATGTGGTTCTTCAGTCTTGCAAATGTCCATGGCATATGGACATCGAGGATGAAACCTGCATCCAGTGGGAGGTGTTCGTAGATCTGGAGGTGATCCTGGGATGCTCTTCAATTCATTTTTCCTTCTTCCTTTTGAGTCGTAGGATGCTATTGCAGCTGTCAGCAGACGAGAATAGGGATGAAGAGGATCATCAACTACACCATCCATGTCGCCAATCTCTGCGATTTTTCCTCCATACATGACCATGCATACATCACAGAGTTGCCTTAAACTCGTCAAGTCATGAGATATGTAAAGCATGCTCTCAATAATCCCAATATGCTTCAAGTTAAGAAGAGCCTTTATCATTCGCTTCTGTGAAGTCACATCAAGAGCTGAGGTTGGTTCATCTATGATTAGGAGCTTCGGATTCCATAGGGTGGAGATAGCAATTACAACTCTTTGTTTCATGCCTCCACTAAGCTCATGTGGATAGCGATCAAGGACTGATCTGTCCAATCCCAGCGGTTTGATATGGTTTGCAGCCATTTCAAGAACTTCTTCCTTACGCTCCTTTGAAGCGACCCTTTTACCAGTCCGTTGCGCTACTACATCAAAGATGAAGTCTCTTATCCTTTTGACAGGATTTAAAGATTCCATTGATGCTTGAGGAACGTATGACATACGTTTGCATTTGACTTCAGTTCTGAGTTCTTCAGGATCTATACCATAGATATCAATCCCATCAACAAAGATTTTTCCTCCCTCATGATACAATAACGGTGGTGGTGTCCCTGAAACAAGCTGTGCGAGAGTGGATTTTCCACCTCCCGATTCCCCCGCTATGCCCATTATCTTACCCCGTTCCAAACTGAACGAAACACCATCAATGGCGTGAACCACGCCAAATACTCCTCTGTAATAGCCCTTGAGATCATCGACTTCAAGAATGTGTTTCGTCATAGCAACTCAAACCCTCCGTAACTTTGGATTGAATACCTCATCCAACCCTGCATGGATAACAAAAAATGCAGTCAATATTATGGTCAAAACAATACCCGGAGGAATGAACCACCACCAGATATTCCACCAGAATGGAACAATCGTTTCATGTTGAGCCCAGTATAGCATGTACCCTAAAGTAATTGTACGGGTCGTAGAAACACCAATCATGCTGAGTGCTGATTCAGCGAGAATCGCTGTACCTGTCAATATAACAAAGACCATCATAATGTATGCCATCATGTTCGGCAAGATCTCTGTCACCACTATCCGAACATTTCCATCTCCTGACATTCGAGCTAGATTCACAAATTCTCTTTCTTTGAGGGTAAGCATCTGGGATCTTATACTCCTTGCTGCCCATGGCCAAGATGTCACAGCTAGTATCACACCAATCAGAAACAAATTCAATCCACGCAAAACTGAAGCGATGATTATGAAGAGAGGTATCAGAGGGAGTACTAGAGCGAGGTTTGTAACTAGATTAGAAATCCTGTCTGCTAGTCCTCCTCTGTAAGGGCCTACAGCCCCAATGAAGACTGCAATTAGAGTACCTAAGCTACCAGCTACCAATCCAACCAACAGCGAGTTACCAATGGCATTACATAGTTGTGCAAAGACATCCTCTCCGAAACTCGTTGTGCCCAGAAAATGCTCAAGGCTGGGAGGTCGGCCCATTTGACTAAGATTCATAGCATACGGATCGGCGAGAAAGAGTGGTACCACTGTGCCCAGCAGGATGAATGTGACTAAAACAACCAAACCAAACATAACTTTACGACTTCTTAATAGTAGCTCCCACATTTCTATCACCCGTGACCGGTTCTTATTCGCGGATCCACGAATCCGTAGAGAATGTCTATCAGAAAATTACCGAGGACAATAATGATGATGATAACCATGAAGCAACCGAAAATTAATGGATAGTCATAATTGAAGACAGCGTTGTAGAGTAGCAATCCAAGACCAGGCCACCCAAAGACGATTTCAATAACCAATGTCTGTCCTATGATACCATTGAATACCATATTCAAACCGGTCAATTGCGGAAGGATGGCATTTCTTTGTGTATATGACATTAGTTTCTTTTTCTTAAATCCCAGTTGTTCACCATAGCGTACGTAGCCAGCATCCATTTCGTGAGTCACCATTGACCTCATTCCAGTAGCCCATGCTCCTACATACACAACTAGTAGCGTCAAGAAGGGCAGAATCCAATGTGCTACTAGGTCCATCAAGTAGCTGATGCTCAGGGAAGGTATTACCCCTTGAGTGGCAGCTCCAATTGGTGGAATGCTTCGGAATAGTACTACATAGAGGAATATAACGACCAATCCGAACCAGAATGGTGGTAATTGGTTACAAAAGACCAGAGAAAAATAACTTGTTTCATTCAGCCTACCTTTAAGATAGGCAGCTCTAGCACCAATCCAATTTCCTAGGAAGAAGCTGATAAACAATACAGGAAGTGCCAATGATAGTGTGTATGGTAGGTAGTACTGGATGATGGTCGAAACGAATACTGGGTAGAAATGATACGACTGTCCCAAATTACCAGTGAAGAAGTTTGCAATAAATATCATAAACCGTTCCTGAATCGGTTTGTTCAGACCAAAGTATTCTCTCATAATATCTGCAAGAGCATCGATATCTGTTCCTGGCGGAGGGTTTCCACTCGAAATCATTACATCGACAGGATCGCCCGGCATGGATTCAATAACAAAAAATACGAGCGAAACCGAAAAAAATACAACAACCACATAGAAAGCAGCTTTTCGAACAACGAATTTTGCGTAGGAACTGAATAGTAACTCCTTCAATTTGGATAGAGAATCACTAAATGAAGGGCTAGCTTCTGTCTGGGTTGGTTCACCTTGTTCCATCTTCCTCGCCATCTCCCTTTTTGTAGAATAACTATCTCATTGTGACTGAAATCTTATGCGTTTTACCATCAGAGAACACTGGGAGTAGATTACTTTCGAATAGTTTATCATCAACATGAATGGATCCAATGCCCTTTGAGATTCCATTGGGATTAGAGAACGTGATATCATAGACTGCATTCCTAAATTGGCGAGTCATCCTAAAATTCTTCCATGTCTTTGGTACGCATGGATCGATAAGCAATCCATGATACTGAGGCCTAACACCAATAATCCAATTGGTAGCTGCTTTCATCATCCACGCAGCTGTGCCAGTAAGCCATGATTGTTTGGCTTCTCCAAATGATAGATGATCTACTCCTGCGATGGTCTGCGCATATACATAGGGTTCTGATTTTTGAATTTCTGCAATCTGGTTCTTTGCAGGAGGTGCAAGTTTTCTGTAATACTCGTAGGCCTGATCACCTCTTCCTAGCATACACTCGGCAATAATCGCCCATGCATTAGCATGACTCCATATTGAGCCGTTCTCCTTGAGGCCTTGTGGATAACTTGTTAATGCTCCAATCTCACTATAGTACCTTGAGTATGTTGGAGAGAGAAGAGTAAGGCCATATTTAGTATCAAGATGCTCCTTGGCAGAATCCATACTTCTCTGTCCTCTCCCATTGATGGCAATCCCGCTAAGCACTGACCATGATTGAGTGTTTAGGTATATCCTCCCTTCCTCGCACTTCTTACTGCCTACTAGTTCTCCGGAGTCATCGAAGGCACGGATATACCAGTTTCCATCCCAGGTGATTTTGTTTAGATGGTCTTTGGTTTTCTTTGCAAGACCCAAATATTCTTGCATCTGATCACTCATATCTAATTCGCGACTCATCTCAGCCAAGTCTAAGAGTACCTTATGGTAGAGCATGGCTGCAAACACACTTTCTGCAGCATTGTTTGGTCCTGGTATACTAAGTGGATCATTCCAATCCGCAGTTCCCAAGAGAGGGAGAGAATGATGTCCCATTTTACTCTGGCAAAAGGAAACAGAACGTCGCATGTGTTCGTACATGCTAGTTGCTGGACCATCAACATAGTCAACTTCCTCGTTGATGATAGAGAAATCTCCAGTTTCTTTCACATACTCTGCTACAGCAAGGATTAGCCATAGATGATCATCGCTGAAGAATGGCATATCGTTCTTGACATAATATGGGAAACCTCCCTCTCCTGTAAGAGGGAAGTATATGTGATACACTCTGCCATTCTCAAACTGAACCTTTGCCAAATCTTTAAGCCGTTGCCTAACTCTGTTTGGGAATGCATGAACCACTCCAAGGATGTCTTGACAGCAGTCTCGAAAGCCCATCCCCCTACCTATTCCTGTTTCATAGAATGAAACATATCTTGACCAGTCGAAGGTAATCCGACATTGATATTGATTCCAGATATTCACCATAGCATCGAAATCGGAATCCATGGTTTCTACATTTAGTTTCTGAAGGTATGAATTCCAATGATCCCTAAGTTTTCTCAATTCAGCTTCGACAATATCACGATTAGTAAATCTTTGAACAATGTTCTTGACGTCTGACTTGTTTTGTGTTACACCAAGTATATAGATAATGGTTTTCGACTCCTCTGGCATAAGTTTGATGGTGCTACAAGTCGCAGCTATGGGATTTCCACCGCAAGCTTCCGACCTAAAGCACTCCCCTATTTCCACAGTTTCTGGATTGGATTCATCTCTATATTTCCCAAGAAATTGAGCTCGATCACAATCAAAGCTCTCAATATTCAAGTTCGACGCGAAAAACGCAAAACCTGTGCTTTCATCAAAAAAATGATACAATATGCTGTTATTGTTGAAGCGCGAGATTCCGAGGAACTGGATTGACTGTAAGTCATTTTGATCACGAGTCGCATCCCATAAACAAAATTCGCAGTACGAGAATACCTTGAGCTCTTTTTGGAAGGAGGAATTATTCTTAATTGAGAGAAACCAAATTTCCAGATTGTTATCCACTGGTACGAAGTAGGTAATCTCAGCACTGATATCGGACATTGAGGATGAGATCTTTGTGTAGCCTAGACCGTGTCTGCACTCATATCTGTCAAGTTTGCTGAAAGTTGGTTGCCAAGTAGGCGACCAGAATTCACCGGTCTTACTGTCTCTAATGTAGATATATCTCCCCGGTCTATCCATGGGAATATTGTTGTATCGATAACGTGTGATGCGTCTATTTCTTGGATCAATATGAAAACTGTAGCCACCAGCTGTGTTCGAAATCATCGCGCAGTATTCACTATTTCCGAGGTAGTTGATCCAGGGGGTAGGTGTGTCAGGTCTAGCTATGATGTATTCTCGATGATCTTTCGAAAAATTTCCGAATTCCAAATCAACCACCGAAAAGATAAGCTTTGGCTTAGAAGTATTAACTCTTATCGGATTCGGGGTGAAATCTTTTCGGTGATTCTGAATCCTGATGAAATAGATTCCAATTCTGATTTCGCACACTCGCAAAATATAATCATTTTTACCAGCTATTTTCATGGTGATGAAACCTTGGTTCGAAGCTACATTTTTCTATCAGCAACTGCCAAAAGAAGGGAGATCCAGCTTCTACGAATAATTAGGTCCATCTGGGGAAAACTTTATCATTAATTTCTAAGAAACAAGGCATATACCGAATACTTTTCGGATTGTGTGTCTATGCCTAAAGACAGTGATGCTTTATTCGATGATATCAATTTCAAGATACTTGAGTTACTACAGGAAGATTGCAAGCTGGGTGTCCAGAAGATTTCCGAATCTGTAGGAAAAGGTATCTCAACTGTGCATGCTAGAATTAAATCTCTTGAACAAAACAAGATCATAAAGCAATACAGTGCGATTCTCGATCCGGTTTTGCTCAATCGACCAACTCTAGCTCTTATCTTCATCACCATTAGATATCGCGTACCAGGTCAACCGGATTTACTCTCTCAGAAAGAATTTTGTCGGGAAATCGCAAAACATCCGTTCGTTCAAGATGTTTTTGTCTTGAGTGGGCAATTCGATGTTTTTCTTAAAGTCCGGACTAAGGATGTTGAAGAGATGAATAGCTTTATCGTAGATTTTCTTCGGGAGTTACCCGCAGTTGAACGAACTCTAACCATGTTCGTTATGGATACTTTCTTAGAAACTCTACAACTTCGTAAACTTACAGATGTTGAGTATGGAGATTAGCTTGACATAATCAATACGATCCATCTGAAACTTGAGTTCGGGAGAGCTAATGCTAATCTATAGATTTCGGAGTTCTCAGTTCTTCCTCAAGCTTATCAATATCTACTCTTGGTTCAATATTCTTCGTGATTAATATCGCAAGGATGACAAAGTTGAGAATGATTGCCCCCACGATGAGTGGAACTCCTTGATAGTACGTGTAGATGAATCCAGAGAAGATTGGAGCTACAGTGCCTATGATTAAGACCAACAGAGTTGAGAATCCAAGCATCTTTCCTAGATCTGCTCTTGGCAGAGATTTCTGAATATAGGCACTCATTGTTGTCCACCAAAGATTATCATTGGTCGTCTTCATTGCAGTAGCTATGAATGCCAGCGACAGAATAACTCCTAATCCTGGATAGATTGCATCGAGTGCAACTGCCCACTCCTCTGGGGCTATATATTTCACATATTGAGCTATAAGGAGTAGACTGAGAGCCAAAGGCATTACAGAGTAGACTGCAATTGTTATCCTCTTCCCTCCTCGTCTATCAAAGGTGCGTCCAAGTAGCAGATTAAGTGGAACTGAGATGGCTAGGGTTATTAGAATTATCAAGAAGATTTGCCCGATATTGAAATCTAGAGTTTCATTAACATAGAACAAGTTTGAGAAATTGTACATATTGTCACTCAGAGCATCTATCATTATGATCGCGACAAACACCGGAAATACCCTGATGAGCAGCTTGATACCTCTTTTACTCTCGGATATGAAATCCATGATTATCGACTCATGTCGCTCCCTTTCAGGGATAGGGGTTGATTCTAGCCAGATTATTCTGATAATTATGGTTATCAGATAGGCAACAGCAGCTATCAAGAACACCGCTCTCATTATAGCTATGAACTCCCAGCCACTGTTGAACATGACTCCCATTGCATAGAGAGGACCAAGTCCAAAAAGTGTGCCTAAAGTGAACAGACTCACCGCTACTCCTCCAAATTTGCGATCGGTCACTTGGAAGATATATGCTGTGCCTCCTTGACTCGTGAAGTTCGATGCGGCGATGGTAATAAGTCCCAATGCTACTAGTTCGAAGTTATCTGCATATGCGAGGACGAGAAAACCGAGTCCGTTGAACACCATTGTGATGATTGCGAGGTTCCTTCGGTTGTAGTTATCCGCTAAATAGCTAGCAACTAGCGTTCCCAGTAGAGTCACAATGGTCATAGTTGAGAATAGCGTGCCCAGAAGAATATAGGAAATACCCAAGTCTCTCAAATAGAGAGTAAAGAAGTTCTGAACAACTCCCAGACTTGCCATTATCCAATTAGTGATAATGAAGACTCGAAAGTTCTTGTTGGACATCAATTGCTTGACTGACCCTGCCCATGAGATTTCAGATGTTGGTTCAGGGGCCATTATCTTCTGCTCATCAATGATGTCAATCTTTGCTTCGTCCACAATCTCGAACCTCGAAAATTTTCACGGATTATAGATACAATCAGAGTCGTCTATGAAGACTTAATTACATCTTCTGAATGCGCAACGAATTCGCATTACTTACTATAAAGAATATATCTATAGATACAATCTTTTTTGCACGGAACGCAACTCAATGACGAATTATTATTCTTGTCACTGATCTAAGCAGAACTATAGATACAATGAGATGACCTGTCTTGGATTCACTATCGCCAACTACAAAGAATTTTTCAGGGATTGCGCCTTTTTACAACATTGAGGTGTGTAATTTGACGAACAAGAAAATCGGTGAGATATCAAGATATTTCCACAATATTAGCGTTGCCGCTATTTTGCTTAGTGACGAGCTTAACGAAGGCGATCGGATTCATATCAGAGGAGCGACTACTGATTTCGAGCAGACTGTCCGATCCATGCAGATCGATAGAAAACCCATCGAGAAAGGACAGAAGGGGCAAGAGATTGCTATTAAGGTAAGCGAACGAGTTCGTGAAGGCGATGATGTCTTTCTGATCGATTAAGTTGAACATATGTCCAACTACTCTTCCACCTCTAATCCGAACCTTTCCTATGGATTGATTTATTAACCATTGTTAATAGAGAAGTTGTGAGGGTTTGATATGACTACAACTCTTAGAGCATCTACAAAGATTCTAGAATTAGCGAACGAGTTTCCTTTCCTTTTTGATACACTAGTTGAGCTATCTCCCAAGCTCAAGAGGTTACAGAATCCAATTCTTCAGAAGACTATTGGAAAGCGAGCGACATTGACAGATGTATCGAAGATGTCGAATGTTCCCTTGAATCGTTTGTTTATTGTCCTATCTGAGTCGATTAAGGAAAACGCGAAAGAAGATGTGCTTATCGATAAAGACGATAAGGAAAAGGGTGAGTGGCAGGAAGAACTTCAGAAACGACAGAGGAAGCTGAAGGATCTTGTGTTGGATTTGCATGCAGGTCAGGAACTAGAACCACTGCAAAAGGAGTTCAAAGAAATTCTCGTAGATGTAAGCGCCACAGAGATTGCTGAAATGGAACAATCACTGATCTCTTCAGGTGAGCTCACTGCACAACAAGTGACTGCTCTATGCGACTTGCATGTCCAAGTATTCAAAGAGTCCCTTGATGTACAGGAGAAACCGGAAGCAATTCCTGGGCATCCTGTTCATACTATGATGGCTGAGAATAAAGAAGCACAAAGGTTGGTTGATATCCTCAAGGAGAACCCGATAGATGAAGGCACATTAGAGGATTTGCGGAAGATAACCATACATTACAAGCGCCTGCAGAATCAGCTCTTTCCAATTCTTGAGAAAGCTGGAATCACCGGACCCTCCACTGTGATGTGGGCCAAGCAGGATGAGATTCGTGATATGTTCAACACGGTTAGCGAATCGAATCTCAATGAATTGCTTGCAGCAATAGAGGATATGATCTACAAAGAGGAGAACATTCTCTATCCGATGTCAATTGAGAATCTTTCCGAATATGATTGGGTACGGGTTCGTCTAGGTGGTGAGGAGATTGGCTATGCATGGATTACTCCTGGGAATGAATGGAAACCAATTACACCCATTGATATCCATCAAGCTGATCATGAACCTGAATCGCCAAAGATTAAGCTGAATACTGGAAGCTTGACACTCAAGGAAATCGATCTAGTCCTGCGGACTCTTCCTCTTGATATCTCCTTTGTGGGACCTGATGAAAAAGTGGCTTACTACTCTGCAACTGATGATCGCATCTTCCCCAGAAGTCCTGGCGTGATTGGCAGAAGTGTTATCAATTGTCATCCTCACAAGAGCTATGACAAGGTACAAGCCATTCTGAATTCTTTTAAAGCAGGAACACAGAGTAAAGCCACATTTTGGATTCAACTCGGTGGACGATTCATTGTCATATCTTATTATGCAGTTAGAGATGAGAAAGGCGAATTCATGGGAACATTAGAGGTTTCCCAAGATGTCACTGAAATTCGAAGTCTTGAAGGAGAGCAGAGATTACTGGACTGGACTGCGTAGTTTGGTGATTTCGCTCGCATCAGAGGCACACAATTCTATCAATATGTTCATAGCTACAGTCTAGTTCGTACCATAGTAGACTGTCTATAGCGGTTTATTAGAAACTAATCTAATCAATTCAACAATAAACTATGCTGGTTGGGTGGTCTTAAGGTGAGAATGGTTACATCAATCTTCGTGGTTCTCCTGTTCTTTCTTCTGGTGCCATTCTATGTCCCAGCTGTGGAAACTACGGAGTATGGTGCGGTTTCAGATACTTGTGCGACTGCTGCACAGGAGGCATTTGATGCATCTGGTATTCCCAGTGCGCAAGCAGCATTAATCATCAATGATACTCTCTACTGGGCTAAAGGCTTCGGAAATCAACCGACATTGGATACTGTCTTTCGAACGGGCTCTATTACCAAGACGCTTACTGCAGCAGCTTTTGTAAAGCTCTATGAGAATGGTACTATTGACCTTGATGATGATGTAAGCGATTA
The DNA here is from genome assembly GCA_016840825.1 of Candidatus Thorarchaeota archaeon. The sequence continues at coordinate 13,301 of JAEORN010000223.1, read as the reverse complement.
TCTCCCCTTCCAAGTCAGAAATACATATTCCCCGGGGACAATAATCACGATTAGGATGATCCTTGAACATAAAGCTGGGATGGCAGGTTCCTACCAGTTCGGACAGCCATGGTTCGATCCTACTGTCCGTCAGATACTTCAAGACAATGGCATTCCTGGAGATTTGCCAGATGTCCCTGAATGGAATGGCATTCGTCTACCATTGCGTGAAATCATTAATAGCACGAATATCAACAATCCTGATGCGTGGAAAGATACGCTAGGAACAAAGAGTTATTCAAACTCAGGTTACTTTTTCTTGAGCTTCCTACTAGAACACATCACCAATGATACATGGAGCAAGTACATCCATGACAATATCCTATCTCCATTAGGAATGAGTGATACCGTCTTCAACATTACTGAAACTTCTAATCCAGTTGCAATTCCGCATGAAAAACTTAGCAACGGAAGCTTGTTACAACTACCAGTCTATAGGGACTACGGTTATGGAGCAGGCGGTTTAATCACAACAGTATCTGACATGGCCAAATTTCTTATCGCAGTTTTGAATGATGGTGTTTATGGCGAAGCTCAGGTGTTTCTACCTGAGAATGCAGCAATCATGAAGCAATTCCTTCAGCCGTCTGGAAGCATGGTTGGATACTCAGCTGGATTTAGTGTATACGAAATCGAAGGGGGCAAGTTTGGGACAATTCAATTCACCAATTGGGGTTCTGGGGCGTCTTCGCTCTTGAGTAACACACTCAAGAATGAAGCCTTCAGGATTTTGGGCCCACCCACTACTGATACTCCTCCGATAACCCCAACTACCCCTTCGACGACCATTCCTGACACCTCGGAGCTCTTCTTATTCGGTGCTCTTTCAATAGCTGGAATTGTGGTAGTTTTGGTAGTTGTCATACTACTGAAGAAACGATAATGTAGATTTGAATGAACGGAAATGATGGGAATCATCAGCAATTGAAGCAAAAGGCCTCTATGAGGCGGATATGTGCCTAGAAGCTCTTGAGCTGAATTCCCATCTCGACCTTTAGTTTGGTTATATGCTGTCTAAGATCTCTTATCATCTCGTCATTCAGATGGTATGTTGGTTGTCTCATGTCTAACAGATTTGGAATCTTTCTACAGAGCTTCTGCTTCATCAACTTCTGCAAAGCGAAACTAACCGTCCTCGGAGGAAGTTGTGACTTGGATGTTATCTGTTTAGGACTCATGGGACCACTTGTCCTCAGATGATCAAGAATGATTAACGCACTTTTTGGGAGATCGGCTGTTAGCATTATTATCACACTCAATGGAGATAGAGGTCTAGGCTAGCGATGCTGCCTAACTCCTTTCGCACCCGTTTTCGCGACTTGAGTTGTCTACCTACACTATTGCTATTTTCGGCAATTATATATAACATTTTTGCCAAAAGCAACGTGTAATACAACGGCACATTTTCTATCTCTCTATCTCCAAAATGTGCCGTGCGGGGCAGCGTGAGCTCGTAGGAAAGCCACATGTAGAAGGTTGAATAATAATTGAAGAAGGTTGGAAAAGGAAGGAAACCTCTGAAGGGTCTCGACAACAAGGACCTAGAAATCATGGGCGCATTGTCAACACTGGGCGGAAAGGTTTCCACAGAAGAACTGGCAACGATAGCCAAGTATGCCCCAAGAACGATACGCTACCGGCTAAAGCGATTAAAGGATGAAGGGTATCTCGCGCAGCTCTTCGCACAAACCCACGAGATCAAACTTGGAATGGGCGACTGCATGCTAATCCTCGAAGAGAACCATGATCGGTCACAAGAACTCAAGGAAGTCATCAATTCGATTCCATGGTTCTATTATCATGGTCCGACATATGGTCGCTATAATGGGTATATGATTCATGCCATGCTTTCAACAGATGAATTGGATGGAATTACTCGCCTCGCAGATGAACTAGTATCTTTGGGGCTTGCAAGGGATTATTACTACTATTATATGACTGATTACGAATCACGACGTGGGGACTTCAAGTATTTCGAATACAACAAGGGTTGGAATTGGGATTGGGCACAATGGATTCGAGAGGCTGAAGGATGCATATCTACAGGTGACGCTATTACTTTCAACATGGAGTACGAACCTGCTCCAATTGATTTTGATGAGAAAGATGTAATCCTATTGACTGAGCTAAAGAGAGAATCGAATAGAACATTGAAGGAATTTGGAGAGATTATCGATCTTTCTGAAACACAGGTAAAGAGACGGATAACTCGACTTGAGGAGGCAAATATCATCAAAGGATATAGATGGATAATAAGGAAGATAGAGCAGCCTCTCTATATCTATCTCTACATGGATATCCCTGATGACGTTGAGTGTATCTTGTCTGCATTCTATCGATTGCCTTTTCCTGCTGAGATAACGATGGAGTCCCGGCATCGATATTGCGCAAGGATTCGTCTTTACGGTACAGAAATCACTGGTCTCCTTCGGGGAATCACACATATGCGGAAATACTTGGATAGCTATTTCGTACAAATAGTGCACGACATTACGGATGCACCGCTTGAGTCGCCTACAACTTACTTCGTCAAGGATGACCTTAGATGGGAGTATCCTACGGATGAGGCAATCAAGAGGATTCGGAAGAAATACGGATAACAGAAGTTCGAGAATTTGTATGAGCCGAGCTACTAATGCTTGCTCATCGTCTTGAACTTGGCTTTTGCCCTCTCTACAAGCTCATCTTTCCTCTCAGAGTATGGAGTATAGAGTTCACCCAATTCAAGAAGATTCAGATTATAGTCAATGATTTCCTTCATTGATTGGTTTATCTCAAAGCCAATGTAATGTCTATAGGATCCCTTACACGCAACTGCGGTCGTAGCATTTCCCATGAACGGATCTAACACTATGTCTCCCGGTCGTGTAGAGAAGTCTATGCACCGCATCACCAATTCTGTCGGGAGCTTTGTTCCATTTTTCCTCTCTCCCTTCTTGTAGGTTCTATTTATTTCCCAGACGTCCAATGGATAGTGCTCAATCTTGTTGAAGAAGTAATCCTTCGGATGCTTTGCCAAGAATAAGAGGTGGTAATGACTGGTTACGAATTTTTTCTTCGTGAATACTCCGAACTGATATTTCCAAATGATGTGATTGATTATTGCTAATTCTGTGGTTTCAATAGCATCAAGAACATCTCGAAGGTTCGTCCATCCGCTAAAAATCCACGCTGTTCCTGATGCTTTGAGAATGCGAGGTAATTGAGAAATCCAATTTCTTGTGAATGAATCATAGTTCTCTTTGACTTCGTGATATCCTTCAACTACAAACGAATCATCACGGTTATAGATTGCCTCTTTCCCAGTGAATGATATACCAAATGGAGGGTCTGCAATAATGGCATCTATAGACTCTTCAGGTAACTTCTTCATTCCATCTATACATTCTTGATAGTGAACGACATCTAAAGGAAAAGTAGATTCTCTTGATTGAAAGATGCGCTTGGCCTCATCTCGTGTCCAATCTTCTGTAGGTTGAAACTCAGCGGCAGCCCTATGAGGGATATACGGTTTTTTCCGCTTCTTTTTAGTCTTGGATTCAGGGTTCACATCATTCACATCAAGATTGGCACATATAAGAATCACTGGAAAACATGAAGTATCGCTCTATTTCTCTTTCCTTTTGCTTGAAGGACTTTCATCTTTCTAAGACAATATGTCATCTTCTGAGCAATCCGTTTTGAGCAGCCCAGAGACCTCGCAAGGTCCATATTTGTAAATGGTGTTTCAAGGTCGGGGGGTATCAATTTTACCAGATCTTCTGCAGTATTGAAAAGATGGCGTTCAGACACGCCAACTAATCGACGGTCTACTACACTCCATCCCTTTCTTCTCCAGCTCCCTTTCCCATCATTCTGCATGACTTGCTCTTCAAAGACTTCAAGGACCTCCAACTCAAAGTTGTGATGGACCAACAGCGTGGGAATACTAACTAACTCCTCGAAGACATTAAGGACACTAGATTGCTTTGGCGACTTTCGCTTGCTCATTTCTTGACCATTCAAGCTCTCTTTTACTACCCATCTTACTCTTGGGATCGGATGCACGAGTCGAATTCTATGATTTGGAATTAATGCCATGAGTTTATCCTTTAGAGCTCCGAAATTCCTGGTTTGTATCTCGATTAGAAGTCCGTCACGAACGATATCTATGTAATATCCGTCTACTTGAGCTTCAATCTCGTCTCCTGGTTGGCGATACCACTCTTTCAGACTAGCATGAAGTGAGCCCTCTGAAAGAGTTCCAATTCCATTATAGTCCTCGGAGGTCATATCCAAGAAGGAGTATGTGTTCCATATCAGAGTTTTGAATCTGTTAGAGTTTCTTGATGAAGATTGAAGCCCCATCTGAGGGATAAAATTCGCTGATCATTGCAGCTTCCTGGAATCCCTGTTTCAGATAGAACTGTCTTGCTACCTCATTACTCTCTTCCATGAATAGGAATGCTAGTCTAAGTTTGTGCTTTTTTGATGAGAACTTTTCTTTTGAATCTACAAAAACTTGGTTAACAAGTCTTGTCGCAATCCCTTTTCGTTTGTACCTTTCAGTCACTCCTAGTCCAATTATTTCTATTATGCCATCATCCATTCCCCCCCGAATTGCCCATGATATTGTTCCGCATAGGTTATCATCGTAAAAGCAGAGAATAGTTTCCATCTGAGATAGTAGATCATGTGCGAAGGCACCAGCGAGTTCATCATCTGGCATAACATCTCTCACGTACATTTCCTTTAATAGATCAAAATCAGATTCGATGGCTTTTCGAAGGAGAATCATGAATCTGAGAAGATATTTGGGGTGTATTCAATTTTTGGATTCCATTGGATCGAAACTCAGCAAACAAAAGGAGTGGAGGTCTCATAGGAGACCTCAACATTGCTCTAATCAATAAGAAGGACTGCGTCAACGAATAGTTCGTAGTCTTCATCTTCATCGAGATTTCGTATCAGAACCTTCTCGACTTCATCATCGCCTCTAATCTCTAGAAGCCTAGAATCAAAGAGAACTTTCACTGACGAATTTTCCAATTCCTGTGTTAATTCATCTGTTGTCACAATTTCTTTTTCAGGAGTCAGAAGTACAACACGGTCTGTGACGTCTGTAAGATCCAATGCCGCACGTATAGATTCGTCACCTGAATGAACTACAAGGGTTCGCATATCTCTGAAGGCATCAGTGTTTTCCATAGAAGTAAAAACTCCTTTGTCAAGAAATTCCTCTTGTCCAATAAGACAAGCTGATTCTGCTTCAGTTTCAGCAGCGTCTTCCTCGACTAATTCTCCACGTCCTTTTCTGTAGCTCTTTATTGCTTCATGCAATGCATCTGCTGCGAGATTTGAACAATGCATCTTGATTGGTGGAAGTCCATCGAGTTCGTCTGCCACATCTTCTCTTGTAAGCTTCATAGCTTCATCCAGAGTCATACCAACTACCATCTCAGTGGTCATGCTGGTAGTGGCAATTGCTGATCCACATCCAAATGTTCTGAATTTTGCTTCAGTTATCTTATCTCCGTCTATTCGGATGAACATCTCCATAATGTCACCGCATGTTGGATTTCCAACCTTTCCATAGGCAACATCGTCCCCTTCTAGAGTTCCGACATTTCTAGGATTGCGAAAATGATCGAGTACTTTTTCTGAGTATTTGGTTGATTTCATTGTTTCACCCCCATTGTTCTTGATTCAGTATAGATTGGTGATAATTCTCTAAGTCTTGATACAATTGGCGGGACAGATTCGAGTACTGCGTCGATATCCTCATCCTTGTTGAATCTGCCAGTTGTGATTTGAAGCGAGCCATGAGCTTCTTCATGTAGAAGCCCCGTTGCGATTAGTGTATGAGATGGTTCAAGGGTCTTTGAGGTGCACGCTGACCCTGTTGATATTGCGATGTTCTTGTCTTTGAACATTAGAAGAATCGACTCGCCTTCTATTCCATCGAACCTGAAGTGAGAAATATTTGCAAGACGTTCAGTGGGATGTCCATTTAGGTGGCTATCCGGAACTTCATGTATTGTTTCAATGATCCTCTTCTGCCAAATCTTATATCTCGCTACTTCAGATTCCATCTCTTTGTCCATTATTTCGACTGCTTTTGCCATCCCAACGATTGATGCTATATCCTCTGTTCCAGATCTAATTCCTTTTTCCTGACCCCCACCCATCATGATAGGATTCACTCTGAATTTCTTTTCCATATAGAGAACTCCAAGTCCCTTAGGTCCATACAGGTCATTGGATGAAAGTGACATAAGGTTGATTTTATCACGACGTACATCTATAGGCACTATTCCTTCTGCGGCGACTGCATCAGTGTGAAATGCAATATTCCTCTCTTCTGCTAATGATCCAATTTCCTGCACATTTTGAATAGTACCAATCTCATTGCTAGCATAACCTACAGATATTAGGATGGTATCATCTCTAATTCGTTTTTCCAGTTTATTTAGCCTCACTTTTCCATATTGATCAACTGGTACCTTAGAGACCTCGAATCCATTCTGAACCAGCCACTTTGCGATATTATGTATCGACACATGCTCAATCTCAGAGATTATGATATGATTCCCTTTCCGTTTGTTTTTCAAAGCATAACCAATTATTCCTAGGTTGCTTGCTTCTGTTGCACCTGATGTAAAGATAATCTCATCAGGATCAGCTTTGATGAATTCAGCTATTCTTTCCCTACTTGCTTCCAAAGCATCTGTTGCAACATCTCCTACCTTATGAAGAGAAGAGGGATTTCCGAATTTTTCGGTAAACCAGGGAAGCATCTCATCAACGACACGATGATCGACGGGTTTTGCCGTTTGATAATCAAGATAGATTTGTTTCTCCAATCAAATACACCCCTAGAACCACATAGTGGTATCTGCTTCTAGGGCAAGATCGTTCAGAGTTGCAGCACCAACAATTTTGAATGCGGGATCGAGCTTGACATCGTCCCAACCCAGCATTTGTTTTGACGCCTCACAAACATACACTGGAATTCCCATTTTGATCGTTTGCTTGATTATATCTGCCAAGTTTGGGAAACTCCCCGCTTTTATTTTCTCAGCTGCCCCTGGCTGAAGAATACGCAGGGCTTGTCCAAGGAAGTATATTTTTGCATCAATATCCATAGCTTTCGCGCTCTGAGCCAATACAAATGGTGAATACTGCCGTTCTGGGTCGTCACTTGTTTGTACATATAATATTGAACTCATTTCTCATTACTCCTTTCTTTTCAATAGAAAACGCTGTACTCCATCGTCCATCTTCTCATAGCTAATCAATATGTGTCCAGTTCTCTTCGCAAATCGTTTAATGTCCTCTTCAGCAGCTGGATCATCTGCTAGTAATTCAAGAATTTGACCTGGTTTAAGTTGATCAATAGCTTCTCGAGTTTGAAAGAGTGGTTGTGGACAATACAGCCCTACACAATCCAATGTTTCGTCTGGCTCTGTGTCATTCATCTCATTATCACTAGCGTTATTCAATTTCATAATTCAATATAGTTAATTTGCTTATAACTCTATGGAAGTTACTAAAGACAAAATCTCATCTACCGGATGATGGCGAACTCAAAATACCGTTCAATTATCGAATCGAAAGCCTTCATCCTTTTTAGCTCGATATAATCTACATTGTTGAATTGGTAGATCTTCTCAAAAGAATCGACTGATATTCTTAAGAGATTTCGCGTTAATTCCGAACTTTGTTTGGCAATCAGAATTCCATATGTATAGATTCCCTCCTTGATAATCATTTCCTGATCACCAACCTGAATACTTTCAATCTCTCCCTTTCCGAGAGAGTATTTCACGAAGTGTTTTATTCCCGTGAAAAATGCTGAGATTATCTCCGATCCCCCTGATCTGCCACCCCTGAATTCGAAATGATAGAGTGGCAATCCACTCTCCTGTTTGATAATATACAATTCACTTGTTTCATGAGTTTCTACAAAAAGGATTGTTGGATGCTTCTGAAAAAGAAACGTGACTAGAAGCACAAAGAGGGTAATGTCTAAAATGAAGGTTGACGGCTGAAACAACCATATTAGAACATCAGGCACCAGTTGCTGCAAAGGTTGGAGAATAAGTATTGTTGATGTAAATGCAACTGTAAACCAAAAAAGGAAACTGATCACTTTATCCTTTTGCAGAAAGTTCGCAAGTCTTCGATAGAGTCTAATACCAAGTGGTACGGCTGAAAAAATAACAGTTGCAAAGAGTACCAATCTTCCGAATTCGAATTCCATTGAATATGTAGTTATCCAACCAATTGCTGTCCAAGTGATAACTATAGAAGAAGGCGAAAAGATTCCCACTATCAAAGCCCCTGAAAACAAGAACGAAATATTGGTGAGCATCGTTCTATTCTCACTTTTTACACTCTCCATAGCTGTAATCATGAGCGATACGGCCAGAAAACCGAAAGGGCGCAGAAGATACTGAGTTCTAATAATTACATCATAGTACTCTGGGGAATTCAGTAATCCCATGATCAAAGACGGAATGACCCAAATTAGCAAACAAAGAGAGAAGCTACTTGCATATTGAAAGAAGCGAGTACCAATCTTTGCATATAGATTATTTATTTGATATACTGATAGTCCACTCAACGAAATTAGTATCAATGATGAAAGAACTAAAAGTACATCAATTGCCAGCTTCAAACACCTCCATTTTTGTCTGCTTCCTATGGATGGCAAATTGGAAATAGATACCAATGATATTGGAGAATTCAGAGATATTTTGGTCTCCATTATTGCTAAATTCGGATTCATATAACTCGACTGATTTCACAAGCAATCTATAGTATAATGTAGAGCCTCTATGAGTTAGCAACATTCCATACAATCTTTCCCCCTCTGCTACAAGCACCTCGATATCTTTCACTCTGATACTCTTCACATTCCCAGGTTTCTCTAAAGCCTCGTTGAAAACTTGCTTTATGCTAGTTTGCGCGATAGGTATTCCCATCAAGTCTTGAACAATATCATCGGAATGGAACAAATACCGATAGACCACATCGTTGGTTGTTTTAGAAACAAGCTGTAGCTCAAAGATATCATAGCTAGCAGAGAAGAATAATGTTGGATACAACAATAACAGCCTTGCTATCATTACAGTGAATCCTGCAATTAATAACATGAAGAGATAATAATTGATACTAGAAGGTAGGATTTGAATTCCCAATGAAATGGATATTATCATATAGACACCGTAAACTAAAAGCAGAGCAACGAAACCAAGAAGCAGCAAACTTCCCTCTCTCTTGTAGCTGTCAGCTTCCCTTATTCGTCTAATCACATTGAGAATAACAGGTCCTAAAACGACGCAAAGAAAGATGAATAGTAGAGTAGATAATCCAATTACGGATATGCCGTAATGTTGCTGCCACCCAGATCCTGTCCATTGTACTAAGTATTGCCCCGGTATGAACCTACTGGCAGCGACTCCACCTGCTAGAATGAACGCTGTATTGATAATCGATTCATTGGGACTCCTTTTCACATATTCTATCGCATGTACCATAAATGCCAAAGCAAGGATTCCGAATGATGCAAGAATTAGCTGTGCAGTTGTCACAGATTGCTGATAATCTATTGATGAAAAAACCGCAGGGAAGTAGTACCCACTAATCATTATGCTCAAGCTTGCATAGGCATAAGTTCCGTATTGAAAGAAATGGGTATTCAAGTCCTTGAAAAGATCGAACGATATTTTTGTGGCGTAGAAACTTAGGAGAAGTGCAATAGTTACTAATCCTACTCCTGTAATATCAACGCTCACATCTTAGAACTCCCGTGACGCGGTTCAATCCCTAAACTGCAAGTAAGCTCTTAAGGACTTCCTTCGTTGACGAGTGAGTGGGGATGTTCCTATGAAATCAATTCTAGAGATAGAAAAGAGCGAGCAGGCTTGTTCGATATTGAAAGAGATGAACTTAGACGCCTGGCTAGTATGGGTTCGAGAAACCTCTCAGATGGCAGATCCTGTTCTTGAGCTAATACTAGGGGCAGACCTTGTCTGGCAATCAGCGCTGCTATACACTAAGGATGGTGAGAAGATAGCGATTATTGGGAGTCTTGATGCTGATGGCATCAGATCAAAGAATATTTTCAATCGGATAGTTACCTATGACCAAAGCATCAGTGAGCCTCTAAATTCTGAATTGAATCGAATAAATCCCCGAGAGATTGCCATAAACTACAGTGTAAATGATGTTTCAGCCGACGGTCTTTCGTTGGGTATGTATAAGATGCTACAGGAGTATCTCAAAGAAAGTGGACATCTCAAGAAGCTGATTTCTGCCGAGAAATTCATAGGAAAGCTACGAGGTCGAAAGACCCCTACTGAATTGGCACGTATTGAACGTGCTGTGCAAATCACCGAACAGATATTTCGCGATATCTGTAGTGAACTCAAAATCGGGATGACCGAAAAACGAATCTATAATCGGATGCATCAGATGATGGCCGAACGAGGTGTCACAGGCGCGTGGCATCCAGATCATAATCCTGCAGTTGATGCTGGACCAAACAAGGAGTTCGGACATTCTGGACCAACGAACAACAAGACAAAGGACGGACATCTTCTTCACTTTGATTTTGGAGTTAAGTATGATTGCTATTGCTCAGACATTCAAAGGATGTTCTTTTTTGGCTCTCCAAAAGATGTTCCTCATGAAATTACTCATGCCTTTTCCACTGTGCGTGATGCAATTCAATTAGCTGCTGATTCTATCAAGCCCGGCGTGACTGGAAATGAGATAGACACCATAGCAAGAAACTTCGTCATCAAGCAAGGCTATCAAGAATACAAGCATGCACTGGGACATCAGCTTGGAAGACTTGCACATGATGGTGGTACCTTGTTAGGTCCTTTTTGGGAGAAATATGGTGATAGTCCTAGCGGTAAACTTGAGATTAACAATGTGTTTACCCTTGAACTATATGTAACAACCAAGAATTATGGACAAGTAAGTCTTGAGGAGGACATTGTTGTTACAAAAGACGGTTGCAGATTCCTTAGTAAACCTCAGAATCAACTCATTTGTGTGTATTAGCTATATTATAGATTTTTACAAAAACCTATATCTTAATAAATGCAGATATCTAGTAAAAGTATTCGCATATCAGAAGGTTAAGCATGTGACTGAAGCCACCAAAAGATTGAGGGAAGAATATCTACACAACTACATCATGCGTAATTGGATAACCTCCAAGCTACAGAAGTTAAATGCTGAGCAGGTTAGGCAATTATATGGTATGGTAAAGGAGTGGACTGGGGAGGAGGCCGACTTTACCAAAACTGGTGCAGTTTGATTATTCATCCATTGATCCTGTACGATACCCCTTTGCATCAAAGGTGACGTGGGTAAAACCAATCGATTTTCCGATTGAGTGAATTTTATCCAGTTTCTCTATATCAAAAACCTTCTCTCTCTCATCACTGCCAATCTCTATCCGGACAATATCACCATGATAACGCGCACGTACGGTCTTAACATCAAAGATTTCCATTACTGCGCATTCAATCTTCTCCACCATATCCAATTTCTCTTGTGTAACCCGAGTTCCATATGGCAAGCGAGTTGCCATACATGCCATGGAGGGAGATTCTGCTATAGATATCCCCTTCTGCCTCAAGTATTGACGGATCTCAGTCTTTGTTAGGCCTGCCTCAAGAAGGGGTGACTGGATACCTTCTTCTTTCAATGCAGCAGCCCCTGGTCTATAGCCTTGCATTTCAGTGGCATTAGAGCCCTCAACCACCATGTCCAATCCCCTTTGATGGGCCATAATACTCCAAATCTGCGCCAATTGCTTCTTGCAGATATAGCAGCGATTCTTTGGATTCTCAATTAGTTCTGCATTGCCCAGCCAGTCAACATCTACTTCGTCATGTTCAAGTCCCAATTCTGCCGCAACTTCTCTTGCTGTTGCTTTCTCAATAGAAGGAACCGTAGGGCTATTTACTGTCAAAAGGAGTACTCTCTCAGCAACATCTTTTGCAAGTGAAGCAAGTGCTGTGCTATCTACGCCTCCACTGAAAGCTACTAGTACTTTCTTGCTCCTCATAATATCTCGAGCAATCTCCAATTTCTCATCTAACGGGTTACTCATAATGCTCATTCGAACTGTGTTGTTTCATATCTTAAGGTTTGACAAAGGGCTATTTGTGACAATGTAAAAGGTACTGAGTTCAAGTGTCATTTTGCTCAACTGGAGGCCATAGTCCTTCAAGTGCTAATATCCTTTCCAATCTCAAGCGGCTCAGAGTCTTACCAATAATTGCGTTATAATATGTCATTGCATAGCAAGTTGTGATTCCATCTAGTTCTAGAATTGCCATTACAATTGGTTCCATCTCAACAATCCGTTCAAGTGTAAAGACCGCGAAGAGTGTTGATTTTGACTCAACCACTCTTGAATTGAAGTATGAGACTGGATACTCTCTTCCTAGCCAATCAGTGATTGCCTTTGCTGAAGTGATTGCACTATCGTATGTAATAATCACATTGAACCCTATATCTCGACCGAGATTCGGATTCCAGAGAAGCCCAAATGCAACTTTTTGATTTCTTACAAGATCATCGAGAATCTGCTTGACTTTCTTTGTAGTCCATCCAAGATTGGCAGCAATGTCATAGTCCATCATCCTTGCATCTACTGCTAACTGACTCAATACCATTAACTCATTCTTGGTGAAATCTGGAGCTTCAGGTAGACCCGCTGTCAGTTCGGGAGGTAGTACATCATATACCTCCACTTCATTTACACCTGGAATTGAACTAACCAAGTCTTTCAATGACTGCAATTCTGATTTTTTTGAATATTCAATACTGACATAGTAATTGCCATTGATGAATGGTAATATCATGTAGACCCCATCAAAAGGAATCGTCTTATCTCTGAATGTACTAATCTTTACCGAGGCATCAGTTTTGGCAATTAATGTTGCATATCTTGAATTGGTGAAATCTGGGTGAAGTGTAACCATATATCTATCTATGAAACCTGCATCTTCAAGGTAGTCCATCCGTTTCTTTACTGAGGATGGTGAAAGATTTATCCTCTGTGCAATATCCCTATAGCTAATCCTGCAATTGACAATGAGCTCTAGCAGGATCTTCTTATCGAGAGAATCCAAAGCTGGTTACCTCAGTAAAGATTTGGTCTGAATGAGGTAACATCTCTGATTAATCTCTCGATTCACGTCATTCTAAGAGTTGATGTATCGTCTGTGTCAAAATCCTTAGTCATTACACAG
>JAEORN010000222.1 GCA_016840825.1 Candidatus Thorarchaeota archaeon | reverse complement strand
CAGTCAAATCTATGAACGGGCCTTCTTTGGTTCTTTCCCTAAGGTACATTCGCCCTTCAAGTACAAATTCAGTTTCGGCTGGAATTAGAAGGTCTACAGTCTTAGCTCTTGTCACCTTTATCGGCTTCAAAGCATTAGCTATCTCAAGTTCGTTGACCCCAGTTTCTACGGATGTTGCAGCTGCAATAAGCACTTCTGGAGTATTGCCTATACAAAATGCCACATCAACCTCACCATTTCGCTCTAAGAATTTCGCAAAATCTCGTCCTGAAACCACTCTTGCTACCATCTTGTCTTTCTCAAGCTGCATAGCACGATGGAAGTCGAGGTTCTGACCAAACTCTGGATCTGATGAAACCACTACACCGGATGAGATGTATGGTCCGCCGTCCACTTTGTTATGCAATAGAATAGGCAGCATATCAAGGTCAATAGCGCTTTCAACTACCTCTTGGCACGGAGCATCATCGACCTCTTCAGGAACACTACGATTTCCAATAGCCTGTGCTAAGGTCGGAATAATCTCCTCCGTCTTAATCCCAAAGTAATCAGCAATCTGTCCTTTTGTGCAAAAGAGATTGCCTGCAACTCTAAACTCTGACTCTTGTACGTTCTCAAACAGAACTGGTGTCGGTTCTAAGGATTTCAAGACTCCTGCAATCTCGTAGTTCTTTGAGATCGGTTTCTTTATTGTTGTGAGCGCTCCTTTCTCTGTTAGTATCTTCAAGTAGTTCTCCAGTATCATCCAAACACCTCCACTATGTACCAAATGATGTCTTGATCACAAAAGCAGCTCCGTTCTTCTCAAGTGCAGCTGCAATCCTATCTATGGTAGTTTCATCCTTTGCAATGGCAATCATATTTCCGCCTCTACCAGTACCAGTCATCTTTGCTCCTATGGCTCCATTCTCTCTCGCAACCTTGACCAAACTGTCGAGCTCTTTACAGGATACCGTCAGTTCTTGCAGGAGTTCATGATTGCGATTCATCAAATCTCCCACTTTCTTCAAATCACTGCTTCTTAGAGCTTCTAATGCACTGTTTACCAGCCTTTCGTACTCCTTTGATATAGCATCGAACCAATCTGGGTCAGCATCCTTCTTCTTTCTGACATCACCAACAACTTCACTCGTACTTGCGGTGATTCCCGTTGATGCAATGACTAGGTGTACTGAGCTATCAAGTTTGATAGGTTTGAATGTAGGTGCACCTCCTTTCAGGTCTCTAATGTACCAGACGAGCCCTCCATAGGTAGATGCGGTATTGTCAATCCCTGATGGTGTCCCATGGTATCCCTTCTCACCTTCAAAAGCAGCCTCATTTATCTGTGCATCATCAAGTCCAAGGTTGAACTCCTCGTTAACTGCCCGTGCTAGTGATACACAACTAGCTGCGCTAGCTCCAAAGCCAGATGCACAGATTAGATCACCACCCAGCTCAATGTGAATACCCTGGTCTGAAGTATCCAATCCCAAGAACCTAAGCACATTATTGATAGATTCTTTTTGTTCGTCCATCTTTTTCTCTTTATATCCAGGAACCTCTGGTCGCTTATCATCAAGGGTCCATCCAGGCCACTCCTTCTTGGTGACCTTGGCAGTTGTTACCGAGTCTATTCCAGCTGCCAACGATGGCATACCATATACTACAAAATGCTCTCCGAAAAGGATGCTTTTTCCATGGCCTGCTCCAACGCCCATAGTTTCACACTCAATCCAAGCTGTGAAACGCCCGTATCAAGTCGGTGCTTTTGAACTCTTCCTTAGGCAAAAACAGAAGCTCTGCAGGATTCCTGTCTTTGGTCGTTTCATATGCCACCCTTGATAAAGAAATCCCTGCATCAGGATGATAGACAAAGCATTGTGATGGGATGAGAATGTATAGAGTTCTAGACCTATTTTGTGGAGCGGGTGGACTCTCCCACGGCTTCACTTCGAATTTCAAGGGAACACACCTTGGGATTGAGATAGACCCACTCCCTCTAGAAACATACTCTCATAACTATCCTCAGGCACAAGTGACTCAGACCGATATCGGCTCTCTTCATGCGAATGAGATTATCGATGTACTAGGTGATACTCCTGACATTATCATAGCCTCTCCACCCTGCGAGGAGTTTAGTCTTGCCAATCCTAATAGTGATACTCCTGCAATCGAGAGGATATACGGGACCGGAACCGCTCGCTTGCTACTCGATACGATTCGTTTGATTGGCGACTTATCGCCAAATGCCTATGTCATCGAAAATGTCGCCGCATTGATGATAAATGGAGGACGCGATATCGCATTGAGAGAGTTCCATCGTGCTGGTATCGAGGATGTACATTTCAATCTTGTAAGGTCTCATCAACATGGTAACCCTTCAAAACGATTGAGACTGTTCATCAGTAATATCAAGCTAAGTCTTCCTAGGCAGAGCCCTCCCACAGTCATGGAGACAATAGGCGACCTGCCTTCTCTTGATCGTGATGCAATATTCACCTGTAATGAGCCTGTTCCTAACCATGTCTACAACACAGTCAGTGATGAGAAGATGAAACAGATACGAAGAACTTCGTGGGGCAAAGGAGTCAAGCATTTCCGGGCTTCAAGTGGGAAGACCATGCCCAATTGGGTCCGTTTGTATCCTAACCGCTATTCTACATCAATTATCGGACTCTCTCGATATATTCACCCGTATGAGAATCGCCTACTCACCGTCAGGGAACATGCTCGGCTCATGTCCTATCCTGATGACTTTGTCTTTCTGGGTCCGTTGCAAAGCCAATACAATCAAGTAGGAGAATCTGTACCCCCATTGATATCTCATCTCATCGCTAAGGAGGTCAAAGACCAAATTGACTAATGATATGAATAACCTGTTCATCGTGTTACACAATGTTCACTCAGCAGCAAAAGTCATCGACACTGCTCAGGTCGTCTATGGTATGGACTACCATAATTTCATTATCTCCCGAGCAGAAGGGTCTGCCGCTCAGAACGGTGTGCCTGATGCGAACAAACTAGCGATGAAGATGAAAAAGAACTTCATAGTTCTTCCTGATCTTAAGGACGTACTAGAGCTCCTCGAGGTTGAGAAACCTATCATGATTGCTTCACCAGTATTGACCAAGGAACGAGTGAATCTTGGTGAGTTGAAGAACGCAGTAGAAGCGGGAGAGAGGATTGTAATCATTCTCTCTGGAAGTAGCAGTTCGTTCTCCAGGAAAGAGATGGATTTGGGAGAATGTGTCAGTCTTGACGCGAGAGTCGATATCGGTCCTGCAGGTACTGCCGCAATCATTCTACATGCAGTGAAGTAACAACGTATCCCCTTTTTGTACGAAGTTTGAAGCATCCAAAAGATATTATTCGAAGATGCATACAGGACGTATTAGTGGTGCAGCGAGGGTCTAGAGATGATTATTGTTATTGTATCCCTTGTCGTCATATGGTTCTTGGTCGATTACCAGGCAAAATCCAAGCTTTATTTCTTGCTGAGCGTGGGCTTAATAGTATCCTACATCGTCGCAGTGAGTGCAAGTCTACCTCCAATTCTTGATATTCCACTAGAGAACAATACTGCACTGAGAGCATTTCCTCCCTATGCCTTTCCCTTTACAATCTTGCAATACAGGGACTATGATGTGAATCAATTCAACTATATCCTTGCTCTTGGCTGGCCAGACGGTATTCCAATTTTCCAATTGCCCATTAATGATGATCAATCAGAATACATCCATCTTCAGCACTACCAAACAGGACTACTACTAGGTATTCTCCTACTACTTGGTGCCATTCTTACAGCTTACACTCTCATT
>JAEORN010000030.1 GCA_016840825.1 Candidatus Thorarchaeota archaeon | reverse complement strand
GCAAGTAGTAATCTTGTGGGATTTATTGATTTGTCAAACATCAACTGGATTAACGGTACTGGTATGGTGGACAATTTCGTTATCTTTGATACAGAGGAACGAGGAAAAGGATATGGTAAGGACGCTATGCTTCTGCTTCTCGATTTCGCTTTCAACATCATTGGACTCCATAATGTATGTCTCTATGTCTATCGATTCAATAATCAGGCAATACAGTTCTACGAGAGGTTTGGATTTTCATTAGTGGGACATCTTAGAGAATCTGGGTTTATTGATGGCAAACGTGACGATACAGTCATTATGGACATCATCAAATCAGATTTCATTGAGAGATATGGCGTTGTCTCAAAGAGGTGATCAGACGAATTATCTTGCTATTGACTCCTTTCAATAGGGGACCATGAAACACTTATCACTAAGTTCAGAAACCTATCTCAGTTAATTAATGCTGAAGGGGGATTGCCTATAACTTCTTCTCATAAAGTTACATGTTTCTATTGTTCTCAATACGCGAAAATTGTCGACGATTATCAGGTGAATCATGCAACAAACGATACTCTGAGTTTCACACCTCGATGTGAAATCCACTGGAAATATCAATGTGGGAAATGTGGAAAAGAGGTGCATTTCAACGGAATTGCTTGGTGTCCGGATTGTCATGTATTCACGTGCGTGGACTGTGCAGAAGAGAAGATGATTCGGAAAGAGTTTTTGGTTTATGACTACTACTATGATATTCCCTGTCATTCTTGCGGAAAGCTCAACCATGCACTGGATTTCGCCGAGTACAGAGGAATACATCCATATCAAACAGGTGAGCTTCTCCCAGATGATGGGGTCGTGATTTGGACACCAAGTGCTACATCAGAATTCAGATCACAGGAATTCCCACACCAAGCATGGGGTTCAGAAAGAGTTCGTTCGTTGGGAAAGCGCTTCTTCTCCACGAGACTTGAATCACTTGACGAATATGATCCTAAGTCAACATGGGATGCTATGGCTCCACACTGGTTGACTGTGGAAGAGGAAAACTATCATCATAAGTACAGGATATTACCTGATGTCTATCGTATGCTTGATGTCCAGAAGGACGATAAGATTCTGGATGTAGCCTGCGGTAAGGGTGATGTTGCGAGAAACTTAGCTAGCCGTGGCGCAATCGTCACGGGAATTGATATCTCGAAGATGCTTGATTATGCAATCGAAGAAGAAAAGAAGGAGCCTTTGGGAATCTCCTATCTGAACCTCAATGCTGAGGAGATATCAAAACATCTTGATGGTCCATATGACAAGGTAGTATGCAATATGGCTCTCATGGATATTGAGAACTACCGGACTGTCATCAAGCAAATCGCGGATGTTCTAAAAGAGGGGGGCATCTTTGTGTTCAGTATCCTTCATCCTGCCTTCTCATTCCCTACAACCACAGGTGTAAGAGTTCCTCCCGATAGCGAGAGAAACGAAGATAGAGTACGTATCATATTGGACTATTATGATGAACGGCCTGTTCGATTCGATTTTGGTTGGGACGTAGTCCCCCCACAAACCTATGGTCTTCATTTTCAAAGAACTATCAGCTCATACATCAATGAACTGGTAAAGAATGATCTAGTTATGTTGGAAATGAGTGAACCAAAAATCCCGAGGGAAATAGTAGAACGATCTCCAAGAACCGCCTATTGGGATGATGAAAAAAGACCAGAATTTCTTATTGTGAAAACGATAAAGATCTCTTGTATTAATCCGAAGAAATCCGATTAGCTGCGTTAGTGACCAAGTTTATGGTCACTTTTTTCCAGTATCAAGATATACAGTAACCAGTCTAGGGTAGATCATTATGACAGCTACACATTCAAGCTCCTCTCGTGAGATTCGTAGGATGCGACCTGACGAGATGGATGAATTCATGACACTGATGCAAATAGCATTCAAAGATAGTATTGAACAAGACCGAATTGATGAAGATGAGTTTCGCAGACTCATGAAGAAGCTACAACATCCACTTTACAAGATCATAACCAAAGCGATTGGCCTAAGAATGGAGTTCCATGTAGGAACATTGGATAACAAGATTGCTAGTGGCGTTCAGTTGAACATCGAGAAGGATCATGTCTATGTTGGGAATCTAATGACACTTCCAGAGTATAGACGACAAGGTTTCGCACGAGATTTACTCAGGTTATCATTCCAAATTGCACAGGAACGGAATTTGAAGAGAGTAGGACTTGGTGCCAGAGCTGATAACACCAACGCAGTTAGTCTATACAAATCTGAGGGGTTTGAGACCACCTATCATTCAGGTAGTTTTGAATCAGACTCAATCGCATCTCTTGAAACGGATTCATCTTCGAGAGTGACTCTCCGAGAGGTTAACACGATTCCTTTCAATGATGTCGCTCATATGCTTGATGATTGTTTTCCAGCAGGTCATCTAGAAATCAAAGGCCGCGAGAAATTTGTCAAAGATTTAGTACCATCAAGAGCAATTCGTTTCTTTGCTCGTCGACTCGCAGGTCAATCGATAAACACCTATGCGTTCTACTCGGACGAACAAGAGAAACCCAAAGGATTCCTTCAAGCAGCTCAATCGACTGTAGAAGGTAAGATCAATCTGTCGTCTCCACTTCTACTTGAGCGAGATAATGAGTTGCTACTTGATGTCATTCCGAGAATATTGGAAATCGAATCTCAGTATCGTGGACTAACCATAGCATCAATCAACTGTTCGATAGAGCGTAGGGACACTATCTCAAAGATTGAAAGTCTTGGCTTCAAGAACATCCGTGAGAGCATCTCGATGAACAGATATCTCTAGCACCTTCAGGAAGTCAAAATATTCAGTTTGCATTTGTTGGTGACATTCATAAGATTGGATGATTCATGCAAAACGATTCACATGATTGAAGGACTTGAAGAGAAGATACGAAAGATCATAGAAGATGAGAGTGCAGTTGAAGCAGTAAGAGAATGGCAAGAGCAGATTTGTGGTTTGGATGTCCCTCCATTCAATTACAGATACGATCATGTTTTCGAGGCAGCGCAAATCGCTAAGTATCTTGCTCGCAAGACTTCTGCAAATTATGATGTGGCTGTTTTGGGTGCATGGATGCATGACATCGCAGGACCAAGAACATGGAAGAACTATAATCATTGGGAATTAGGAGCTGAACGTGCTCGCGGGATGCTCTTAGATGAGGGTATGGACTCTGATTCTACCGAAAGAATCTGTGATGCGATAGAATCACATGGCGGATATACTGCGGAAAAGCCTCTTGAGAATCTGGAGAATCAAATAGTATGGGAAGCAGACAAACTGACAAAGGTTGGGATAACTGCAGCAATCCGAGGTATCCTCAATATTGTTAGGTTTGAGCCAAACTCAAAAATGAGTGATGTACTTGAGCGGCTTCAGGAATATCTAATTGTGTCTAGACAGATTGCAGACAGCATCTTTACAGCACCTGGGAAAAAGATTGCTGAATCGAGATATCAGAATCTCGCTACCCTCGTGAAGATGTTGGAGGAAGAAGTCAATCTGGAATGAATTCTACTTAATGTTAGAAAAATGGAATTCAGAACATGTATCTCCCGAAAGAGTATACATGTCCGAATTAATTCCTTTCAAACTCTATGCCTTAGCATGAGCACGAACTATAGACTCTATCTTATCGAGCTTGGCTTGGATTTCAGGATCTTTGATGTTAACCACAATCGACACATCAATATCAGCGACTTGTTGGTTACCCTTCTTATCAGCATAGGGTACATCAACCTTGTAATTAACACGGTCCGCCTGTTTCGCTCTGAAACCTTTAGCTTCTTGTTCTATTTCGTACCCACCGTGGACGGGGTATAGAACTCCATAGTTTACCATCTGGTAACCACTATCAGTAATTCCCTTAGCAATCTGATCCATGATGGATTTGTTGTACATGTAACTACCAAGTTGGACTAGGCTTAGAAATGCGAATACACCACCACCGCTAACTCGTGCTGCTTTAGCTTCTTGAACTCCAGTAGCGATGACACGATGGTCTGAAACGAAGACTTGTCCCTTAATTACAGACTTGCCTGTTTCAACCCATCCATCACAAACAACATGGAATTCTTCTCCTGGTAACTTGCAAAAGTTCTGGACGAAGAATCGCTCGAACTCAGCCAATTTGTCTGCTTTTCTTGCACGCATCATCTTGTCAAAGAGGATGTATGCCTTTTCTGAGAACAATGCAGGATCGATCAAAATGGCCTCCTTCATGACCTCACCAAACATCTGGAACTCGGAAGGATCGATTTTTTCGAATACTTTTCTCAATTCATTTCCGACGTCGCCAGATTTTCCTTTGTTCATCTTTTCGATGACTTCTTTCCGAAGTTTCTCAAAATCCTGACCCATGGTTAAAACCTCAAATCAGTAACTATTCTATATTGATGCATATTAACTCAATTTGGACAGACAAAATTGGATCTGATGAGCAGGTTTCTTGAGCAAATCTAGCTAACCAATGACCAAACGTATCCCTTCTTCTCTTTTGAGAACTTCTTTGTCACTTCTCCGTCTAGCTCCATCTCCCTAAGGGTTCTAGGAGCACGATCCTTGCACTCATCTGAATCCTTTGTCGCTTCCGCAACGATCTCTGCTGTTGTTGCTTCACCCAATTTCTTCAAGATCCTACTTACTCGAGACCTTGAATCAGGGTCTCCAAAGGTTGTTCTTTTTGCTGTAATAATGAGATTAATGGCAAGGATTACCTCGGAGACGATTGCAAGTGCAATACCAACAGCTGAGAAAAGGACCAAGGTTGGAGCAATGAAACCGATAAGACTTCCAAGAAGGTATCCTGCAGCACCTCCAATGATGAGGATAAGACCTGAAATCCGATTCAGAAAGCCCGAAATGAAAACTAAGTATCCAACTAGTATTAGATGGACTCCATAGAGAATCATGCCAAACAGCATGACTTGGTAGAATAGTGGTATCTCTGCAATTAGCAGCACCATTCCAATGACGAAGATCAAAGCTTCCAGTACTCTCACTCGTGATGCATAGAATGAGAATTTCTTGTTTATAGATGCGAGCGCATTGCTAAGTGGTATTCCAAAAATCAAACTAGAGAATGACAATGGAATGAGCGCTATTACTAGTAGGATGAACAGAAGCACGTTTCCTTTGATAGAAACAATGGCTGGTAGCATCGCCTCAGTGGGCAAGTAGAACAGCGTTCCCATGGAGAGAAAGATCAACGAACCAAATAGTATTCTAAGCAGGATGAAGATTCCTGCAT